>JBBQPO010000081.1:0-21082 GCA_038217285.1 Chthonomonadales bacterium
TCGACATTACGCAAACAGGGCAAGAATATCCTGACCGCTCTGGAAGGCGTCTTTCGGGGATCGCCCGAGCCTGTCGCTCCAGGCTAGACAGTAACGAGTTGGCTTCTCTCGAAGACGCCTGTCAACGGGAAGAAGAGGACGCGAAAAACGAGCGAGTGAAGGAGAGAACCGACATGACGACAAAGAACCTGTTTACGCCGATCACCCTGGCGGGCCATGAACTGCCGAACCGAATCGTGATGGCGCCCATGACGCGCAACCGTGCCGGTGAGGGCCATGTGCCTACCGACCTGATGGCGACCTACTATGCCCAGCGGGCCAGCGCAGGTCTGATCATTACGGAGGCCACGCAGGTGTCGCCGCTCAGTATCGCCTATCCGGGTACGCCGGGCATCCATACGCCGGAGCAGACGGCCGGGTGGCGCAAGGTCACGGATGCCGTTCATGCGGTGGGGGGACGCCTCTGGCTTCAGCTCTGGCACGTGGGGCGGATCGCGCATCCCACGCTGATGAACGGGCAGCAGCCGGTCGCGCCGTCTGCCATTGCTGCGAAAGGCGAGGCCTTTACGGGGCAGGGCATGGAGCCCTTCGCGACCCCCCGGGCGCTGACTGTCAAAGAGATCAAGGAGGTCGTGGGCCAGTATGCACAGGGAGCCACCTATGCGAAGGAAGCCAATTTCGATGGCGTTGAGATCCACGGCGCGAACGGCTATCTGATCGATCAGTTCCTGCGCGACGGCTCCAACCAGCGCACCGACGATTACGGCGGCTCGGCCGAGAACCGCGCCCGCTTCCTCAACGAAGTCACCTGCGCGGTCACGTCGGTATGGGGCGGCGGCAAAGTCGGGGTGCGTCTCTCGCCTGTCAATCCCTTCAATGATATGTCCGACTCCGATCCCCTCGCGACCTTTACACAGGTCGCGCAGGGGCTGAACGACTACGGCCTGGCCTATCTCCATGTTGTGGAGACGGTCGGCGATGCAGGAACGCCGGTCACCGCAGCCATTCGTCAAGTGTTCCAGCGTCCGCTAATCGTCAACGGCGGCTACACGCGGGAGACCGGCGACGCCGCCATCGCATCGGGAGCCGCCGACCTGGTCGCTTTCGGTGTGCCCTTCCTGGCCAATCCCGATCTGCCGCAGCGTCTCGCGAGCCAGGCGCCTCTCAATGCGCCGGATCATGCGACCTTCTACGGCGGCAGTGCAAAAGGCTACACTGACTATCCCACGCTGGCTGGCTGAACTCGGATCCGTCGGATTAGTGGTTTAACTATGATGTTGGTCGCACTACATACAAGGTCCTCCTCAGTCATCGGGTCTGAATGGCGAATAGAGCCGTTCACGGAGAATTAACATGCAAGTTTATGAGAGCCAGTCGGCGGAGGGGCCTGCGGGATGGAAGCTGGTCGAGAGGGAGGCGCCGACTCCGGGGCCAGGACAGGCGCTGGTGCGGGTGAAAGCGACCTCGCTCAACTATCGCGATCTGATGCTGGCGCAGAATCCGCGGCAGAAGCGACCGATCGTGCCGCTGTCGGATGGAGCTGGGGAGGTCGTGGCAGTCGGTGAAGGCGTCACGCGCGTCGGCATCGGCGATAGAGTCGCGGCGAACTTCTTTCTGAACTGGCTGGCCGGCGATATGCGCAGCACGGTGCATGAATCGGCGATGGGCGGGGCTGTGGACGGGATGTTGGCGGAGTTTGTCGCCGTGCCGGCGGAGAGTCTGGTGCGTCTGCCCGACTACCTGACCTATGAGCAGGCGGCCACCTTGCCGTGCGCCGCATTGACGCTCTGGAACGCGCTATTCGAGCAGTCGAAACTCGCCCCCGGCGAAACGGTGTTGCTGCTCGGCACCGGCGGCGTCTCGATGTTTGGTCTGCAGTTTGCCAAAATGGTCGGGGCGAAAGTGATCCTCACCTCGTCCAGCGACGCCAAGCTGGAACGCGCCCGCGCCCTGGGAGCGGACGAAACCGTCAACTACAAATCCGTACCCGACTGGGATAAGGCGGTCTGGGAGTTGACAGGCCGGTGTGGGGTAGACCATGTCATCGAAGTCGGCGGCGGAGGCACGATGGAAAAGTCGCTGCGTTCGACCCGCTTTGGCGGTACGGTGAGCGCTATCGGCATACTGACCGGGTTCGAGTCGAAGATCGATCCATTCCTGATCGTCGGGCGCAGCCTGCGCGTCAACGGCATCTACGTTGGCTCCGTTGCCATGTTCGAGCGTATGCTGGCCGCAATGGCGCAAAACCGCCTCGAGCCGATCATCGACCGCGTCTTTCCCTTCGCGGAAGCGCCGCAGGCCCTGGAGTACCTGCAGAGCGGTGCTCACTTCGGCAAAATCGTCATTCGACACTAAACCGTCATCAGAAGGCTGGGGCTACGGCAACCTCAGTGCCTCTAGCGCAGCGGGTGGTGAAAAAATCTGCGTCGGCATTTGCGATTCGGGCCGGAATTTGGTATAATAAGTTCTGTACGGAATGCGGCGTTGAGAGCCGGGTCAGGCGCAGTGGTCGGCTGACGAACCGTGTCAGATCCGGAAGGAAGCATCACTAAGTTTGACCTCCACGTGTGTTCTTCAACCCGGCTCTGAGCGTCGCATTCAGCAACTCCGGAAAGAGGGATGAGATCGAGGGCCTGGGCCTTCCCTCATCCCTCCTTCTACTTCTTTAGACGTTTTTCCCTCACCTTTACTATGGCCTACGTCGCCCTCTATCGTAAATATCGCTCGCAGTCTTTCGGAGAACTGATGGGGCAGGAGGCGGTCACGACCACCCTCCAGAACGCCATCCGCTCCGGACGCACCTCCCAGGCCTACCTGTTTTACGGAGCCCGGGGCTGTGGCAAGACCTCGACAGCACGGCTGCTCGCCCGCGCGATGAACTGCGTGGATCAGGACGGCCCCAGTCCGGAGCCGTGCGGCGTCTGTCGGCTCTGCGTCAGTATTCGGGACGGCCACTGCATGGATGTGGTCGAGATGGACGCCGCCTCCGAGACCGGCATCGACGATGTGCGCGAAAAGATCATCGAAAACGTCCAGTATGCCCCCGGCGAAGCGCGGTACAAAGTCTATATCATCGATGAGGTGCATGACCTTTCGGCGAAGGCGTTCGACGCCCTGCTGAAGACGCTGGAAGAGCCGCCCGCCCTTGTGATCTTCATTCTGGCGACGACCGAATACCACAAAGTTCCCATCACGATCCGCTCCCGCTGCCAGCAGTTCCAGTTCAAGCGCGGCACACTCAACGATCTCGCGGCTTCCGTGCAGAAAGTCGTTTCGGCAGAGAGCTATACAGCGGAGCCGGAGGCGGTGCAGGCGATCGCCCGCGCCGCCGAAGGGTCATGGCGGGATGCGCTTTCGCTGCTGGAGCAGGTGCTCGCCTACTCCGACAACCATGTCACGGCGGCGACCGTACAGAAGGCGCTGGGCACCGTCGGGCAGGAGACGCTGGCGCGGGTCACGGAGATATTGGCGCGGGGCTGCTGGGACGAGACGCTGACCGTCGCCGGGGAGCTCATCGACAGCGGCAAAGACGCCCGTCAACTGCTGACCGCCCTTCAGGGCCATCTGCGCGACCTGATGCTGATCTCCGCCGGGGCCAAACAGGCGGCGGCCCAGGAACTGGGCGCGGAGCGGCTGGCGCTCCTCTCCCCGCAGGCGGCGCTGTTTGATCCCCCCGCGCTTCTGGCCATGATGAGCATTCTTGCCGCCGCCGAGCGCGAGATCCGCTTTACCAATCAGCATCGCTGGTTGCTGGAGAGCACGCTGCTGCGCCTGCTGACCGCCCCGCAGAGCCTCGGTCTGCCTGCCGCCCTGGAAAATCAGGCGGTCGCCCGCGTCGTGCGCCCGACGCCGCAGCGCCCTTCCGAAGCGCCGCTGGCCGCGACGCCCGCGCTGGTGCCAAGACCGGCCCCACCCTCCGCGACGCATCTCTACATCGACCGGGCCGTCGTCGAGCCGGAAGCGGTGGAGGAGCCACTGGTGCAGGCGGCAGATCCTCGCCCGTACCAGGAGAAGTCCTCCCTGCCGACGTCCCTCCCTGCAGGGCAGCCCTCTGTCCCGACGCCGACGCCTTCGCCCGTTGCGGCGGTGACACAAGAAGTGGCCGCCCCGCCGGAGAACCGTTTTGCGGAGGAGATGACCCTGGAAGTGCTGCAGCGGGCCTGGCCGCGTATTCTCAAAGTGTTCGAGAAGTCTTTACCGTCGGGGCATCCCTTCCTCAAAGACGCTGAAGTCACCGATCTGGAGGGTCGCTTTATCGTGCTGGCCTTCCGGGATTCGTTCGCGCGAGATCGTATCCAGAACAATGAGAAGGGCCGCCAGCGGGTCGAACAGATCATCAACAAGGCTCTGAACACGGAGGGGCATCGGCTGCGCTGCATCCTGATAGGCCAGCCCCGCCCCGCTGCCAGCCCCGTGCCTAAGATGGAGACCTTGCTCGACGCCCCGATCTCCACGCCCAGTGCTCCCACGCGCATCGCCGATTTCCAGATGCCGGTCACGTCCCCTGTACCACTGGGAAACCCCGCTCCGCGCAACACCGCCTCCGAGGAAACCGCACCCGCCGTCCCTGTGCCGCCTCCCGTAAAGGCGCCCGCTGCTCCGCCGCCCGTCGCTGAAATAGGGCTCCTGGAAGACGCTCTCAATATTTTTCAGGGCGAAATCGTCAGCACGGAACCGCTCTGAGCGCAGCAGCGTCTACACCCTATAACAACCAAAGGAGAATCGACATAATGAGAAGACTACCCGGTATGCCCGGAGGCATGGGCGACCTTTCCAAACTGATGGAATCGGCGAAGAAGAAGCAGGACGACGCCGCGAAACTGCAGAACGACCTGCCCAATATGCGGATCGAGGCGAATGCGGCCGGGGGCATGGTGACCGTGACGGTCAACGGCCTGGGCCACCTCGTCGGCATCAAGATCAACCCTTCCGTCGCGGATCCAGCCGAAGTCGATCTTCTGGAAGACCTGATTATCACTGCCGCCAAGGACGCCTCCAGCCGCGCAAGCGCCGAGCAGGAGTCCCGCATGAAAGACATCACTGGCCCGCTGGAAGGCCTGAACCTGCCGCCCGGCCTGCTCGGCTAGTCGCGAACGAACCCATCGAGGAAGTCACACCTTATGCTTCACTATGCGAAACCGCTGGCGCGACTGGTGGCGGAGTTGGAACGTCTGCCGGGTATCGGCCCCAAATCGGCGCAGCGAATGGCGTTCCATATCCTGCGCCAGACCAAAGAGGAGGCGCGACAACTGGCCGAAGCGATCGAGGCCGTCAAGGAGAACATCCGCCTCTGCAAAGTCTGCTCCAACTTTACGGATCAGGATCTTTGCGAAGTGTGCCGCGACCCCAAACGCGATCCCACGCAGCTCTGTATCGTCGCCGAAACCCGTGACCTGATCGCCATCGAGAAGACCAACGACTACAAGGGGCTGTACCATGTCCTACAGGGCCTTATCTCGCCGATGGACAACATCACGCCCGATATGCTGAAGATTCGCGAGCTGTTCCCCCGTGTCGCGGACGGGGTACAGGAGGTGATTCTGGCCCTCAATCCGACCACGGAGGGCCAGACGACCACCCTTTTCCTCGCCAACCGCCTGAAACCACTGGGTGTCAAAGTGACCCAGATCGCGCACGGCCTCCCTGCAGGCGGCGACCTGGACTATGCGGACCAGGCGACCCTCATCTCCGCCATGCAGTGGCGTCGCGAAATGTAGTCAGCCTCGTGCGTTAGCCAGCAACTCAGGTGTGGCACACGAGCAGGCGGGCGGAGTGCGGTGGCATTGGGCCGGTCTCGAAAACTCCGTGGTGTGTTCCCAGGTCTTCGTCGGTCCAGTAGTCCTGGAGACGGCAGGGGCGTGGCAGGCGCGTGGAGAGAGATTGCGGCGTCTCTTCCCAGTTGAATAGGCAGAGCATTTCGCGATCCTTCAGGGTGACCCTACCGACACGCAGAGTTTCGTCCTCGAAGCGTGCGGCGACTCCGGTCGGGGGCAGCAGTTTCTTCAGAATGGCCAGGCGTTCCGGAGGAAGATGGGTCAGATCGTCGCCGGAGAGCAGCATCCCGCCGGTGGCGTAGAGCACGGTGGCATGAAAGCGGAACTCGTCCTCGGTCAGCGCCCCCGTCAGCAGGAGGCAGTCCGGATCGTTCCACCAGAGTTGCCCATTCTGCCAGTTGCGGGAGAGGTTTTCACGGGCGGTTTGCGACACGACGATCCAGTCACGATCGATGTCGTTGGAGCTGCGCGAGCCGTGGATCAGCCCGAACGAAGGCCAGATCGGATGATTACAGCCGAGAAGGAAGCTGTCGCCCGCGCTGCGCAAGATGGCGGCCATCCCGCGCCGATAGGCCTCGATACGGGTTGCATGGGGATCATAGAAGTGCCCGCCGTGCATCGCGCCCCAGAAGTTGGCGTCCAGCTTGAAGTAGGTACAGCCCCACTCCTGTCGCATCGTAAGAAAGACGCTCTCCAGATGCTGCTGGACTTCGGGATGGGTGCCATCGAGCGCGTACCAGGGGCCATGCCGCCAGCCTCCGAAGGTCACTTTGTTCGAAGGCAGGGGATTGCCTTCCGCGTCTTTGATAAACCAGTCGGGATGGTTCTGAAACACCTGCGAGGCGGCCTCCGCTATGAACGGCGCGACCCAGATGGCAGGCTCGAAACCGCGCTCCCGGATCTTTTTCAGTACGCCCTGCACCCCGCCTCCAAACGCTTTACCGGTCTCCAGCCAGTCGCCCATCGCGCTCTGGTAGCCGTCGTCGATCTGCACATAGCGCAGTTCGGGCACCGACGTTGCGATGGTGTCCAGATTGTCCAGCACCTGCTTCTCCGTGACATCCGGCCCGAAGCAGTACCAGGAGCACCAGCCAGTCGGCGGTGCTTTGAAATGGAGCGGCGGATGGTTGCGGCGAATGTCGGCAGCAAGCGACGCCAGCAGTTGGGCCCGATCATCGCCAGTGAGCACCGCGACCTCTTCCAGATCCCATGTCGCTCCTGGCGCGAGCGCAAGCCCTTCGGTATCGACAATCGCGTCGAGGCGGTCGGGATAGAGGCAGAACTTGCCGCTGAAGCGTTGGCAGGAGGAGAAGGCATAGAGATGTGTCGCTTGTTTAGGTGGCGTCAGGGTCAGCAGCCCATAGAAGGTCGTCGCGCCATGTGTCTGCGGCAGTTTATAGTGCTTTTCATCCGTTAATGTGGTAAGAGCCACAGGGCTGCCGAGAGTGCCTCCGGTCTGATTGAGCATCTGAAAGCCTTCGCCATAGAGACATGTCTCCGCAGGCCACGCATGCGGCAGCGAGAACAGCCGTACTTCCTTTATCCTCACCGTCGCGGTCCCCGCGTTATGGAGCCGATAGCATGACGTCCTGCCCCAGTTCGTTGAGGTCAGAGTCACCGTCGTTGGGGTGATCGTACCGTCCAAAAGGACGATGTCTGCGGTGTTATAAAAGGTTCGATGATGTGAAAAGGGCATGGGATTCTCCTGCTGTCAAGGGGTTATCACCCCTCGCTACGCGGCTTCGCCGGATCATCCTTCGGACGAAGCGACTGGCGGCTATCCATCTCATCATACAGACAATATACCCGGAATTCATCTGCCGTCCTGTTCGTACCACAAGTGGAGACCTTTCGGGGCGGAGAGATCGGTTTCAAGGTATAATGGTTTTCAAGGATTGCCGACAAAGCCCGGTGGCGGGATGAGGAGAGAGCCGGAATTATGAGTACTTATGAGACGCAGAAGTCCACGTGGAGGACGAAGGTAGGGTTGGCGGAGAATCTCAAGGGCGGCGTGATCATGGACGTCGCCAATGTCGAACAGGCTGTGATCGCGGAGGAAGCGGGAGCGACAGCAGTCATGGCTCTTGAGCGTGTGCCCTCCGATATCCGTCGGGATGGCGGCGTATCGCGCATGTCCGACCCGAAGATGATTAAGGACATCATGGCGGCGGTGACGATCCCAGTTATGGCGAAGTGCCGTATTGGGCATATTGTGGAGGCGCAGATTCTCGAAGCGCTTGGCGTCGATTACGTCGATGAGAGCGAAGTGCTGACCCCGGCAGACGAAGAAAACCATGTCAATAAGCTTGCCTTCAAAGTTCCGTTCGTCTGCGGTTGCCGTAATCTGGGCGAGGCGCTGCGCCGTATCGGTGAGGGCGCGGCGATGATCCGCACCAAGGGCGAGGCGGGAACCGGGAACGTCGTTGAGGCGGTGCGCCATATGCGCACGCTGATGCGGGAGATCCGGCGCATTCAGACCCTGCGGGTCGATGAGCTGATGGTGGCGGCGAAAGAGATGCAGGCGCCGTACGAACTGGTGCTCGAAGTGCATACCCTCGGACGCCTGCCGGTGCCGAACTTCTCCGCAGGCGGCGTCGCGACGCCCGCCGACGCCGCGCTGATGATGCAGTTAGGCGCGGAGGCGGTCTTTGTCGGATCCGGGATCTTCAAGTCCTCCGATCCAAAGTGCCGCGCCCGCGCCGTCGTGGACGCAGTCGCTCACTATAACGACCCGGCCTATCTGGCCGAGATCTCGACCGGCCTCGGTGAAGCGATGCCCGGCCTCGACATCCGAATCCTGCCCGAAAACGAGCTGATGGCGACCCGAGGCTGGTAGCCGCCCGTCTCGTTACGTGAAGGCGAGCACGGCGTCGTAGAGGGAGAGTTGCGAGTAGTCGCTCTCTTTCTCTGCGGTGCCGCGCTCTCTCTGCTTTGGCGCTTCGTAATTGCAGGCGACCGCAGAGGCCGTATCGAGATGCGAGATAAGCCACTCGGCGAAAACCTTCGCCTCCGCCATCTTACCGATCCCCTCGGCGCGGTTTTTGCCGATCAGCGCCATGAGCTGCGCCTGATGCTGACCGCGGCGGTCGTGCTCGGCCTCGAACTGATGAAACAGGGCGTCGATGCGGCTGACCGAGTCCTGCGCGGCCTGCACATCTTTGAAACGCAGCACCCCGTTGAACATGCGCGCATAGGCGTTCTGCGCGATACTGCTGGTATAGAGATCGCTGTAGTCGCTCGGCTTCCCGGAAGCGATGAGGAGGTTGGCGACGTAGCTGGGCGTACATTTGAGCGTCTGCGCGATCTCTTCGACCGTGCGTCCCGACGCCTGCATGGAGAGGGCCAAATCTTTCTTTGTTAGGCGTTTCATAACAGCCTGAACCCCTTTCGTTTCACACTTTCCCGTTGCGTAGACACACCTCTATTTTACCACGTGGAAATGCCCTTGTCAAATACTTATGTCTACCTATTCTACTATTTCGTCTACTTGTTTTGCCTGCCATACCTGTGTCGCCGTCCCGCCTGCAAAAGAGGCAGATTCGGCAAACCGGAGGTTGTGGGGTATATTGGGCTATCTTAATTTTTGGGAGACTCCATGAGCGATAGTTTGCAACAGTTCAAGGCTCAGATCGCGACGATCTCGCGTCTGGGCCAGGCCGCCGGTTTACTGGGCTGGGACCAACAGACCTATATGCCCTCCGGCGCGGCGATAGCGCGCTCCGAACAGATGGCGACCCTCGGCGGGTTCCTGCATGAGCTCTCGACCTCCGACAAGCTCGGCAGTCTGCTGGCAGGCGCCGAGGCGGAAGTCGCCGGACAGCCCGACGACAGCGACGATCTCCGTATGGTGCGGGTCGCCCGCCGCGAGTTCGACAAGGCGACCAAGCTGCCGTTGGAACTGGTCACGGAGATCGCGCGCCATACCGCCATTGGGCAGGATGTCTGGGCACGGGCGCGACATGCCGACGACTTCGCCATGTTCGCGCCGGTTTTAGAAAAAATGCTCGACCTCACGCGTCAATCGGCGCAATGTCTGGGCTACAAAGACCATATCTACGATGCGCTGATCGAGAACTACGAGCCCGGCACCACCACGGCGGATGTCGCTGCTATGTTCGCGGAGCTAAAGCCGGACCTGGTCGCGCTGACCCACGCCATCGCCCATAGCAAGCGACCGGTGGACGACAGCGTCTTGCATGGCGATTTCCCCACGGAGCAGCAAAAGGCGTTGACCCTGTCGGTCGTCGCCGCCATCGGCTACGATCTGACACGCGGTCGTCAGGATATTGCCGAACATCCGTTCTGCGCCAACTTCTCCCGCGACGATGTCCGGATCACCACCCGCTTCGACCCGAAGTTCCTCAATCAGTCTCTCTACGCTTCCCTGCACGAAGCCGGTCATGCGATGTACGAACAGGGCTCCCCCGTGGCCTACGAGGCGACGACGCTGGCGGGAGGCGCGTCACTGGGCATACATGAGAGCCAGTCCCGGCTCTGGGAGAATCTGGTCGGGCGCAGCCGCGGCTTCTGTCGCTGGATCTTCCCGCAACTGCAGGCCCACTTCCCCGACGCGCTGGCGCACTCCGACGCCGAAGCCTTCTATCGGGCCATCAACAAGGTCACTCCCTCGCTTATTCGTGTCGAAGCCGACGAGGTGACCTACAACCTGCACACGCTCCTGCGTTTCGAACTGGAGTGCGACCTGCTGACCGGTGCGCTCGCCGTTGCGGATCTGCCCGCCGCCTGGCACGCCAAAATGGAGGCGTATCTCGGCGTCACCCCTCCCAACAATGCCGAGGGCGTCCTGCAGGATGTCCACTGGTCGTGCGGGCTTATCGGCTACTTCCCGACCTACTCCGTCGGTAACCTGCTCTCCGCCCAGCTCTGGGAAGCCGCCAAAGCGGCGCTGCCTGATCTTGACGCGCAGATCGAGCGCGGCGAGTTCGCTTCTCTGCTCGGCTGGCTGCGTACCAACGTGCACGCCTACGGCTCGAAATACCTGCCGAAGGAGCTGGTCCTGAAAGCCACCGGCAAGCCGCTCTCCTCGCGGGCCTACATGACCTATCTCACCACCAAATATAGCGACATCTACGCCCTATAGGAGTTGTGACCCATTTAGCGCCGCGATCCTGGATACGATAGAGGACCAAAAGGTACTTGGCGTACCGATGATCGATGCGTTTGCAGGAGGATTATGGACGAGCCAGAACTGCCGGATCCGCCTACGGTCCCTGTGGGAGACCTTATCTGGATAGCAGGCGGAAATTTTGACCGTGTCAAGGTGACTTTAAGGATCTGCGGCGACGATCTCGACCCCGATCAGATCTCTGCGCAGCTAGGTTGCGAACCGACAATGTCTCATCGCAAAGGGGATCGACTGCCCAGCGCGCTATCGGCGCATCGCCAAGACGGGCCGGTGGCATCTCAGCTCTGCGCCAGAGGAGTCCGGCACACTCGAAGAACATCTGCACCGCCTGCTCGTCAGCGTCTCGTCTGATCTTGCGATATGGGAAGCACTGAAAAGGTTCCCCCACGACATCTTCTGTGGCATCCATCTGAAGGAGTGGAGCGGGGGATCGCTTTCGCCGCAGTTGATGGCGCTTCTGGCCGAACGCGACCTGACATTGGAACTCGATGTCTACTGCAGCGACGAAAGTTCGGCCGATGGGAAAAAGTAAAGCCCCCGGCTGTTAACGCCGAACCGGCACGAGCGAATCACCGGAGAAGGCCGCGAGAGACGATCTGAACTCGTGGTGGCTCTGCTCTCCCTTGCTCTCTTCAACAGGTGTTCCCGGCCGCAGCAGTTCCGCTGGCTCCGTGTCCGCGACGCCCTGCGCCGGTCTGAGGAGCGTATCGGTGGGAGCTTCCGAGAGAGCGGAGGCGCGCAGGAGGGTCTGGCTCGCCTGCTGCTGGGCATAACGCGTTTGCAGGTAGGGAAGGCAGTCCTGCGCCGCCCCGCGCACTCTGAAGGGGTCCGCCGTCACGACCCGGCCGGACGCCAGGCTCTCCACCACCGGAAGCGCCCTGCCGTCGCCCACCTGTTCCAGAGCCGCGAGGGCCGCGATGAGGAAGTCCGCATTCTTGACGTTACGGGTGAGGGTGCGGCCGAGCGCGGCGTGCTGCGACTCCGTCAGCAGCGAAGTGTCACTGGCCTTCAGGCGCGGCAGCAGACGGGTGAGGAGGTGTGCCGCCATAGTGTTGGCATGACCGTCCTCGATGGAGGCGATTTCGAGAAGGGGGCCGACGACGCGCAGATCATCGGCACCGGCGAGCTCATTCATCATCGCCTTGAGGCGAGACAGTCCTCGGAACGTATAGGCGAAGGTGATGGCCATCGAGCCGATCGCGATGCCCAGCAGAGGCGTATTCCCCTGTTGATGGGTCAGCGTCTGGGCGACAAGGTTTCCGACCGCAGAGCCAGCGGCCAGGGACGCGCTTGCGCCGATGGTGAGGGTGTTTTTCTGACGCTGGCGGACCGCAGCCTGGAACTGTTCCAGAAGGGCCTCCACATGGTGCGGGTGTGCCTCGGTGCGTTCGAGGCTTTCCGCTCCTGCCGCCTGTTCCTCGGGCGGCAGGGCGTCCAGAGTGGTCAGGGCGCGGCGCAGGACCGCAGCGAAGTGCGGGTTGTAGCGCCAGAAGACGAGGCGGTCGGCGCTCTGCCGCAGGGTGCGCTGCAGGCGTGCCCGCTGCGCGTCGGTCAGCATCTCCGCATCCGAAGGCTGCAGGCGGGGCAGAAGACGGGTCAGCACCGAGACGACCAGCGAGTAAGAGGGCTCACCAAGCGCGAGCGCTTCCGTCAGCGCACCGACGGCCCGCAGGTCGTCGGTATTCGCCAAATCGGTGACCGCTTTACGCGCGCGGAACGAGATCCACGTGCGGCGCGTAGGCGTGACTTCGCTCTCCGCCTCTTCCCCCTGCTCCTGCTTCAACATACTCTGCTGCCTCCTCGCGGCTCGCGTCTACTGATCTGTTCTGTCTCGTTACGCAGTCCGGACTCTCTGCCCTGTTCGTGCCCTGATGTTATAGACGGCTCTGGTCTCGATCCTGAAATGAAAACTGCGATGATCTGTCGAATAGTATAGTCGATCCTGGCCAGCATTTCCCCTTGCCGCCCAGACGAAGGAGCAGCATCGTGATGCTACGAACCGAACCAGCAGAGACGACTCCTGTCCATGCGCCTCTCGTTGCACCCGAGACGTCCGAAACGTTTAGCGCACCGACGGAACTTGTCTCCTCGGATAAGGATGCCCTGTTGGCGGAACTTATGGCCCGTGTTGAAGAAGGCATCGCTCGTAACAAGGGCCGAAGCAAGCTTTTCCGCAGGGTATCGCAGCACTTGACGACCTTTACCTTTCTTCGGTATCAGGGCCAGTGTTCAGGCAAATTCGCCTATTCTCGGGCTCCTCCATGTCATGGCCTGTGTAGGCCAGAGCTCGATCAAAACCGAATTTCGCAGCACGAAGTCGGTGGCTCTTTTGCCTATTTTGGACAGAGGGGCGCGTGGCGAGGAGTCTGGTCAAGACCCGGCGGTACAGCAGGCGGCGGCCGCCTGTCGGGAGGCGATACAGCAGAAGTTGGCGCTGGCCCGTTCCGGCGAACAGCTCTTGCGTGCATCCTGTTCTACCGCCGACGGTCCCGAAGTCCTGCTGCGCCCTGCTATGGGTGCGGGGAAGACCGACCCACAGGAACTACTTCGCCCAAGCGCATCCGACCCTGGCCCTGCCGACGCGAAGGCACCAAGAGCGCCCAGAGCCGACGCGGGCCGCAGCGAATAGCCCGTCCCTATTTCGGAAATTTCCTATTTGCGCGCTTTCTGAGATATAATCTATGTTGCAGGCGATGCCCCGCAGAACCAGACGCTTTGTCGGGGCGAGGGTGTTTTTTAACCAGACGCCTGCGAGCCAGCGCCGAAGCCAGGGGCTGCCTCTCCCATTTTAGAAAGCGAAATGAATCACCTGAAGGATCCGTCGTTTCCGGCCTTGCTGTTCGGGACGCTTACGATAGCCGCACTCCATGCGCTGATTCCGTCTCACTGGCTGGCCTTTGCCCTGGTGGGTCGGGCGAAGCGATGGCCGATGCGGCGCACCCTGCTTGTCACAATGCTGGCCGGAACTGGCCATGCCCTGCTGACGACGATATTGGGCCTGCTGGTCGCGAGTGTCGGCAAAGGACTGCAGCGCGCCATTCCGCCCCAGGCGGAACACGCCGCGACAGGCAGTGTTCTGATCCTGCTCGGGCTCTATTTCGTCTATCCGGCCTTGCGGGGACGTTCGACCGGCTGCCAACATCCCGCCCATGCTCCCGATCCCGTGCACGACCATGACGCGGCTCCGGCCGGACACAGTCACGCGGGTCACTCCCCGACGACACTGGCGCAGCGGCTTGGCTCCGCGCCCTCGGTGATGGGAGTCCTGGTGTTGGGAATGACGCTCTCCCCGTGCCTCGACCTGCTTTCTGTCTACGTGGCCGCCTCCGCGCTCTCCTGGCCGCTGCTGCTGCTGATCAGCCTGATGATGGCGACGACGACTGTGGCGATCATGTCTTTGCTAGTCTGGCTGGCGCTGCATGGGCTGGAGATGCTCCATCTGGCCTGGCTGGAGCGTAACGAAGGTCTGGTGGTGGGTCTCTTACTGATCGCGCTCGGCGTCTTGCTGTTCTTTCTAAAGTAGCGTGTGGCGACACTCGGCCGCGGGCCCCGAGAGCGCCTCCGTGGGAGAGGGCGATGGGAGGTGAAGCCCGCCATCCCACAACATGTTTCAGGCGAGAGTGAGGTCTGACACCAACGACATCCCTGTTTTAGGTTTGATGACGGCGACCTTTTTCTTCGCGTCCGTCGGAACGAGTTGCAGATACATCTGGTTGATGATCTGATTTGCACCGTAACCACCAGGGAGAAGAACAAAGAGCTTCCCATACTCCTTCGCCCAATCACGCCCCTTCTCCGTCATCTCATGGCTCGCGAAATTCTTCACAACCACTATCAGGTCCGCACGAGAAATCATCGCTTTGAACTTGTTCATGCGGTCGCCCTTTTTACTGTCGGCCCATTCAACGTCCGCACATCCGAGCAATTCTTTCAGTTTCTGCGCCACCTGCGGGCGCGCAGAACCGCCGAGAATGAGCACTTTCTGGTTCTCCACCAGCAGACGCAAATAGGCAGTGCTCTGCGTTACCAGATCATCGTGAAGATCCGCCTCGTCCTCTATAACTTCCGCATCCAGATTAGGGACGAGATCCATTCCCTTGCGTTTGCGTTCTGCCAGCACGGCGTCCAAGAATTTCGCATAGTGGGACAGGTCTTTCAGGAGCACAGGGGCGGCATTAAGTAGCACACTTCGCACCTGCACGTTCGTGGGTGGAATGTTTGCCTCGATGCAGGCGTCCAGCAGGGGCAGTAGTTTAGCACGCTTCGCCGTCACCGCAGCCTCAGAAAGTTCATGCATGTTGCTTTCGTCCTGCCATTTTAGCATGGGCTGGAGGGCTTCCGCTTTGCGCGCGTCCTTCTCGCGCTTCTCCCGAGCGCCTTCGGCATCCCGCTTTGCCCTGGCGAACATCGTTGGCAGCGTCTGCGCCAATCTTTCCAACTCTTCCCAGGGCGTATCGACATGAAGCGAACTCAAGAAGCCCACATGGTTCGCCGCTTCCCGCAGGCCACCGAAAAGGTCACCTTGCAGCCGGTCACTTCCCCCGTATTCTTCAAGAGCACGGAACAGCATCTGTTGCGCCGCCCCAATTGCGTTCACGAGGCCATGCGGAGCGGCCTGTCCCAGCTCTTCACAATGATAACCGTACCAGTCAAACGCCTCCTGAGCTTCCGCCAAGACCGTATAAAGACCCGACAGTTCCTCCCAGGCGTCTGCGGAGAGCCGATCTGCTGTATCTATCCAGGCGCTCTCATCAAATGGCAGCGCTTCCCAGCTATCCCCTGCATAGACGCGGGCAAGTTCCATTCGATTACGAAGTTCCGTCGCGGCCCTTTCAATCTGCGGTCCCACGCTCGTCTCTTCCGCCTGCACCTGAATTCGCGCGAGCGTACAGGTGAGTGAGCGCATACGGAAACAGGCAGGACGGTTGAGGAAGCGATCTTTCGGGTGCAACCCTTCTTTATCCAACTCCACCCATTGCGTCGAAAGCGCCACAATCTCGCCAAACCATGCCTCCTCTTGCTCTTTGCTGACTTCGGTAGGAACAACAATGGGAGCAGCAGGCAGGTCGTAAGCGGCCTCTCCTTCCTCGACAGTGTCCACTTCGGTCGAAGGGATTGGGACATCAGGTGTTTCGGCGCAGGCTTTGTCATACGCGATGATCGGGCTTACCGCGAGCATGGGTTCAACCGATAGTGCAGGCACGCTCTGAACAACGGTATGTGGCGTAAGAGCGAAAGCCAGGATGAGACGCCGCTCGAATTCAGCAAGAACGCCCTCCAACTCCGTCGCAATGTCCGTATCATGGTCCTGCTGCGCAGCGTCCATTTCTTCCCTGACAAGAGCGATGGCAGCGGACAAATGTTCGATACGGAGGCGCGCCTCGCGGCGCTGTTCGCGGCGTGTGCGAACACTCTTCAGGTAGCTGTCCAACGCCTCCAGCGACTCAAAGATCGTCGGATCAATCAGCATATTATCTTCGCAATTCATCGTGTTCTCACTTTCTTTTTATCGAGCCATAGAACCCGCTATTTGATTAGTCCGCGATACAAGCACGCATCTTCTATGCTGCGTTTCCTGTTTTCCAGTCAGCGGTTCCAGTCGATAGCAGGAGCGGGCTATAAACCCAAACGCAGTCTTGCTGACTATCTATCTACCTAATCCTTGCGCTCCCTCGTCCAACGCAACTCCACTACTCCCCCTCGGTTACTCTTTAGAGAGAAAAATCTCCCCTGTCTGAGCACTTATCTTGTCTCTCAGATTTGTCGTGACAAGGGATCCCCTCTTCGCGCCTTGCGGCCCGCCCGTAAACGAGCGGTCTGAGGCGGCAAGCCCCATAAATGGGGCTGTGTCCGGCGTTACCAGGTGGTTCCGTCAGGTTGTGGAGATCGATCCTTGCTTCTGTTGGACAGATCAATCCCGCTTCCAACCCGCACAGGCCCATTCATGGGCCTTGACATACCCAGCAGGCCGCTCCTTTAGGGGCGGCGGTCTACGGGATAAGATAAGTGTCTGAGCAAGAGCGGGATCAACGGGTTTTTGATGCATCGAGATTGTTCCTGTCATCGTTCTGGTGTCGCCACATTCTTCCACTGAGTATAACAAGCGGGTGGCAGTTCGTCAAGGTTGAAAGAACAACGCGCGGAGACCAAAACAAAGTTAGTGACGACCGAGCGCATAAAAGGGCCTCTTCCCGGCAAAGGCAAAATCGCGCAGTAGTACAGTCTCTTACAAGTAGGGTATGATCGTATACCAATGCAATGTAGTCTTTGCTGGTCTGGCTGGAGCGTAACGAAGGTCTGGTGGTGGGTCTCTTACTGGTCGCGCTCGGCCTCTTGCTGTTCTTTCTAAAGTAGCGTGGGGCGACATGCGGCCGCTGGCCCCGAGAGCGCCTCCGTGGGAGAGGGCGATGGAACAAACCGCAATTCGGGAGGTGTGGAACGGCCTGCTCGATCTGGTCTATCCGCCGGTCTGCCTGGTCTGTCGGGAGTGGATCCCCGCAGGAGCCCTGTGCGAGATGTGCCGCAAGGGTGTCTCGCCGATTTTGCCGCCCCTGTGTGATCGGTGCGGGGCGCCTGTTCCGGTAGAACGGATCGTCTGCATAGAGTGCGAACAGGGCCCCGAGCCGCCTTTCGACTGGTCGCAGGCGATGGGGCAGTACATCGGGCCGCTGCGTATCGCGATTCATCACCTCAAGTATCATGGCAAAGCGGCGCTCGCCGCCCCTCTCGGGCAGATGCTGGCGCACTCGCTCGACAGTCCTGTAACGCCGCTGTTCGCATCCCGCTCCGATCCCGCGCTCCCTCTCTTCGACGCCGTCGTGCCGATTCCCCTGCATCCGTCCCGCCTGCGACAACGCGGCTTCAATCAGGCGGAACGGCTCGCCCGCGTCCTGGCCACAGAGCGGGCTTGGCCATTGGACACAAGGGGTCTAAGGCGTGTGCGGCGCACAGCCGTCCAGGCCCTCCTGACCTCGCGGGAAGAGCGCGCCGCCAATGTGCAGGGCGCCTTCGCCGCCGCCTCTCCGACGCACTTCTGGAACCAGTCCGTCCTGCTAGTCGACGACGTCATCACGACGATGGCTACCGTGCGGGAAGCCGCAAGCGTCGTCCGCGCCGCTGGCGCTTCCCGCATCTGCATCGTCGCTCTGGCGCGGGGATAGCAGAAGAGAAGGAGGTTTGAACCCCTGTACTGTGGAACCGAAAAATGAACGCCACTATTTCATGATAGTCGCCGTGCGTCTTGCCCACACGAATAACCTCATGACGCTCGGACAACTTGTCGGCGAGGGGGCGCCCTATCGTTCCACTGGCACCAATAACGATAATCTTCATGTCTGTCTCCTGAGAGAAGGCTGAGCAAATGGCTCGGGGCTACAGTTTGCCTCCGAGCAGTCTCCCTACCAAGCGGTATGCAGTACCCTGATCCACTTGGCAGGGAGTTATGGAACCTATTTTTAGTCTACGGCAGACTGGCTGTGCCGCTTTCCGATAGCCCTGATGACCGCCTGGGCGGTGCTACCGCTTGACTGCGGGTTCTGCCCCGTGATGAGGTTGCCGTCCTCTTCGATATGATCGGCCCAGTTCGGAGCGACTTTTAGCTCCGCACCCTCAGCGCGGAGCGTGCTCTCCAGAAGGAAAGGCATCGCCTTGTCCAGCTTTACTTCCCGCTCTTCCGCGTCGGTAAAGGCTGTGATACGCCTGCCTGCCACCAGAGGCTGGCCGTCTTGCCGCTTTGCATGTACGAATCCAGCGGGGCCGTGGCACACAGCGGCGATAATTTTGCCCTCCTGCTGATAAGCTGTGAGGATCTTCTGGAGGTCTGAATTGTCGGGCAGATCGAACATCGTGCCATGCCCGCCAGGCAGAAAAACAGCGTCGTACGGGGTTGCATCTACCTGAGCGAGAGGCAAAGTCTTTTGGAGAACCTGGCTCGCTTCGGCCCAAGCTCTCTCCTGCTCGGGTGTTGGCTTACTGTTGGGATCCAGAGGCACCGCTCCTCCTCTGGTGCTCGCCACCGTCACTTCATAGCCCACCTGTCGAAACGCCAGGTAAGGCACGGCGAACTCTTCAAGCCACAAGCCTGTAAGGTGCTGTGCGTCGATCTTGTCGTGGCTGGTCACGACCATAAGAACCTTCACGGGTTCGGTCATCTTACGTTGTCTCCTTCGTTGCTTCGGCGTCGTTGCGCGCAAACGTCATCAACCCCGTATACGCCGCACACGTCGGATGCGTTTCCCAGAGTGTCGAGAGGTCACGGAGACTGCAGAACGATGTGAGGCGTGGCACGTATAAAGCGAGGAGAAACGCAGTAATACAGACAGTGGGGAGATCAGACATATGGCAGGAAAGCTCGACGGGAAAGTCGCTCTTATAACGGGGGCGTCTTCGGGGATCGGAGCCGCGACCGCCGTGGCGCTCGCGGCGGAAGGGGCAGCGGTCGTGATTACGGCGCGCCGTGAAGATCGGCTGCACGCCCTGGCACAACGCATAGAACAGAGCGGGGGCAAAGCGCTGCCGCTGACGGTGGATGTCACCGACGAAGTGCAGGCCCGTCAGATGATCGAACGCACAAAGAGAGAGTTCGGCAGGGCGGACATTCTGGTCAACAACGCAGGCGTGATGCTGCTTGGCCCCATTGGAGGAGCGGACACGGAAGACTGGCGGCGGATGGTCAACACGAACATTTTAGGCCTGATGTACTGCACCCATGCGGCCCTGCCTCTCATGGAGCAACAGGGATCGGGGCATATCGTAAACATCAGTTCTGTGGCGGGCCGGACGGCGCGGGCGGGGGCAGCAGTCTACAATGCGACCAAGTGGGCCGTCGGAGGATTTTCGGAGGCGCTGCGGCAGGAGGGCTACAAGCACAATATCCGCGTGACCATCATTGAACCTGGCGCGGTTGCCACCGAGCTTCTGGAGCATATCACCGTGCCCAAAGTAAAGGCTGACATGCAGCAGTGGGTCGGCTCTCTCAACGCACTGACGAGCGAAGATATTGCTGCCGCTATCGTCTACGCAACGACACAGCCGCCGCACGTCAACGTCAACGAGATCCTTATTCGCCCGACCGAGCAGGAGCGATGAGTACTATCAGGGGAACCACGCGGAGCTGTTGACGACGAGGGGGCCATAGGCTTATCGCTGCCCGCCATGCTTCATCATCGTGCTCAGAGCCGATCTGAGCAAACATCAGCCCACATCATGGCTCATTCCGCGAAACGGTGGGATCGGCAAACGGCTCCTCTTTCCTGTCGGTTGGTGTAGATCGCCGCCAGATAAACGCTCGTGCCGTCGCTTCCCTCGATATGGAGATGTACTTGGGCGTGCCGACGTAACCCTGTCCCCTTGCCCCTGACAACGACGCCTTCCAGGTATGCGGGAGCCTCCACGCGCTTGACCATAAGATTTACAAGTTGACGGAGTTGTTGACGGGTGATTTCTTCTTGACGGGACAGAATCTCCGAGGCCGCTTGTCTTGCTTGCGGCGAACACTCTCCAAGTTAGTCCAGAAACAGAACGCCCCCGTGACCGATTCATCTCGGCGTGGGGGCTTTTTCGTGGTAGATGATGCCGAGTGTTAAACACGATGGCCACGGTCCGCGAGGCCGCAAGCGTCGTCCGCGCGGCAGGCGCTTCCCGCATCTGCATCGTCGCTCTGGCGCGGGGATAGCAGACGAGAAGGAGGTTTGAACCCGTGTGCTGTGGAACCGACGCGTGACTACTCCGTATGCGTAAACGCGACGGCTTCTATCGGTCTGAGCCGAACGGTGTGCAATCCCACACCGAAATCCTTTGCGCGGACGCGAAGGATTTGGAGTGCGCTGAAAGCGCGACCTTTTTTGTCCTGGAGGATAGCGGAATTCTTGTCCCGATGGGCACAAAACCCGCAGTGAGGACATTGGTGCCTCCGATGGGAGAGTTTTTTTCTCTCTGCTTTCGGAGGACGAAAACCGCAGTTTGAGCAGTCCTGGCTGGTGAACGCCGGATTGATTTCGATAAACTCACGCCCGGCACTTTCAGCGGTAGAACCGCATCAAACGGTGAAAATGTGAAAAGTGGGGCATGTCCTTCGTAAGTTTGATTACCACATCCAACTTAGGAGGTTTCCATGCACCCACAACCTACATTTTGCCCTAATCTCGACTGTCCGTCAAGAGGC
>JBBQPO010000082.1:0-21015 GCA_038217285.1 Chthonomonadales bacterium
GCATTCGGCGCGGTCGTCCTGCCGAGAAGCGCGATCTCGACGCGCTGCTCACGGATCGTCTCTTCGTAGACGCGCAACTGGTTGCCTTGCCGCCTGATTCTGGCGGAGATCGCCCCACCGTACAGGGCGACCGCCCAGAACGCGACGATTTTCAACCCTTCTCCGCCCAGCACCGAAGGCAGTCGCTCGGAAGCCGGCGCGAACCCTAACACGAAAACATAGAGGATGTTGAACGTAGCGGCCACAAAAAGACTCATCAAAAGGCCGTACCGGAGGCAGTTGGAGATCAGAAAAACAAAATAGACGAAGAAAAACGGACTGTGCGTGTAGCCGGTCAGCGCGATCAAGACGGAGATGAAGCCCATATCTCCCGTGACCGTCAGGTACTTCATCCAGCGCGGGATCTGCACACGCCCTGGCTTCCAGAGATAGATCGCCTCTGCCGCCGTCATGAGCACTCCGGCCAGTGCCAACTCCCAGGCGGTGAGGCGGGAGACGTGGGCGGCGACGACCGGGTCGTGGCGTCGAATCCAGAACAGCGCGCCGAGCAGGACCACGATCGCGAACCAGCGCGCGGTCACTTTGGCGCGTTCAGAATCTCTTTCGCTCTCCCAGCCCTCGATCACATCGCGCGGCGGTGTAGTTGGGGTAGAATCACCCATAGATTTAATCCCTGCCACTAAACCATGAGATTGCCGGTGTAACGCATTTCGCTCTCCTTCGCCATTCCAGGTCGAAGGCAGCGCCCGGACGGAGAAACCAGCGTGGGAGTCCCTCGCAAAACGAAAATAACGGCTACTGGAGCCAAGTATAGTCCAAAGCGACCGGAGTGTCAAGCCGACCGTTCGAAGGCGCGCGTCGCCGGCAAGATCGGGTTGGGCGTCGCTGTCGCTGCGGCGGGCTTCGCACTGGCAACGCTGGCCTACGCGTATGTCGCCACGCATCCTCCGCGCCGCCGCTTTACTCGTACCCCGGCGGAAGTCGATCTGGAGTTTGAAGAAGTCACCTTTGCCTCACGGGATGGGCTGCGACTCTCCGGCTGGTTCCTCCCGGCCGACTGCCCGGCAGAGACGCAAGGCGTTATTATCTGCTGCCACGGCTATCCCCAGAATCGACTGGAGATGCTGCCGTACGCACAGTTCCTTCATAACGCCGGGTTCGCGGCTCTCGTCTTCGATTTCCGGGCGCTCGGGCGCAGCGAGGGCGATCTGTGCAGCTTTGGGCATGAGGAGATCGCGGACCTGCTGGGCGCGGTGGACTACCTCGTCTCTCGCCCCGATACCGAGGCGCTGCCGAAAGGCGTCCTTGGCCTCTCCCTCGGAGCAGCCGTCGCCATTATGGCCGCCGCGCAGGACGAGCGTGTACAGGCGGTCGTCGCCGAAGCCCCCTTTCCCAGCCTGCGTGATGCCCTAAATCGACGCTGTTCGGTCGTGTTTGGGCGTCTTGGCAGGAGCGTTGCAAGACCCATCCTCTGGTGGGCAAAACGCTGGCTTCCGCTCGACCCCTCCACCGTCTCGCCTGCTGCGGTCATCCATGCGTTTGCGCCTCGGCCTCTGCTGTTGATCCAGGGCCAGCGCGATCTGCTGGTAGATTGGCGCGACACCGTGCGTATGGCTCAGACGGCCCCGGAATCGACCGAGGTCTGGCTGCTGCCACTGGCGGGCCACGCCCGCTGCTTTCGGCTGGGCGGTGAGATATACGTGCAGCGGGTATCTCAATTTTTTCAACAGAATCTCAATCGGGGGTAGCCTTCGTGTTGCAGACGAGAAACCAGACCGGCGCCCTGACCGTCATCTGTGGTAGTATGTTTTCCGGCAAGACCGAGGAGCTCATTCGGCTGGTCCGGCGCGCCATGCATGCCCGCAAAGTAGTGCAGGTTTTTAAGTCGTCTATGGACACCCGCTGTGAAACGACGGTTATCCGGACCCACGATGACATCCGATTCAACGCCTACACCGTGCCGGACTCGAAAACCCTGGAAACGATGCTTCAGCCGGGCGTGCATGTCGTTGGGATAGAAGAAGTCCAGTTTTTCGACGACGGCATCGTCGCCCTGTGCCAACGTCTGGCGGACCAGGGCGTTCAGGTATTTGCCGCCGGTCTGGACCAGGATTTTCGCGGTATGCCGTTCAGCTTCATGCCCCAACTGCTTGCCCTGGCGGACAATGTGATGAAACTGCATGCCATCTGTAAGGTCTGCGGGGGCGAGGCCAGCCGCACCCAGCGCCTGGTCTATGGAAGGCCTGCCGCGTGGGACGACCCGACCATTCTGATCGGTGCGGACGAGAGTTATGAGGCCCGCTGCCGCCGCTGCCACATCGTGCGCAACAGGCCCGGCGCAGTAAGAACTCGCAACCGTCGCCAAAGTGGCAGCAGCGCGGCGCGCAATGGCGATCATCCGGTCCTGAGCGGCGTAAAGAGAGAAAGGGCCTCCGGCAACGGCAAGCTGGATTCCCCCGCTACCATCGTCCTGGACGACGGCACACAACTGGAAATGTTTCCTGAGAACGAAGGCTGATTGACGACGAGGGAGTTCATGCCGTGCAGATCGTGCCCCATTTTGAGTTGCCGCGCCTGCTAAATCGGGCCGGTCTGGACGTGAGGACGCGGGAGTTCTCCGACCAGATCGCGACACACCGCCTCACGGTTCGGGAGACGGACCCGTTACCCTACGTGTCTGGTCCTGCCCGCAAGGCCGTCTACCCTGACGGTCGGGTCGAAGGCCCCTATCCCCTCGCGGATCGACCCTTCCTCTCGCATTTTCTGGGCGAAACCATGACCCTTATCGGAGCTGAGAAGGTTCTTGCAACCGTCCCGGAAGGCACCTTCTGGCTCAACAACAAAAGTCTGGCAGCCTATTTCGCGGCGGTCCCCGACGCGATGCGCGTCTGTAAATTTCTGCGCGCCCGCGGTCTCACCGATAAGTTCCGCGGCGGCTTCCTCCTCTCCCCAGCCCATTTCGCCGTCACGCTGCCCCTGCTCGCCGCCCAGACATATGCCGGTGGGGCCGATGTGCAGTTTACCGTCGTGGAGCCTGCGCTGATCCGCCTGACGGCCACGGCATGTCACCACTTCGACATCCATTTCGCCGGTCCCGACTCTGGTCTCCTGGAGCGCCTGGCTGCTCTGGCTCCCGCCCACCTCACGGCCGAAACTCTGGTCCTCCCGGAGATATCCGGCCCCTTCTCTTTGTGAGATCGTGCAGGAACTGTACTCCGTCCGGTCGAAACGTATTCCCGAACTGCCGCTCCCCACAGAACATCGTCGGCCACCGGCCCTGCACTCCAATAAAACGAAAAAAGGAGCCAGACATTGGCAAAGAAAGTACGAATCGGCGTTATCGGGACAGGTGGCATCGCCAATGGCGCCCATCTCCCTGGCTATTCCCAGATACCGGATGAGTGCGAGATCTTCGCGATGTGCGACATCGTTCCGGATGCTCTCGAGAAGACGGCGGCGAAGTATCCGAACGTCACGCACATCGTCAGTGACTACAAAGCGCTGCTCGCCATGCCGGAGATCGATGGGGTCTCCGTCTGTACGCCCAACTTTGCTCACCATCAGATCACGATGGACGCGCTTGCAGCGGGCAAAAACGTGCTCTGCGAAAAGCCGATTGCGATGAACGCCGTGCAGGGTGCAGAAATGGTCGCGGCAGCTCGGAAGGCGGGGAAGATCCTTCAGATCGGTTATAATAGTCGCTTTCAGCCGAGCAATCAGGCCCTGAAACGCTATATCGATGCTGGCGAACTTGGCGATATCTACTATGCACGGGCGCAGGCTTTGCGTGTACGCGGGATTCCCGGCTGGGGCGTCTTTATCGACAAGGAGAAGCAGGGCGGTGGGCCGCTGATCGATATTGGCGTCCACATGCTCGACCTGACGCTCTGGTTCATGGGCCATCCCAAACCGATCGCCGCCAGCGGGGTCACGTATCAGAAGTTCGGGAAGCGCAGCGATGTCGTCGGCTTTATGGGCCAGTGGGACCATACGAAGTTCACGGTCGAAGACTTCGCCGCAGCCCTGATCCGCTTCGATAACGGCGCAACGGTCATGCTCGAATCGAGCTTCGTCGCGAACTTGAAGCAGGAGACCCAGAACGTCACCCTCTTGGGTACGGACGGCGGCGCAGAAGCCTATCCCCTCTCGCTGACTCAGGAGAAGCACCGTACGATGGTCTCCTACGAGCCTAAGATACCGGGTGGCAATAACCTGAACACGCACCACGCAGAGATGAAAGCGTTCGTCGAGTGCATTCGGGACGGCAAAGAGCCGCTGGTAACAGGGGAGCACGGCCTGATGGTCGCGCAGATCATGGATGCCATCTACAAATCGTCCGAGGAGGGCAAAGAGGTACGGATAGGGTAAACTAGTCTGAGAATGCGGGCGACGTCTCACGAAGAGGCGCCGCCTGCCGAAACGAATCATGTTCTCCTTGCGTTAAATAAGGGAGATAGTTGTCAGAGTAGCACCGACCACCCGGCGGTGTACGATTCGCTTGTGCAAGGCGGAACGCCGAACCGTTCTCTTAAATACGGGGCTGCATTGTGGAACTGAATCGGCCCTGGTCCCTTCCAACTGTCAACATTGCTGCTGAGGAATCTCTTGAATCTGGAAACAAGTAAAACTCTCGGGGAGCCGATTGCTGCTCCTGTCGCCCCGACGGCTGCGGAATCCCCAACGTCGGGAGGAGTCAATACACGACGTTTGCTCACCGCTATCGTACTTGTTGCGGCCTTTGCGGAGCTCTCATACACCACGGTCAATATGTCGGCGATGGCCGTCTATATCCAGTATGGCATCAAGATAGACCTGCGGTGGATCGCCATCTGTTCCGGCGTCTTTATCGCAATGGAGGGTCTCCTCAAGTCTCCCATGGGGATCCTGGGCGACCGTTACGGACGCAAAATCCTCATGGTGACCGGGCCGCTCGTCTCGGTGGTCACCGCGTTGCTTACACCGCATGTCTCCAATCCCTATGTGCTCGTCTTCTTGCGCATCCTCGACGGTGTCGGCGCCGCAGCTCTCTGGCCTGCCGCGTTCGCACTTATCGGGGATCATATTCCGGAAAATAAGCGCGCAAGCGCCATGAGCCTCTTCAATCTCGCCTACCTGATCGGGATCGCGCTCGGGCCTGCTCTCGGCGGCGGGGTCAACGACTTCACCTTCCACTATCTTCATACGACATTCGCGCACTCGAAGGAAGCCTCGTTCTACCTGGCTTCCGTCATGTTTGCTGCCACCGCGCTCGTCGCATTCCTGATGATTCCGAACGCTCCACCGACCGCCCCGCAACGTACCGCCGCACAAATGGGACAGGAACATGTCGGTGAGAGCAGGTTCAATTTTCGCGAGTTCTTGAAAATGCTTGGCCGGATGCCTATGACACTTCTGATGACATTCATCACGTTCCTCGGCGTCGGGCTGGTGGTCTCCTACTTCAAGGTGTTCACGCTGGAGCATTTCAATCTGACTGAAAGTCGATTCGGGCTCATGATGATCGGTCCTGCCCTGGTGGTCGCCTCACTTGCGATTCCGATGGGGCGACTGGGCGATAAGATCGGCAAAGCCCGCGCCGTTCAGATCGGCATCGGCATCTGTACCGTCTCCTTCTGGCTGCTGATCCTGCTCTCCCACCAGTGGATACTGATTATCCTTGGCTCCCTGCTCGGTATCGGCTCCGCCATCGCCTTCCCCGCCTGGATGGCCCTGATAACGACGGAATGCGACTCCAAACAGCGCGGCGCGGTGGTAGGAGCGGTCGGCACCGCCCAGGGTATTGGCGCGCTGATCGGAGTCGTCTTGAGCAGCTTCCTCTATAAAATAGGGGCTTTCAACTTCGGCGGCCTCGCCATCCCGGCGCACGGCGCACCGTTTCTGGGCTGCGCCGTGATGCTGACCGTGGCCTTCTTCCTCGGAGTGTTCACGCTGCGCGACAACCCCTACTACGCGGCGGCCGCCGGTGAAACCCCTCCTTAACCGCTGAAGACAGTGCGAAGCGATTCTGCGATGTGCTTAAGACCGATCTCGGGATGCACCTTGTACCCTTCGACCTCGGCGGTGATATATTCGTCGTAGCCGATCTCCTCCAGCGCCGCCCGCACTTTGGCCCACGGAACATCGCCTTGCAGGGGATTGCAGAAGCCGCCATGGTTGCCGATACCGGTCTTGAAATCCTTGACGTGAACTTTACGGATGTGCGGCCCAAGTATCCTTATCCACTGCTCCGGGTAGCCGTAGAGAAGCACATTGCCCACGTCGAAGTAGGCGGCGATGTACGGACTGCCGATCTCATCGAGAAACCGTCGGAACTCCAGAGGCGAAAGCAGGAACTTGTTCCAGACGTTCTCGACACCCACCGAAACTTTGCGCGCCTCCGCTTCCGCCGCGACAGCTCTCAGTCCCTCCTGCGCGAGGGTATAAGCCACATCATACGAAATATCGGCATTGACGACGCCCGGCACAATCAGGATCGTATCGACGCCCATCCAGTTCGCCACTTCCAGCGACTTCTTCATGATCTCCACGGCCTTCGCGCGGACGGTCGCATCCGGCGACGTGAGTGGGTAGCGCCAGCCGAGTCCCGTGGAGAGGCTGGACAGTTCGATGCCGACATTGGCCGCAGAGGCGACGATGGACCGGACTTCGGCCTCCGTGCTGTCGGTGCGCAGTTCGCCATCCTCGGCGATATTGATTTCGATACTGTCGAATCCGGCCTGCTTCGCCATGGTGAAACACTCCGCCAGTGTCAAGTGCGGAGGCAGCGTCCACCGGTTGATGCCAATCTTCATTTTCCATTCTCCTTGATATTGTCGTCAGTAGTCGGCGGTTGCGATGCCCCCAATGCGGCCTGTCGAGCGGCAACCACACGCGGATCGTCGCCGGAATAGTGAATCGGCAGATCCTGCCAGTAGTATTGGAAGCGTGTGCTCGTCCAGTCGGCGTAGATCTCCTCCCAACTCTGCCGTTCGTAATGCGGCTTGAGGGAGGAGGCCGCGACAGGGTGCGAGAGCGGCTGGTAGCGGAAGTCCACGGAGAGCCTCAGACGATCCAGCGAGAGGTTGGGCAGCGCTTTATGCACCGTCAGGCTGTGAAACAGTACGACGTCCCCCACCTCGAAATCGCTGCCTGCCCATCCGTAGGGCAGCGCCTCGGTATCGATTCCCACCCCTCCCGCACCGTAAGCCCGATGCACGGAGCAGACGCCCGCACGGTGCGAACCAGGCATGACGATCAAGCTTCCAAGGTCGCGCGGGCAGTCGCCGAGCGGTATCCACGCCGTATAGGTCTCTTCGGTCCCTTGAATATGCAGGTAGTCCTGGTGGGCTGGGGTCGTATGAAGCGTATTTTGCGGAAAGAGGATGCGGGCGATATTGCGGGCGTGTGGCAGCGGCTCCTCTTCGAACAAGAGGCGTAAGACCGCCAGCAGTCCGGCGTCGTGTGCCAGCGTGTTGAACGCTTCGCCGCGCAGAACCTTGTCGTAGACCGCCATATAATCAGGGTTCGGCTCGGTGTGCGCGACGCCCGTTGCCGCGATGCCCTCCATCGGCTCCGCACCCGGCTGCAGCCATCCCTCCACTGCACACCATTTCAGTATCTCAGCGCGCGTCTGCCGAATTTCCGGGACGGAAATCAGACCGCGAAAGAAAAGATAGCCTTCGCGCTGCATCCGTTCCCGCAGCGTCTGTGCATCCTCCGTGGAGGCGTCCGAGATCAGAAATGGTGTCAGCGCCGCGCCGCGTTCTTCCCGTAGTCTCTCCATTGACCCTACCCCCTCTGCTGCAAGTCGTCGTGATCGAGCGTCGTGAGGGAGTTCCGCAACGGGTCGTCAATCTCCTTCCCCACCGGGTTGGCTACTGACTGCCGACAACGCTGATTGAACAGTTCGTAGAGCATCAGACTGGTCGCGACCCCAACGTTCAGCGAATCGCTCCGCCCGACCATCGGTATTTTGACATGGAGGTCGCACAGCGCCATCACTTCGGCGGTCAATCCGCGCCTTTCGCATCCCATCAGGATCATTTGCCATGAAAGCAGAGTCCTCCTCTCAAATCTTTTTTTTCGGAGGATCCTGTGCGGAGCCCTTCTGACTGCGGCACTTATCGGAGCAGTAGCGGATCTCATCCCATGCCCGCTCCCATTTCTTGCGCCAGGTGAATTCCCGCTTGCAGACCGGGCAGGTCTTCGTCGGCAGGTGGTGCGGGTTGCGAATCGGCTCCGGCATCACGTTCTCTCCTTGTCCCCTCTCCCGGTTAAGGCTCGACGATCGGGGGACTGCACGACGACACGTCACGGGCGAGGGCCTGGGTTTGGGATAGGTGGGGCAGAAGTCGGTGAGGGGGCAAAGCACGCAGAGCGGCATCCGTACAATCCTATATCGCACTGCGTACCGGATTTCAGAAGGGAGATCCTTCACTATTGACATGGCCGCAGTAAAGGCAGTGATTGTGGCGCTTGCTATACGTCTTCCCACAGGCCTCACAGGCGACCGGAGCCGTGATCGGAACTTGCCCATTCATGTGGGAGTCGCGCATGTCGATCTCCGTCATTTTCGCCGTTAACTCAGCCTCGGTCAGGCCGATCTTGTCATGCAGCAGTTCGAACATCGCCATATTGATGAGCGTCAGTTTGTTGACCTGCCACTGCAGTTCCTGCACCTTCATCTCGGCATTCGCCGCCGTCGTGTTGCTGCCTGCCGCTTGTTGAACCGCCGAAAGGTACATCGTACCCAGAAAGCTACTCACGGTTTGCCTCCCTCCCGAGGGATAAGTATTTCACACGCCAACCGCGTGTCAAGTGTCAATAGCATACCATGAATATCAGGCCGTTCGTTTGCAGAACACGCAAATGGTTCCTCCCCGCACAGGCCCATTCATGGGCCTTGACATACCCAACAGGCCGCTCCTTTAGGGGCGGCGGTCTATGGGACAAGATAATTGCCTAAAGGCGAGGGGTCTCCTGGCATGAATCTATGATTTGCTGAACACACTCTTAGAGGAGCGTTGCTGTCAGCGTAATCGGCGTTGCGGCCAGAGCTTTGGAGACCGGGCAGTTGAGCTTGGCTGCCTCCGCTTGCTCCTGAAAGGCTGCATTGTCGAGACCAGGCACCTCGGCTTCGGTGGTGAGGTCGATACCCGTAATTGCAAAACCGCCGCCAGAGGGGCCGAAATGTACCAGCGCTGTGGTGTGTACACGCGTCGGTACATGCCCGCCTGCCGCAAGCATCGCGGAAAGTTGCATCGAGAAACAGCCCGCATGCGCCGCGCCGATCAGCTCTTCGGGATTGGTCCCGGCGCCATCCTCCATACGGGATCGGAAGGAGTATGGGCCTTTGAAAGCTCCACTGCCTAACTCCATTGTGCCGTGTCCGGCCTTGAGATCCCCACTCCACTCCGCGGTTGCCTTGCGAGTCGTCATCATTGTCTCCTTATCATTCCCACAGATTCAGCGTTGCTCTCGAACCACGAGCAGTCTTCCTCAACAACGAACCAATGCGATCCTGCGTTCCCGAACCCGACATTTTGTCGTCTCCACGCTAGCTGACATCAGAACCGAGTTGCATCTGCCAGTTCGCCTAATGCGGCCAGCAACTCCTCAAACTCCAACTCATCCAAGTTTTTCTGTGTCCAACGCAGTGTCTCCACGAGAACAGACGGAGCATTCTGGGGTACGATGTGGATAATCCTTCCTTGCCAATAAAGGAAATTACATTCGACGGGTATGATACACCATCAAATCGCTGGCTCCGTCGGCGGGCAGGAGAGTTGCGAAGGATGTCATCTCTGTACGGACTAATGCTGGTTTCGTGTGTGCTGGCCGCTTTTGCATTCGGAGATGATCTGTCGTTGATTTTGCGTCACCGCAGAGTGTCTACCGCTGAAACGGAAGAATCCGATCCGATCCAAGAACTGGTTCGATGGAGCGCGGCACGAACCGCGTTTCTTGTCTGCGACATGTGGGACCGACATTGGTGCACAAGCGCGTCGGGCCGGGTGGACGAGCTCGCACCGGCCATGAACGTGGTGCTCTGCGCTGGCCGGGACCGGGGCGTTCTCATTATCCACGCTCCGAGCGATACCATGGCGTTTTATGAGCACACGCCGCAACGCGAACGGGCCACAGCTGCGCCGGAGGTGCCTGCACCCGCAGACATTCACCTGTGGCAACCGCTCGACCCCATCCGGGAGCCGCCCCTGCCGATCGACGACTCGGATGGCGGTTGCGACGACACGCCTCCCTGTCCTACGTACCGCGCCTGGACCCGTCAGCATCCTGCGATCCGGCTCGACGAAGAGGACGCCATCAGCGATCAAGGTGCGGAGATCTATCGTCTGCTGCAGCAGCGACAGATCGAGAATATAATCGTAATGGGCGTACATACGAACATGTGTGTGCTCGGACGGTCGTTCGCCATCCGGCGACTCGTCGGACTGGGCAAAAACGTCGCTTTGATGCGCGATATGACCGACAGCCTCTACAATCCACAGCGCAGCCCTTACGTCAGTCACTTTCGCGGCACCGAACTGGTCGTGAATCACATCGAAACCTACTGGTGTCCGACCGTTACGAGCGACCAAATTGTAGGCGGGCAACCCTTCCGATTCCGCGATGATGCTTCCTGAATCGAACGTTCCGCCGCCGTGCGCGCCGCCAATCCGTACGGCGGCGAGCATCAAGGACGAAAATTATGAATCAACCGATGCTCACGGTCTTCACCAAGCCGTGGAAGTTTGCCCTCCCGGAACTGGCGAAGCACGTCTCCTCGCTCGGATTTGACGGCGTCGAGCTGCCGATCCGTCCCGGCTATCCCGTCACACCGGACAACGTTGAGGTCGCACTGATCGAGGCCGTCCGCATCCTGGCCGACCACGGTTTGAAGATTACCAGTGTCGCCGCCCCGACGGACGAAAAGACCGTGGCCGCCTGCGCTCTGGCCCACGTTCCCTTGATACGCGTGTGCGTCGGTATGCGCATGGGCGAAGGCTACATGGAGGGAGAAAGACGTCTTCAGTCCGAATTCGATCAGCTCGTTCCGGTGTTGGACCGGTACGGCGTGACGCTGGGCATTCAAAACCACAGTGGAAACCACGACGTCTGTAACGCAATGGGCTTACGGCATCTTATCGAGCGCTACGATCCGCGCCACATCGCCGCTGTTTGGGACGCCGGACACAACGGTCTGGAAGGCGAGCCTCCGGATTCCGCCCTCGACATCGTCTGGTCGCACCTCGCCATGGTAAACCTGAAAAGCGCGTACTGGCGTCGGACGGCAGCGCCTTCTGAAGATGCAGCGGAATGGGAAGTCTACTGGACGACCGGCCGCGACGGGCGCGCGAATTGGCCGCGAGTCGCCGCCGAACTGCAGCGCCGGGCCTATCGCGGAGTCGTTTGCCTGACGGCGGAGTATACCGACGAAGAGGCCATCGACCAACTGATCGCAGAGGACCTTGCGTTCGTCCGCGCTCTGTTCGCATCCGCACCAACACCCTGATTTTGATCGAGCGACTTGCAGCGGGTGGAGGCTCAAAAGCTCATGATGTCGTAGGCTTCCAGTGTTATGGGATAGACAGGCGGTTCGCCCCGAAGCACGTGCGCGAGGTCGGTAAGCGCCGTTCGTGTAAGATGCGGGAGGTCGTCCTCGGCAGGCCCGGCGATATGGGGGGTGAAGAGCACATTGGGCAGCGACCGGAGGAGATGGTCAAGGGGCAACGGCTCGGGATCCGTCACATCTATCGCTGCGAAGAATCGGCCGGATTGTAGGGCTGCAGTCAGGGCCTCCGTATCAACGAGTCGCCCTCTGGCTGCATTGATAAACACAGCGCCTGCCTTCAGAAGGGCGAACTCCGGCGCTCCTATCATGCGGACGTTTGTTGGGAGTTCGGGCGCGTGGAGCGAAACAACGTCGGCCTCGTGAAGCAGAGTCGAGAGGGCGACGAGTTCGATACCGTGCCGTTCGGCCTCCGCCTGTGTCAGAAAGGGATCGGTAACGAGGACACGACACCGGAAGGGCGTGAGCATCTCCCGGAAATGCCGGGCGATATGCCCGTATCCGATCAGGCCCACCGTTTTATGGATGAGTGTCTGGCTGAAGGGTTTGGTTCCGTCCGGTGAGAGAAACGCTCTGCGGGCAGGATCGGCGTCTACATAGTAGAGCTGGCGGCGCAGCAGCATAATGGTGTTCATCAGGCAGAATTCTGCCACGGTTCGCGCAATCGCGGCACGGGCGCTGGTGATCACCACTCCCTTTTCGAGCGCATAACGCGGGAACATCCGCACCGAACCGGCCGTATGGCAGATCACCTTTAACTTGACGGCGCGGTCGAGGATGGCTGCCGTCGGCGGCCGCACTCCCCACCCCGACAATACGGCATCCGCCTGTTCCCACAGGTGAGCGTACTCCTCCTCGGTCAGGTCCCTGGCGTTGCGGCAGGCGACGACGGTTCCCAGGGTCGCCAGTTCCGCTTCCAACGCAGGAGTCATCATGCGCCGAAAGGTGTTTTCGGGCATTACATCCAGAATTACGGGCATTGTGGTGTCTCCTCTCCTGTGTGTCGGTCATTCACCGGCTGCCGCGACCGGAACCAGCAACGCTGGAACCTCCGTCTCTGCGGCAAGGACGCTCGCGGGACGCTTCTTTCCATCCAGGATGCAGGTGACGCTCATATCGCCCATCACATTGATGGCGGTACGGCACCGATCCAGGAACCAGTCCACGACCAGCAGCATCGGAATGTACTCGACGGGCAGGCGAACTGCGGCAAAGACCGCCAGCATGGTCACCAGTCCGGCCTCTGGGATGCCAGCCGCCCCGACAGACGCCATGACGGACATAAGAACGATCACCAACTGCTGCCCAAAGTCCATGGGTCTACCGAGCAGTTGCGACATGAAGAGCGCCGCCATCGCCTCGTAGAGAGCCGTGCCGTCGTGGTTGAAGGCGCCACCTACCATCACGCCGAGGCTGGCCGACTCTTCGCGCACACCGATCTTTTCACGCATGCACCGAAAGGTGATCGGCAGTGTCGCCGCCGAACTGGCCGTAGAAAATGCCAGCAACAGGGCCTCGGATGCGCCCCGCAGAAACGCGCCTGGACGGACCCATGAGCCCGTTCGAACGCGCACGAGATAGTACGCCGCTTGAAGCGTAAGCGCCAGCAGCACAGCCACGATAAACCAGAGAAGGGGACGGAAGGCCGCGACCCCTTCGGTACCTACCTTCTGCGCGACCACCCCAAATACCGCGAGCGGAACCAGTGCGATGATCCAGTGTAGAATCACCATCACCAACTGAAAGCCAAGGTCGAGGAAGCCTTCGACCTGATGCAAGGGCGCTTCCAGGTTCTTTATCGCGCGGGATCGCAATATTCGCAGGCCGATGCCACTGGCAAGGGCAATGAGGATCACGGCGATGATATCGTTCTCGGCGAGCGGTTTCACCACACTGCCAGGGATCTTGCCCAGCAGATCCTCCACCGGATCGAAAGGCTTCTGCGTCAGAGTTCTGGTCTGCTTCACGACTGTGGTTCGATGGCCCGGCTGCATCACGTTTGCGACAAGCAGGCCGATCAAGATCGCGACGACCGTGTTCATCAGAAGCTGGGAAACGAGCTTCATGCCGGTACGTCCGGTGACCTCGGCTTTGTATAGCGCCTGAACGACGGCGACAAAGATCAGGGGCGTGGCGAGTGCGCCCAGCAGGCGCAAAACGACGCTGCTGAAGGGCTTGAACACGGCAGCGTGCGCTCCCAGCATTTCGCCGACGATCACGCCGAGAACAAGGCCAATCAGGATCTGCGCGAACAGCGGAATTCGGCGGTACCAGGCGACGGGGCGGGGCCGCGAAGGCGGCAGCACATATTCGAGTCCGACGGGTGGCATACGATCCTCCATGAGAAAGGGTTGAGGGAACTACTTCCGTGCACCGCGTTTGGGCTTATCATGCAGGGCTTTGTCTTTGCCGAGAGGCGAGGCGTGCTCGGCTTGGCCAACTTTGCTCGCCGGGGCTATTTTGCGCAGCGCGTTGACTTCGTCGCGCAGTTCGGCCGCATACTCGAAGTTGAGGGCACGGGCAGCATCTTTCATCTCCTTTTCCAGGCTTCTGACGACCTCCTCGATCTGGTCGATCGACAGCGTCGCAGGGTCTTGACGCAGGCGGGCCGTGGTGTTCTGAACGGAGTACTCCGACTTCTCTTCCGCAATCTTTCCCGACTGTATCAGTTCGCGCACCGCTTTGCGTACGGTCTGCGGCGTGATACCGTGTTCCACATTATAAGAGACCTGCTTCTCGCGGCGGCGGTTGGTCTCCTGGATGGCGCGGTCCATGCTGCCCGTGATGTTGTCGGCGTAGAGAAGAACACGCCCCCCAACGTTGCGGGCGGCGCGCCCGATCGTCTGAATCAGGGCCGTATCGGAACGCAGAAAGCCTTCCTTGTCGGCATCGAGAATCGCCACGAGAGAGACTTCCGGCAGGTCAAGACCTTCGCGGAGCAGGTTGATGCCGACCAGAACGTCATGGACGCCCAGACGAAGGTTGCGCAGAATCTCCGTGCGCTCCAGCGTCTTAATGTCGGAGTGGAGGTAGTTGACCTTGATCTTGAGGTCTTCCAGGTATTCGGTGAGATCCTCCGCCATCTTCTTGGTCAGCGTGGTGACCAGAACGCGCTCTTCTTTGGCGACCGTGTGCCGAATCTCCGCGATGAGATCGTCTATCTGGCCTTTCGTAGGGCGCACGACGACCTCCGGGTCGATAAGGCCGGTCGGGCGAATGATCTGTTCGACGATCTGTGCGGAGTGTTCACGCTCATACGGCCCCGGCGTGGCGGAGACGAAGATGGTCTGACCCATCCGCTCCTCCAGCTCGGCCCATTTGAGGGGGCGATTGTCGGCAGCAGAGGGAAGTCGAAATCCGTACTGGATGAGGGTCTCTTTGCGAACACGGTCGCCGTTGTACATACCCCGGCACTGCGGAAGCGTCTGATGACTCTCATCGACGATCATCAGAAAGTCTTTGGGGAAGTAGTCGAGGAGCGTGTGTGGGGCCGTACCGGGTGCGCGTCCGTCCATGAAGCGCGAGTAGTTTTCGATACCCGAACAGTAGCCCAACTCTTTCATCATCTCGATGTCGAAGCGGGTCCGCTGCTCGATGCGCTGGGCTTCGATGAGCTCGTTGCGCGACGTGAAGTAGGCAACCCGTTCGAGCATCTCGGCTTCAATGGCGACGATAGCGGCCTTGAGGCGCTCCTCACCGGCGATAAAGTGTGACGCGGGAAAGATGGTGATCTGATCGCGGGCAGAAACGATTTCGCCGGTAAGGGGATCGACCAAAGTGATCTTTTCGACGTCGTCGCCGAAGAACTCGACGCGGATGATGATCTCCTCGTCGGCGGGCTGAATCTCCAGCACATCGCCACGGACGCGGAAGGTTCCACGCGTCAGTTCGAGGTTATTGCGGGTGAACTGCATCTGAATCAGGCGCTGCAGGGCGTCTTCGCGGTCGTAGGCCATCCCACGCTGAAGGTGGAGGACGATGCGTTTGTACTCTTCCGGCGATCCAAGGCCATAGATGCAGGAGACCGAAGCGACCACGATCACGTCCCGGCGCTCCAGCACCGCTTGCGTGGAGGCATGGCGCAGACGGTTGATCTCATCGTTGATCTGGCTGTCTTTCTCGATGAAGGTATCCGTGGACGGTATATAGGCCTCCGGCTGGTAGTAGTCGTAGTAAGAGACAAAATACTCCACCGCATTGTTCGGAAAGAAGTCCCGAAACTCGGAGCAGAGTTGCGCCGCCAGCGTCTTGTTGTGCGCGAGGACGAGCGCAGGCCTTTGCACTTCCTGAATCACGTTCGCAATGGAATAGGTCTTGCCGGTGCCTGTAGCGCCCAGCAAGGTCTGAAACCGTTTGCCGTCCTGCAGCCCCTGCACCATCTCTTGGATCGCCTTGGGCTGGTCACCGCCCGGTCTATAATCGGAAACTAACTTGAACTCTCCCATCGGTTTCCTCCCGCGCTAATAGTAGACAAATTATACCTTCCATTCCCAGTTTACGCGCTACGGGTTCTTCAGCTTCAGCGTTTCCGGATGGCTTCGCAGGTGTTTGACGCGGGCCTCCTCGCGAAGTGCCTGTCCGGTCTTGCCACGACTTCGCAGGACTTCGGCCAGAGCCGCGTGATAGTCCGCGACGCTGTCCGCCAGCTTGAGGGCCCGCGTGTAGTCGGTTTCCGCACTCTTCAGATCGTTCAGCATAACGTCGATATCACCAAGGCGCTCGATGTCCTCGGCGCTCTCCGGATCCAGTCGAACGGCTTCTTGCATCTCCTTACGGGCTTGGGGCAGATGTTTCTGCCACACAAGCGTCTCGCTCAGGGCCGCGTGATAGCTCGCCTCATCGGGCTGAAGCCGCACCGCCTCGCGGTCTTCGGCCTCGGCTTCGGCGTATCGTTTGTGCTTCACATAGAGATTCGCCAGATCGAGAGGGTATGAGCCTTTGTCCGGTGCGCGGCGGATCGCTTCCTTGTACGCTGCAATCGCCTGATCGTCCTTATCTGCTTTTTTTTGCGCCAACAACGCCGCCGCGAGGTCGCTATAGGAATCCGCCTGTTCGGGCTTGCGTCTTATGGACTCCCGATAGGCCGCTTCGGAATCCACGTACTTCTCCTGGCGGTAGAGCGCACTGCCGAGGTTGTCGGGATAGACGCCATCATCAGGATCGAGCCGCACTGCTTCGCGATACTCTCGTACGGCCTCGTCCATCTTATCGGCGCCATAGAGAGCGTCTGCCAGATCGTCATGATAGGTCGCATTGGCCGGTTCAATGTGAACAGCAGCGCGATACGAGGCTTCGGAGGCGAGGAATTTGTCCTGTTTGTAGAGCACATACCCGAGCATAGCCTGGTAACTGGCGTCGTCCGGCTTGATACGCGCTGCCTCGCGCAACTCCCGTTCCGCTTGTTTGTAATCCTTCGTCTCATTGAAAGCATAGCCGTCGTTATAGTGGCGGCGGGCATCCGCAGAACGCAAGCCCTGTTTTCCCGTACTGATGACGGCGATCAACAACACGAACACGACGGCCCCTACCAGCGCGATTACGATCATTTTCTGCACATGAAGGTCCGCATCGTGTCCCACCGATGTGGCGACCGGACGACGTTGATTCTCTTCCAAAGGTGCGCCAGGGGGCTTGTCGGGATAGTTCACAGCGGCTTCTCCTCCTGTTGATTCCAGAGTCGATTATAACAAACGACTCGCGATCACGCAAGCCCTTCTTAGAAACCGTTTCGCCTGAAGAGGCCATAGAACGAACTCTTACGGTACAGAACTATTTTTTCCGTTTCGTGCAGACCGGGGGCACAGGTCAGACGTAATAAGAGAATAGTTGCTAATTCAAACGAGCCCTGACGCCTGCTTCCCCCAGAGTGTCTATAGGGCTCCAGGCCCGAATGACGCGGATTTTGTGAAAGAGGTTGGAAACACCAGTATGAAACCGTCGCCATCTACGGAGCTGACCAATAGACCGGGTAAAGATAAGAACTCCTCTGCTCTGGATCCTTCTCCTGGCCCGCCCGAAGCGTCAGCCGAGCCGAGCGCGCCGCAGACACAAGGTGCACAGCACGCCGGTGACTCTCCGGCACAGCCGGAAAAGACTGCAAACGGTACCACGGCCCCGTCTAAGGCTTCGTCTCCCTGGGTAAGACCGGTGCTGATTACGGTCGTTATCGCGGCACTCGTTGCTGGGGCGATCTGGGGATTCAATGCCTGGCAATTCAACGCTTCTCATGCCTCGACCGACGACGCCTACCTTACCTCCGACATCGTTCAGATCGACCCTCAGGTAGCGGGCAGCATCGTGGAACTACCTGTACGGGAGAACCAGCATGTCAGGAAGGGCGACCTGTTGGCGCGTCTCGACGACTCGACGTTCCAGGCCGATCTGGAGCAGGCCAGAGCGAATCTCGCGAACGCCGAGGCGACGGTTGCGGCGTCCAGGCTTAACGTGGGTCTGACGCAGGCGACCGGGAAGGCTCAGATCCAGCAGGCTCAGGGCGGAGTCGGACAGACAGACCGCGCTATCGCTGGGGCAGAGGCCGATGTCAAACGCGTTGCTGCCTCAGTCCAGACCACCCAAGCGCAGCAGAACGGGGCCAATGCCACGATCAAGAGCGCCCAGGCGGCAACGGAGGCGGCAGTGGCGGCACGCAACCGTGCTGTCGCGGCCGTTACGGGTGCACAGGCACAGGTCGTCACGGCAGAGGCTGCTGTTCGTACAGCCGAGGCCAATTTGATGCAGGCTCGCGCCAATAACGACCGAGCCAACAAAGACGCCGCACGTTACGCCGTGCTCTACGATCAGGACGCCATCAGCGCCCAGACCCTCGATACGGCCAATGCTGCAGCTAAATCGGCGCGTGCGCAGGTCGAGAGCCAGCAGCGCCAGATAGAACAGGCCCAGTCCACCGTCGCGGCGCGTCAGGCCGATGTCGCCGGAGCACAGGATCAGGTCAAGGCCGCAGACGCGACCGTGCAGCAGTCCCGCGCCATGATTGCCGCCGCGCGTGACGCCGCCGCCGCCGCCGCCGCCACCGTCACGCAAAACAGGGAGCAACTGCAGGTTGGCAAAGAGGCGGTGGGACAGCAAGTCGCTCGCCGCGAACAGGCGCTCGGCGTCCTGAATCAGGCCGAAACCGCCCCTAAACAGCTTGCCGTGAGTCAGTCCTCCGTCAGCACCAGTCGTACACGTATCGCCCAGGCTCAGGCGGCCCTCAAAACCGCCCAGATCAACTTGAATCGCACCCGGATGTTCGCACCGTTCGACGGAACCATCAGTAAGAAGACGGGCGAGTTCGGGCAACAGGTTGCGGTGGGGCAGCAGATCATGGCGCTCGTTCCGGACGGTGATGTCTGGGTGGTCGCCAACTTTAAAGAGACGCAACTGAAGAAAGTGCGGCCAGGTCAGGATGTGGAAGTCGAAGTAGACGCGCTCAGCGGGCAGAAGTTTCGAGGCCACGTCGATTCGATCTCCGCAGGCACGGGCTCGACGTTCGCTCTCCTGCCTACCGATAACGCGACCGGAAACTTTACGAAAGTGGTCCAGCGCGTCGCGGTCAAAATCGTGTTTGAACGCGATCAGAAAGGTTTGGAGAACCTACGCGCCGGTCTCTCTGTCATCGCCACGATCTCGACCGGCAATTAGCCTCCACACAACATCGTCCTAAAAACGCGATGAATACACGTCGCCCGGTTTCTGTCGTTCATGGAAACACCGGCGGCCTGGCCACTGCAAGCGCATCGGAGAAAACGTTTGAAACCAACTTTTGGGTTTGTGACAGCCGTCGGCCTGTCGGTTCTGTGCGGGGTGTCCAACTCGTCGGTCTCCGCACAGCAAAGCGATCCGCCGGTGAGCCAGAATCATCTGGTCAAGCCGCCACCTATTCCCACCGGTGTGATCCCGCTGCCACAGGGGCCGCCGCCGACCGGGTTGCAGGCGCCTCTGCCCGATCCCGCGCTGCGTATCCCATCGGGCAGACAGCCTCTATTGGATTCACCCGGTCAAGAGGCTCTGGCCCGCTACCTGCGGGGTCGCAGTCTGACCATCACAGATGCGGTCGCCGTCGGCCTCGCGGTCAACCGTCCTCTGGCCTCGGCCGTCTCCAGCCTGTATCGCGTGCAGGGCCGGACCGAAGAGGCACGCGCCGCCCTGAACCCGACTTTTGGACTTGTCGCGAATATCCTCGAATACGATGCGTCCAACGTCGCCCATTTCGGCCCGAACACGATCACGATTCAGAATCAGTTCAATGCACTCTTCGGCGCCATCGCGACGCTGCCGATAGACATCTCCGGCTCTCTGCATGCTGCGGTCAGTCAGTCCCAGTTCCAGGAGATCGCCGCTAAAATCGAAGTCAACAGGGTTCGCAATCAGACCGTACTGGAGGTGAAATCGGCCTTCTACAATGTCCTGCGATCCCAGGCGCAGGCCGCTGTCGCGCAGGACGGCCTTGCGAACGCGCTGGCGCGCCTGAACGCAGCTCAAAAGAACTACGCCGCCGGAACCTCTCCACGCTTCGACGTGATCACCGCGCAGCGCGATGTCGCCGATGCGCAGCAGGCTTTGATTCAGGCGAAGAGCCAGGTCAGCCTCTCTCTGGCGCTCCTGAAGAGCAACATGGGCATCGCGATTCGGACACCGCTCAAAATCACCGATGCGGGTGCTGTGGAACTCCCCCCCGGCACTACGCCGACGACGGTTCCGCCTCCCATGCCCGCGACGCCGAACCAGAAGATCGGGCCTGGTGAAAACACCATGGAGGCGCCGTTGCGCGATACGCCTGCCCCGCAGAAGGCCCAGACCATCGGACCCGATCTCGCCCGCCCCACCGATCCAACCGGGAAGCTAATGACCGATACATCTATGACGGGCGAAGTGGAAGATCCGATCACCTTTGGGCCGGAGTTCGACATCATAAACCGCGAAGCACTGCAGACGCGTCCTGAGATACTGCAAGCGGACGCGGCTATCGCCGCCGCTCGCAAAGGGATTCAGATCGCCAGGCGCAGTTCTCAGCCGACTCTTTCAGCCTCGCTCGGTTACAACTACAATCCGACCGCCGCAGGTTTCAGCCGGACCAACGAGGCGCAAGTAGGGCTGAACCTGCATGTGCCGATCCTCGATGGCGGCCTTTCCCGCGCTCGGGTCCACGAGGCCGAGGGAGATATCGCCGTGGCCGAAACCAACCGCAGACAGGCCGTCGATCAGGTGCAGCTCGAAGTACAGCAGGCCTATCTGACCCTGCTGCAGGCACGGGATCGCGTCGCGGTCGCCAATGTCGGCCTGTCTCAGGCACGAGAAGCCTCCCGACTGGCGCAGGTCCGCTACAGCGCCGGGGTGTCCCAGCAGGTCGGCGTGTCGCCCATCCTGGAGCTCAGCGCCGCCCAGACCTCGCTGACCCAAGCGCAGAGCAACCTCGTCAATGCGCTCTACGACTACAACACAGCACAGGCGCAACTTGATCGGGCCAT
>JBBQPO010000083.1:0-20889 GCA_038217285.1 Chthonomonadales bacterium
AGACTGGCATGGCCGCGCAGAGCGAGGATACCGCCGCCGGGTCTGCCGATATTGCCGAGCAGCGTCTGGAGCATGGCGGCGGCGCGAATGATCTGCACGCCGGTCGAGTGCTGCGTCCAGCCCACCGCGTAGCAGATCGCGCTCGTTCGCTCGCGGCCCGAGTTGTCGCACAGCAGTTCTGCGGTCTGTATCAACTGCTCGGGCGAGCAGCCGCAGATTTGCGATACGGTCTCGGGCGTATAGCGCGCGAAATGGCGGCGCAGCAGTTGCATCACGCAGCGCGGATCCTGAAGCGTTTCGTCACGTGGCGGCTGACCGGCCGGCTCTGCGGTCGATTGGGAGCGTTGTGAGGTGTGGGTACTGGCGCCGCCGTCGATGCCATGCCCGTGAATGCCATGCGAACCCTCCTGATGTTTCGCCGCCTGGCTGCCGCCCCCACCGGACGTATTGTTCCCTGCCGAACCGGAATCGGTATCGGATTGTGGAGAAGGCTCCGAAGCCTGATCCGGCTTTTTGTATCCCCAATGCTCTTTGTCGGCCTGGTACTCGCGCGAGCCGGTGTCGTAGCCGCTGAACACCCCTTCGAGGTCTTCCGTATCCCGATAACCGTCCTCTATAATCGTAGAGGCATTGGTGAAGGCGAGAACATACTCCTGGAACCAGCGCTCGTGCGTGAGCACATAGTTGATCAATCCGCCCAGAAAGGCGATGTCACTGCCCGCCCGGATCGGCACATACAGGTCAGAGACGGCAGACGTGCGGGTAAAGCGGGGATCGACATGGATGATTTTGCCGCCCTTTTCTTTGGCTTTCATGGGCCAGCGGAAGCCGACCGGATGGGCTTCTGCCATGTTGGATCCCATGATCAGGATACAGTCGCTGTTTGCCAGGTCCTGCAGATTCGTGGTGGCCGCGCCGCGGCCAAAAGAGGCGCCCAGACTGGGCACCGAAGCGGAGTGTCAAATGCGGGCCTGGTTTTCGACGCTTACGACGCCGAGACCTCCTGTAAATAACTTCTTGATCAGGTAGTTCTCTTCGTTGTCCAGCGTCGCACCACCCAGCGTGCCCATATTAGTGACGTGATTGAGCAGCAGACCATCTTCCGACTTCTCGACCCAGCCCCGGTCGCGGGTCTCCTTCACGCGTTGCGCAATCTGCTCCATCGCCCAGGCCAGCGGTTTCTGCTCCCACTTCTGGGAGTAGGGTGCGCGATACAGGATCGTCTTGACACGATGCGGGTTCTGGACCAACTGAAACGTATTGGCTCCCTTGGGACAGAGCGTGCCTTCGTTGATAGGGCTGTCCGGATTGCCCTCGATATCGATGATCTCTCCCGCCTTGGTGTAGACGTTCAGGCTGCACCCGACCGCGCAGTAGGGGCAGATACTGTCTGTTCGGATCGCTCCGGTCAGACGCGAGTGTTTGTTGAGCGTCTGCGGGCTGTAGGGCTGCGGGGGATGCGTTGCCGCGCCGGAGCGTCGGAACGAGAGAGACTGTTTGGACATGAGAAAACTCCTTAGGGCAATGTATTTTGGCGTCCGCACCTGCGAACTTCGTCTATCAGATTTCAGAAGGGAGTTCTACTCCCGACTTACCGGAACCTCGCAGCGAATACGGTGGGCGCCTGTATAGACATTCATCGTTTCGCCACGCAAAAAACCGATCAAGGTGATGTTCAGGTCGTGGGCAAGTTGCACCGCCAACGATGAAGGCGCGGAGACAGCGCAAACCACAGGAATGCGCGCCATCGCCGCCTTTTGCAAAATCTCGAAACTGGAACGTCCGCTGACGAGCAGTAGACGCCGGTTGAGGGGCGTTCGGCCCGCCAGAAACTCCGCGCCGATCAACTTGTCGAGTGCATTGTGCCGTCCGACATCTTCGCGCAGGGACAGCAGGCACCCTTCAGCATCGAAGAGACCTGCTGCGTGCAGTCCCCCCGTGCGGTCGAACACACTTTGCGCGGCCCGCATCTGGTCGCTAAGGGTGCGGATGACGGCAGGCGTCACCGCGAAATGCGTCTCCTCGATCGGTGGAGCCAGACACTGCGTCGCGGCCAGACTGGCTTTGCCACAGACGCCGCAACTGGAGGTCGCGACAAAATTGCGCTGGAGACGCGCGTCCTTCGGCTGAAAGCCTGCCGAAGGTCTCAGTTTCACATGCAGAACGTTCTGTCGGTCAGGAGCGCCCGTCGCGCCGACATACCTCATCGCGGTGATGTCCTGATGGCTGCGCACCACGCTTTCGGCGTAAAGAAATCCGGCTGCCAGTTCCTGATCGTCGCCCGGCGTCCGCATGGTGACGGCCAGACTGCTGCAGTTGACGACGATCTCCAGCGGCGCTTCAATGGCGACGCAGTCCTGTATTGCATGCACAGAGTCTCTCTGCCAGCGCATAATGCCAACTTCAGTCTGCATAATGCGATGCACCTCCTCTCCTATACCAGATGTAATTTGCGTCTTTTTGCCCGACGGAGGAACGAAATGTCGAGCAGATCAATGACCATTTTGTACTTGCATCACAGCAGCCCTGATGAAGATGATTTCGGCTATGGCGATTATGCCCGTCTTTCCAGGAGCAGACACCCGCACAGACGCGGATGTTCCCTCGAAATGCGCTTATGCGCCATTTATTAAACTTAGTGTATAGTCTTATGCACAATTCCAGTTAGGGGAAGTGTTGCGCCCCTGGGTAGAGATGCAGGGTGAAATCTTCTATCGTGAGGATGGGAACCTATTCTATTGGGAGCCGTATATTAGGAACACGAACGCCCTTTACCCACTCTTCAAACAGGTTGGATGTATGCCGCAGTTCTTTCGCTCTTATGCAAACACCGGGATGCGGATAGGTATGCTCGGCGTTTTCGCCGGGCCAGTCGTGTTAGGTTTTGCACTTATGGGCTTCAACCGCTCGCCATATATCACCCAGGTGGGCCTTCCAAAGGGGCAGCCGGTGCAGTTCAGCCATGAGCATCATGCGGGCGCACTAGGTATTGATTGCCGCTTTTGCCATACTTCCGTCGAAACCTCTTCCTATGCGAACATTCCCCCGATGAAGACCTGCATGACATGCCATTCGCAGATATGGGTCAATAGCGTGATGCTGGCGCCTGTGCGCGAAAGTTATGCAAGCCGCGTTCCGCTGCAATGGAACCGGGTGCACGACCTCCCGGATTTCGCCTATTTCAACCACAGCATCCATGTCAACAAGGGCTTCGGTTGCTCGACCTGCCACGGTCGGGTGGATAAGATGCCTCTGGTCTACCGCGAACAGCCGCTCTTTATGTCGTGGTGCCTGAACTGTCACCGCAATCCGGAGAAGTATGTGCGCCCCGAATCCCAGATTTTCACGATGGGCTGGCGCCCCCCCGCCAACCAGGCTACCCTCGGCCCTCAACTCGTAAAGCAGAATCAGATCAGAAAGTTGGACGACTGTTATGTCTGTCACCGATAGCGCGCCGCAACCCGAGCCGGATACCGATCTGGAGACCCTACGCGCACGTCTGGCGGCGACACAAGGCCCTGCATTCTGGCGCGGCCTGGAGGATCTCGCCCAAACCCCCGCCTTTCAGGAGGCCGCGCGCCGCGAATTCCCACGTCTGGGTAGCGTGCTTGCCGAGGCCAAACAGATCGGCGCCGGTAAGACGAAAGCGCAGGAGGTTTCGCGGCGGGCGTTCCTGACCGTCATGGGAGCTTCGCTGGCCCTGGCCGGTCTGAGCGGCTGCGCCACGCAGCAGCCCCAGGAAAAGATCGTGCCTTATATCGATCCGCCCAACGATTCCGAGCCGGGTAAACCGCTGTTCTACGCGACAGCCTTGAATCTGGGAGGCTGTGGGCTGGGGATTCTGGTGACGAGTCGGGAGGGGCGGCCGATCAAGATCGAGGGCAATCCCACGCACCCCTCCAGCCTGGGCGCGACGGATGCGATCGCGCAGGCGTCGCTGCTGTCGCTCTACGATCCGGACAGGTCACAGGCCGTGATCCATCGCGGGGTTCCCTCGACATGGGACGACTTTTTGAACGCCGCGACAGCGCAGATGCAGGCCGAACAGGCGACGGGCGGCGCGGGACTGCGCTTTCTGAGCGGGGGTATCCTCTCCCCAACCCTGGCGGAGCAACGGCAGGCTCTGCTCGCGCAGTATCCGAACGCCCGCTGGTGCAGTTACGAACCGATAGGCCGGGAGAACATGCAGGCGGGCGCACAGATGGCCTTCGGCGCGGACGTCAACACCGTCTATCATTTCGAGAAAGCGGATGTCATCGTCGCGCTTGACGGCGATTTTCTCCTGACCCTGCCGGGACACGTCCGCTATGCCGCCGATTTTGGCCGTAGGCGCAGCGTGCGCAAGGCCAAAGTCGATTTGAACCGCCTCTATGTGGCGGAGAGCAGCCCGACGATTACCGGTGCGATGGCGGAGCATCGGCTGGCTGTGCGCCCCGGAGAGATCGAGGAGATCGCACGCGCGCTCATGACAACGCTCCGCAACGGCGGAGTTTCCGGCTCCTTCTCTGCAACGTCTGCCACACAGTCCTGGATTGCAACGCTTGCCGGAGATCTACAGGCGCATCGCGGACGGAGTGTGGTGGTCGTGGGTGAGACACAGCCGCCCATCGTCCATGCACTGGCGCATTCCCTGAACGGGATGCTCGGCAATGTCGGGCAGACCGTCACCTACACCCCTCCCCTGGAGGCCGTGGTGGAGGGGCAGGCGCAGTCGCTGCCGCAACTCGTCGCCGACATGCAGAGCGGACAGGCGCAGACCCTGGTCATGCTCGACTGCAATCCCGTCTACGCATCGCCTGCTGATCTGAACTTCGCGGCATCCCTGCCCAAAGTCGCCTTTACCGTCCATTTGAGCGAGTACGAGGATGAGACGGCGAATCTGACTCAATGGCATCTGCCGCAGTCGCATTTTCTGGAAGCCTGGGGAGATACCCGCGCTCACGATGGCACGATCACGCTGCAGCAGCCGCTGATCGCGCCTCTCTATGCCACCCATACGCCTTATGAACTCCTGTCTATCCTGGCAGGGAAACTGGATCGCTCCAATCACGACATTCTCCGTGACCGCTGGAAACAGGTGTACCAGGCCACCGGCGCAAGCGTCGACGACTTCGATCTGTTCTGGCGCACGATCCTGAATGATGGCGTCGTTGCCAACACGGCTCTGCCTGTCTTCCCGGCCACGCTCCTGCCTGCCTTTGCCGGATCGCCACCGGAGGCAGCGCGCGCGCAAACGTCCCAACCCTCCGATCCTCAAGCTCTCGATCTCGTTTTCACTCCGGATCCTACGATCTGGGATGGCCGCTTCGCCAACAACGGCTGGCTTCAGGAACTGCCGAAACCGCTGACCAAACTGACCTGGGACAACGCCGCTTGCATCAGCCCGCGCACAGCCCAGGACAGAGGCTTTACCGATGGGGAAGTCGTGATACTGCGCTATCGGGGCCGGCGGGTCGAAGCGCCGATCCTGATCCTGCCGGGCCAGCCCGAGGGCGTCGTTTCTATCAGTCTGGGTTACGGACGGACGCGGGGCGGCAACGTAGGCGTCGGCGCGGGTTTCAATGCGTATGCGCTGCGTACCTCCGATGCGCCCTGGTTCGGGACGGGTTTACGACTGGAGAAGACAGACAAACGCGTGTCGCTGGCTATCACGCACAGCCATCACACGATGGAAGGCCGTGACATTGTCCGCGCCGCGACCATCACCACGTTTCAGCACAACCCCGGTTTTGTGCATGACCATCAGAACGATCCGGAACGGCCCGAATCGCTCTATCCCGAGTATCACTATCCCGAGTACGCCTGGGCGCTCTCCATCGATTTGACGAAATGCATCGGCTGCAACGCCTGCGTCACCGCCTGCCAGTCCGAAAACAATATCGCTGTCGTGGGCAAGGAAGAGGTGCTGCGCGGGCGCGAAATGCACTGGATTCGGATCGACCGCTACTACGAAGGCAAGAATATGGACAAGCCCAATGGCACCTATTTCATGCCGGTCGCCTGTATGATGTGCGAACACGCGCCCTGCGAACTGGTCTGCCCGCCCGGCGCGACCTTGCACAACCGGGATGGCCTGAACCAGATGGTCTACAACCGCTGCATCGGCACACGGTACTGTTCGAACAACTGCCCCTACAAGGTGCGCCGCTTCAACTTCTTCCAGTATGCCGACCTCTCGCCTCTCAAGCAACTGATGCGTAATCCGGAAGTGACTGTCCGCAGTCGGGGCGTGATGGAGAAGTGTAGCTACTGTGTCCAGCGCATCGAAAACGCCAAGATCACCGCAGACAAGGAAAAACGGTTGGTGCATGATGGCGAGATCACGACCGCCTGCGCGCAGGCATGCCCGACCAACGCCATTGTGTTCGGCAACCTGGCGGACAAGAACAGCCTGGTGTCGCAGTTGAAGCGGGAGCCGCACGACTACAGCCTGCTCTCAGAGCTGAACACCCGGCCACGTACAACCTATCTCGGCAAAGTGAGCAATCCGGTAGAGAACTCGGGCGCGTAGATCCTGGCGATCGGATCGGTGCGGAGCAGACAACCTTGGCCTCGGAAACCCGACAACCTGATGATAAGCCTGAAACCGGCTTCGACCGTCCGTCCTCCGTATTGGGTGGCGTGCCGAGCTATACCAGTGTCGATACGCAGATCAGCGACATCGTGCTGCATCGTCCGGTGAAGCGTGGCTGGCTGTTCGGTCTGGTCATCAGCTTTACCTTCGTCATGATTCTGCTCTACGCGATCACCTATCTGCTCATCAAAGGTGTGGGAATCTGGGGCATCAATGTGCCGGTCGCGTGGGGTTTTGCCATCGCCAACTTCGTCTGGTGGGTCGGCATAGGCCACGCCGGCACCCTGATCTCGGCGGTTCTCCTGCTGCTCAAGCAGAAGTGGCGGACCAGCATCAACCGGTTCGCCGAAGCGATGACGCTGTTCGCTGTCGCCTGCGCGGGCCTATTTCCTCTGATTCACCTGGGGCGTCCCTGGGATTTCTACTGGCTGATTCCCTACCCCAACACCATGTCACTGTGGCCGCAGTTCCGCAGCCCGCTCGTATGGGACTTCTTTGCGGTCTCCACCTACCTGACCGTCTCGGTACTGTTCTGGTTTCTGGGCATGGTTCCCGACCTTCGGGCCGTCTATAACCAGGCGCGAACCCCCTGGAAAAAATTTATTTTTGGCATTCTCTCGCTAGGCTGGCGGGGCGATGCGGTCCACTGGAAATACTACAACTCGGCCTACTATCTGCTGGCGGCGCTCGCCACGCCACTGGTCGTCTCCGTACACAGTATCGTCAGTCTGGACTTCGCGGTCGCCATCGTGCCCGGCTGGCACTCCACCATTTTTCCGCCCTACTTTGTGGCGGGTGCGATCCTCTCCGGCTTCGCGATGGTGCTGACGCTGGCCATTCCGCTGCGACGCTTCTATCACCTGGAAAGCCTCGTGACGATGCGCCATCTGGAGAACTGCGCCAAGGTCATCCTGGTGACCAGTTCGATCGTCGGCTACGGCTACTGCGAGGAAGCCCTCATGGCCTGGTACAGTGGCGATCCCTATGAGAAGTACATGTATATCAATCGCATACTGGGCAACTACGGTTTCGCCTTCTGGCTGTTGATCTTCTGCAATGTGCTGGTGTCGCAGTCGCTCTGGTGGCGCAAAGCGCGCCTGAACATCGGGTGGCTCTTCGCGCTCTCGCTAATCGTGCAGTTGGGAATGTGGACGGAGCGCGTCGTGATCGTCGTCCAGTCGCTGCACCGCGACTTTATGCCTTCGGCCTGGCACATGTACTCTCCGACGATCTGGGACTGGGCCACGCTGACGGGCACGATCGGCCTGTTCTTCGCGCTCTTCTTCCTCTTTATTCGTGTGCTGCCGATGATCTCGATTTCGGAGGTGCAGGAGTTGAGTAAGGAGCAGGAGGAGGAGACCGGCATCGGGCCGAACGCGACGACCAGCGGACGCTCACGAAAGGAGGAGAAACCATGAAAGAGGCATTGTATGGCTATCTGGCCTCCTTTGAGCAGCCCGAAGATCTGCTGCAAGCGGCGCGGGAAGCGCATAAGCGCGGCCACCGCCGGATGCAGGCCTACTCTCCGTTTCCTGTCGAGGGGCTGGCTGAGGCGGTCGGATTTCGCTTCAATCTGCTGCCCTGGCTTGTGCTGGGCGGCGGATTGACGGGAGGAGCAGGTGGCTATTTCATGCAGTACTACTCCTGCGTCATCAGCTATCGGGACAATATCGGCGGGCGTCCTCTCAACAGCATCCCTTCGTTTCTGCCGATCACGTTCGAGGTAACGGTGCTGGCTGCAGCCCTGACCGCCTTTTGCTGTGTGTTTTTGCTCAGCGGCCTGCCCCGCCTCTACCATCCTGTCTTCAATGCGCCTGCCTTTGCACGCGAGACGCAGGATCGCTTCCTGCTCTGCATAGAAGCCGCTGACCCCATCTTCGAAGCGCGCGATACCTGGCGTTTTCTGAACGGCCTGACGGCGCAGGAGGTCGTCGAAGTCCATGCTTAAACGTCTGCTCTCTCTGGGACTCCTTACCGTTGGCGGCGGCCTGCTGAGCGGCTGCGTGTCCGACACGATGTGGGACACCTCCCGCCTGAAACCGCTGGAGAAGAGCCCTGCCTATCCCGGTGGCTCTCCGGTATTTGCAAATCAGACGTCCGCTCGTCTGCCTGTCGCGGATACGGTGGCACGCGGCCAGGCGCATACTGATCTGCCGCTCTACGAAGGGCGGGAGCATACGCTGGGACGCCCGCTGGTCACGACGTTCCCCTATGCGATCACGCAAAAAACGCTGGATCGGGGGAAAGAGCGGTTCAACATCTACTGTTCGCCCTGCCACGGTAGAACAGGGGACGCCAACGGCATGATCGTGCAGCGCGGATTTTCGGCGCCGCCCTCCTACTTCCTGCCCCGCCTGCGGCAGGCCCCGGTCGGGCACATTTATGACGTGATTACCAACGGGTATGGCGTCATGTACAGTTTCAACGATAAGGTGCAACCCGAAGATAGATGGGCGATTGTCGCATACATCCGGGTGCTTCAGGCGACGCGCCCCGTCGCTACGCCGAAAACTCTTCCTGCTGCTGTCAATTCGGGAACAGGAGCCACGCCATGACTTCCACGCCCTTCTACGTCATCCTCCTGAACGGCTGGCGGCGCAGGTCGCTCCTCGTGGGCGGCGTCCTGACGTTCGCCGCGCTGCTGGGCGGGATATTCGCTCCCAAGCTGTTCTTTCCGGCCTATCTCTACGCCTATCTGTTCTGGCTGGGGCTCGCACTGGGCAGTCTGGCGCTCGCCATGCTCCATCATCTGACCGGAGGAGGCTGGGGCTTTGTGATTCGCCGTATTCTGGAGGCGGCGTTCGGGACGCTGCCGTTGTTGGCGCTGCTATTCCTCCCTGTGCTGTTCGGACTGCATACGCTCTATCCCTGGGCCGACGCCGCCCGCGTCGCTGCCGACCCGATATTGCGTGACAAACACGGAATGTTTGGCCTGCCTTTCTTTCTCGCGCGCACCCTCTTCTATTTTGTCGTCTGGATCGCACTCGCCCGTACAATGCGCCGCTGGTCGCTGGAACAGGATCGAACCGGCGAACCGGCCTTGACGGCGCGGTTTCAAACCTGGTGCGGCCCCGCGCTGATACTCTATGTGTTCACGGTGTCGCTGGCGGCAATCGACTGGATCATGTCGCTGGAACCGCGCTGGTTCTCAACGGTCTTCGGCGCTCTGATCGTCGCCGGACAGGGGCTGAGCGCGCTGGCGTTCGCCATCCTGGTCGCGCACCGGCTCGCGGTCGTGAGCGCGGACGAAGCGCCGCAAGAGGAGGCGAAAGAGAAGCAGAGTTTCCTGAGAAGGCTCTTTGCTTCTTCCGAAGAGAGATCCCGCCGCTATGAAGACAATGTGAACCTGACGGCGAACATTCATTCCCCGAAGATGACGACGGCGCCTACGCTGGATACCCAGCTTGCACCGTTCTGGCAGGACCTGGGAGGGATGCTGCTGGCCTTTGTACTGCTCTGGGTCTATATGGGCTATTCGCAATATATCATCATCTGGTCGGGCGATCTGCCGTCCGAAACCGTTTTCTACCTGCACCGGCAGCAGGGCGGATGGAAAGTCTTCGCCTGGGGGCTGATTCTGCTGCACTTCGCGGTCCCTTTCGTGCTGCTGTTGTTCGGTGGTATTAAGCGTCGCGGGGGCGGGTTGACCTGGATCGCCGCTCTCCTGGCGCTCTCGCATCTGCTCTACTATTTCTGGCTCGTAGAACCGAAGTTCTACACGCAGGGCTTCGGCTTTAGTTGGCTGGACCTCGTGACTCCGCTGGCTATAGGCGGTTGGTGGATGGCCGTGTTCTGCACCGGTCTCCGAAGCGCCGCTCTGATTCCGCTGCACGATCCTCGTATGCAGACGCCGAAAGCGGCCGCCGAAGGACGGAAGGCGCAGGAGGAGCTCAATAATGGCTGAGAGCACGGGCATAGCCCTCTCACAGATGAACCTGGAGACGGGTTTGGCCCAGGACGCCTTGCGTGACGAACTTCCTCAGGGCTATCCCGACACGCAGGCCAATCACCTCCATGAGGAGCGAGATGCCAATCTTCGAATCATCACGTTGACTACAGCAGGCATGGGAGCACTGGGGATCGGGATGTTTGTGGGGCTATGGCTGCTGCTCGGGCTCTTCACGCGAATCCCGGCGACTCCAGACGCGCCGATCTCGCCGTTGGCTCTGAACCTCCCTCCTCCTCCGGCCCCGCGGATCGAGGATGCTACTCCGCAAAACTACCAGATCTTCCTGAGTTCGGAAGAGCATTGGCTCCATAGCTCCGGGCCGCTTCCGGCGGAGAATCACTCCCCGAACACCATGGCAGACAGTACGGGAGCAGTGACCCCGCTTTCCAATCCGGGGCCAGGAGTTGTCGGTCCCGGAGGAGAGCAGTTCCCGGTTGGAACCACACATATCTCTCTGGAGCAGGCGGAGGTTGGGCTATTGCAGCGCGGCTTCGACACGCGCCCTCAAACCGGTACGACGCCTTTTCCGCAGCAGGCGCCTGCCGGCGGCCTGGGCAAGCCGGAAAGCCTGCCTCTGGGCATGCAGCCGACGGGAACGTATCGCGCGGATGTAGGGCCGCAGGGGAAAAACCCATGAAGAGTGGATGGAAGGCCGTTGTTTCGTTGGGAACCGCGTCCCTCGCGCTGTTTGCCGCAGCGCAGGTTCGGGCACAGGAGTCGGGCTTTCGGTGGCAGCCGGAGCAGGCCAGCAAAATCGCGCCGCGCGTCGATCTGCTCTTCGACTTCCTGCTGGTCGTTTCCGGGCTGATCGCCGGCGGCATCTGTTTGCTGATCGTGATCTTCGTCTTCAAATACCGGCGCGGAAATCCGGCGGATCGCTCGAACCCGCCCACCAAAAACTGGAAGCTGGAGAGCGCCTGGATCGCCATTCCTATCCTGCTGTCCCTCTTCACATTCGTCTGGTCGGCGCGCCTGTTTTACGACGAGTATGCGGAACCGGCTGGATCAATCAATATCAATGTGGTTGGACAGCAATGGTTCTGGGAGATGCAGCATCCGGAAGGGCCACGTGAGATGGACGAACTGCACATTCCGGTCGGCAAACCCATCAAACTCACGCTCTCATCTCAGGACGTGATCCACGACTTTTACGTGCCAGCTTTCCGTGTCAAGCAGGACGCTCTGCCGGGGCGGCTGACCACGATATGGTTTACCGCGACCCAACCGGGGCGTTACCATCTGTTCTGTGCGCAGTACTGCGGCACGCAGCACTCGAATATGGGTGGCTGGGTCTACGTGATGGAGCCCGGTGACTTTGAGCACTGGCTCACCCATACCAAACCGCAGCCCTCCCTGGCGGAGGCCGGAGAGAAACTGTTCGTTCAGTTCAGTTGCGCGGGCTGTCACGGTTCCCATGCGGCGGTTCGCGCGCCTTCACTGGATGGGATCTACGGGAAAACTGTGCCGCTGGCCGACGGCAGCATGGTCCGAGTCGACGATCGCTATCTCTATGACAGTATCGTGCTGCCCGGTGCACAGGTCGTAGCAGGATACCAGAATATCATGCCGACTTATAAGAACTCACTCACGCAGGCCCAACTGATGGAACTTGTGGCTTACCTGCGCTCCCTCGGCGGCCAAACCGCCCATGAGAAGAGTCTGGACACAGGCGATGCAACGACGCGACAGTCGATTCGCGAACAGCAGCAGCGCGCCCTCGAAACGCAACAGGAAGATCAGGAGATGCAGCCTCGCCAGACGCCTTCGGACGCGATGCCGTCTGGAGATAAGAATCTGCGTCCTCTCCCGCAGGAAAGGAAGTCCCTTCCATGAGCAAAGACAGCAAACCTGAAATCCCGTTTCTGAAGTGGATTGGGGCCTGCCTGGCAGCCGTCTTCGGTGTGCAGGCATTGCGTCGTATTCTGCGCGCACTCTCCCCCTCGCAGGAAACGACCCCATTACCGGCTCAAGGCGCTGCATTACCTATTTCCGCGCGACCGGAAAAGGCCGAGGATGTACTCATGCCGCCGCTCTCGACGCCTGTGGAGGAGCCGGAAAACTACCTGAACACCAGCTATAGCCTGAAATCATGGCTGTTGACGACCGATCATAAACGCATAGCGATCCTGTATGCGTTTATGATCACCTTCTTTTTCTTCGTGGGCAGTGCGGCGGCAGCATTGATTCGGCTGCAACTGACAACACCGCAGGGGCATCTGGTTCAGCAACAGACCTATAATAAACTGTTCACCATGCACGGCGTAATCATGGTCTGGTTTTTTCTTATTCCTGCCCTTCCGAATACGCTCGGCAATTTTCTGCTCCCTATGATGATCGGGGCACGGGATCTCGCCTTTCCCAAGCTGAACCTGTTCTCCTGGTACCTGTTTGTCGCGGGCGGCCTGTTCACGCTGTTCGCCATCCTGACTGGCGGCGTCGACACCGGATGGACCTTCTACACGCCGCTCTCCACCCACTATGTGCATACGAAGGTGATGCTGACAGCGGCAGGTGTGTTCGTCTCCGGGTTCTCTTCGATCCTGACAGGACTGAACTTCATCGTCACCATTCATCGCCTGCGCTGCAAAGGCATGACCTGGTTTCGGCTGCCAGTGTTCGTCTGGACGCTGTATGCCACGAGTCTGATTCTCGTGCTGGGTACGCCTGTTCTGACCATCACACTGATCCTGATGGGGCTGGAGCGGCTTTTCGGTATCGGGGTGTTCGATCCGGCTCTCGGCGGCGATCCGCTGCTGTTTCAGCATCTGTTCTGGTTCTATTCGCACCCTGCGGTCTACATCATGATTCTGCCGGGCATGGGCGTCGTCAGCGAGATCATTCCCTGCTTTGCGCGCAAAAAGCTGTTCAGTTATAAGATGGTGGCGCTGGCGGGCATGGGAATCGCCATCTTCGGTTTTCTGGTCTGGGGCCATCACATGTTTGTATCCGGGCAGTCGATGTATGCGGACATGACGTTTTCGCTGCTCAGTTATCTGGTCGCCATTCCATCGGCAATCAAGGTGTTCAACTGGACCGCTACGCTCTACAAAGGTTCCATCTGGCTGAGCGCACCGATGTTGTACGCGCTGGGCTTCATCGGACTGTTTACGATCGGAGGGTTGAGCGGGTTGTTTCTGGCCTCGCTTCCGGTCGATGTCGCCGTCCATGACACCTATTTTGTGATCGCACATTTTCACTTTATCATGGTAGGCGGCATGGTGACGGCCTATCTGGGCGGCCTTCATTTCTGGTGGCCCAAGATTACCGGGCGGATGTATCCGGAGAAGCTGGCGCAGCTCTCCGCTCTGTTGATTTTCTTCGGCTTCACGCTCACCTTCCTGCCGCAGTTTTTGCTCGGGCGGTTGGGAATGAATCGTCGTTACTACCACTATGCGCCGGAATTCCAGATGCTGAACGTTCTCTCCACGGCCGGGGCGTCCATTCTTGCAGTCGGGTATCTCTCTCCTTTTTCATATCTGCTTTGGTCGGCGAAATACGGCAGGCGTGTGTCGAACAATCCCTGGGGAGCGACCGGCCTTGAATGGCAGACCGCCTCCCCGCCGCCCACATTTAACTTTAGCGCGACGCCCCTGGTGACCCAGGGGCCGTACGAGTACAATCCGGAAGACGCGGAGCGCGAACTGAAACGGGATCTCGCCATTCTACAGTCCGACGCTTCTGTTCCGAACGGAGCCCGCTTCGCCGAACGCCACCAGGAGGCGCAGGATACCGCCGCACCAACTACGGAGGCGCAGGATGAGCAAAAGCACTGAAAAAGTTGTTGTGCTCGGCGAACAGTTCGACACGCCGGAGCAGCAGGATGCGGCCTCGCAGATGGGGATGTGGGTCTTTCTCAGCACCGAAATAATGCTGTTCGGCGGGCTGTTTCTGGCGTTCACTGCGACCCGTCTGGCATTTCCTCTAGCCTTCCAGCTTGGCAGCCGCCACACCGAGTTTGTACTCGGAACCGCGAATACCGCCGTGCTGCTCCTCAGCAGTCTGACAATGGCGCTGGCGGTTTCGGCCTCGCACCGGGGCGCACGCAAGCCGCTCGTCCTGCTCCTGCTGCTGACGATGGCGCTGGGAGCCCTGTTTCTGGGCATCAAAGGCTACGAATACTATGGTGACTGGCAAAAGCATCTCATTCCGGGCGAAAACTTCGTCTGGAATGAGCCACAGCCGCAGCATGCGCAACTCTTCTTTCTATTCTACTTCTTTATGACGGGCCTGCATGCCGTCCACCTGACGGTAGGGATCGGAGTGGTAGCCTTCGTCACTTTCGTGGCGTGGCGGCGCGGATACAACGCGACTTACAATACACCGGTGGAAGTGACCGGCCTTTACTGGCATCTGGTGGATCTGGTATGGATTTTTCTGTATCCGTTGCTGTATCTGAACGGCAGACATCCCTGACAACAACATCAGAGAGCGAAGCGTGGTGATATGACGGACACGATAGACAGTGCGCAGCACAAAGGGGGAGAAGAGATGGAAGCGACAGAGGAGCAGGCGAAGGCAAAACAACCCCCGTTATGGCTGCATCTGCTCGTTGGCGTGTCGCTGTTGGCGCTCTTGGCGGCAACCGCAGGGGCTGCATTCTTACCTCTGGGCAGATTCAGCACCCTGGTGGCCGTCGGCATCGCGGTTGCCAAAGCGACCTTGATCTTGTTGTACTTCATGAACCTGCGTTTTGGAGACCGCCGGCTATGGCTTGTCGCCGGAGCCGCGTTTGCCTGGTTGTCGATCCTGTTCGTATTAAGCATGAGTGACTTTCTGACACGGGGTTATCTGCATATTCCCGGTAAGTGATCCTTATGAGCGAGCACTATGACATCATCATGGTCGGCACGGGCGACGGAGGCGGCACGTTGGCGCACGAACTGGCCCTGGTCACCTTTCCCGCCTGAAAGCGAAAATTATGACTTCCTCCATCCACTATGCCCCAGGCTGGCCCGGAATTTCGGCGCGCTGGACTTCCAGCGCGAAGACCGGTCTTGGCACGGCGCTCAGCGGCAAGAGCCGCATCTGGTTCACGCTGAGCCACGGCATTTTCAACGAGATCTATTTCCCCCGAATCGATCAGGCCTGCATCCGCGACATGGGATTGATCGTCACCAACGGTGTCGATCTGTTCTCCGAGGAGAAACGTGCCGCCGACTCCGTCGTGTCCTGGCTGGCCGAGGGTGTTCCGGCATTCCAGTTGGTCAACACCTGCCGTGATGGCCTCTACCGTATCGAAAAACAGGTGTTGACCGATCCGCAGCGGGATACGGTGCTGCAGCAGGTCCGGTTTATCGCGCAGCAAGGCGCACTGTCCTACTATCGCCTGCATGTCCTGCTCGCACCGCATCTGGGCAACCAGGGCGCCGGCAATACCGCCTGGGTGGGCGAATTCGAGGGTACGTCGCTGCTGTTCGCGCAGCGGGATGGCAGCGCCCTGGCGCTGGCATGCTCCGTACCGTGGCTGAAGCGCTCTGTCGGCTACGTCGGCTCGTCCGACGGCTGGCAGGACCTGCAGGCCCACAAACAGATGACATGGGAATACACGCGCGCGGAGAACGGCAACGTGGCCCTGACTGCGGAGATCGACCTCGCTCAGTCTCAGGGAGAGTTCGTGCTTGCCCTCGGTTTTGGCAGTGACCCGAACGAAGCGGCTCGCAATGCCATTGCCAGCCTTCACGACGGTTTCGACACGGCGAAACAGGCCTATATCTCCGGATGGCAGGAGTGGATCGAGACGCAGACATCCCTGCAGCAAAGCGGAATCAATCCCGGCGATCTTTCCCATCAGAGCCTCGCCGTCCTGCGCCTCCATGAGTCGAAGATCGCGCCGGGCGGTCTTATCGCCAGCCTCTCCATCCCGTGGGGATTCAGCAAGGGCGACAACGATCTGGGCGGCTACCATCTTGTATGGTCGCGCGACATGGTGGAGACGGCAGGCGGTCTGCTCGCCGCCGGGGTCCATGAGTCTGCACGCCGTATGCTCTCTTATCTGCAGGCGACGCAGTTACCGGACGGGCACTGGTCGCAGAACATGTGGCTGGACGGCTCGCCCTACTGGGACGGAATCCAGATGGACGAGACGGCTATGCCGATCCTCCTGGTGGACTTGGCCCGTCGCGAACAGGCGTTGACCGAGGCCGATGTGGCGCACTTCTGGCCGATGGTACGGCAAGCCGCAGGCTACCTGGTCCGCAACGGCCCGGTCAGCCCGCAGGACCGCTGGGAGGAAGATCCCGGCTATTCGCCGTTCACCGTCGGAGCGGAAATCGCCGCGTTGCTGGCGGCGGCGGATCTTGCCGATCTGAATCAGGAAGCCCCCCTCGCCAACTATCTGCGCGAGATAGCCGATGTGTGGAACACCTCTCTCGATCGCTGGATGTACGTATCCGCGACGGACTGGTGCCGGAAGTTCGATGTCGGTGGCTACTACGTTCGGATCGCTGCGGAGAACACTCCGGAAGGCGGGGAGCAGATCCAGAAGAGCGTGCATATCAAGAATGTCGCCGCCGCCGAGGATACGCGCCTTGCCCGGCACCTGGTGAGTCCCGACGCGCTGGCCCTCGTGCGTTTTGGACTGCGTGCCGCCGACGATCCGCGCATGCGCGACACGGCAACCGTCCTCGATGCCCTGCTCAAGGTGGAGACACCCTCTGGCCCCCTCTGGCACCGCTATAACGACGATGGCTATGGTGAACATGCGGACGGGACGCCGTTTGACGGCACGGGGATCGGCCGTGGCTGGCCGCTGCTCACCGGTGAGCGCGCCCACTATGAACTGATGGCAGGCCGTGTCGAAGACGCTAGACGGCTTCTTACCGCCATGGAATCCTTCGCCAACCCAAGCGGTCTGATCTCGGAGCAGGTGTGGGACTCTCCGGACTTGCCGGAGCGCGAACTCTATTTCGGGAAGCCTTCCGGTTCCGCGATGCCGCCCGTATGGGCGCACGCCGAGTATCTCAAACTGTGCCGCTCCCTGCACGACGGCAAGGTATTCGACCTGCCGCCGCAGACCGTGCAACGCTACCTGATCGAGAAGACGGTCTCCCCGCGCCTGGTCTGGCGGTTCAACCACAAGATTCGCTCTTTGCCGCCAGGCAAAATACTGCGCATCGAGACGCTGGCGCCTGCCGTTATTCACTGGACTGCCGATGATTGGAAAACTTGCCATGACCTGAAGACCCACGATGCCGGACTGGGGATTCACACGGCCGATCTTCCGATTACGGCACTCCCCGAAGGCAGACAGGTCCAGTTCACCTTCTACTGGCCGGACGCCGATCATTGGGAAGGCAAGGACTTCGTGGTCTGCATCGCTGCCTGGCGCGGGGCCGCAAGCATTATGAAGGCAAGAAAATGAGATTGCCGGTATCCGGCAAAAGGAGCATTCCATGGAACTTGGTATGATCGGGTTGGGCCGCATGGGAACCAACATGGTGAAGCGTCTGATGAAGGCGGGCCACCAGTGCGTCGTTTACGACATCCATACAGAATCCGTTCAGGCGCTCGTTACAGACGGGGCTGTCGGCGCGACGTCGCTGGAGGAGTTCGTGCAGAAGTTGAGCAGACCCCGCGCCCTCTGGATGATGGTGCCAGCGGAGGCGGTGGATGCAACGCTGAACACCCTTGTCCCGCTTCTCGCAGAGGACGATGTCGTCATCGACGGCGGCAACTCCTACTACCACGATGACATCAGTCGTGCCGCCGCGCTCAAGCCAAAGGGCATTCACTACCTGGACGTCGGGACCAGTGGAGGAGTCTGGGGGGTGGAGCGGGGCTACTGCCTGATGATCGGCGGCGATGACGCTGCGGTGAAGCGTCTCGAACCGATCTTCGCGACTCTCGCGCCCTCTATCGACGAAGCGCCCCGCACACCGGGGCGTGAGAAGATCGGTGGGACGGCCGAACATGGCTACCTGCACTGCGGCCAGAGTGGCGCGGGACACTTCGTCAAGATGGTCCATAACGGTATCGAGTACGGTCTGATGGCCTCCTATGCGGAGGGGATGAACGTCCTCTACCACGCCAATGTCGGCAAGCAGAAGCGCGATAACGACGCCGAGACGACGCCGCTGCGCCATCCGGAGCACTATCAGTACGATCTGAACCTGGCCGACATTGCCGAAGTATGGCGTCGGGGCAGCGTGATCTCCTCCTGGCTCCTGGATCTGGCGGCAAACGCGCTTCTCGACAGCCCCGGGCTGGAGAAGTATGCGGGCCGGGTATCGGACTCGGGCGAAGGGCGCTGGACGTCGATAGCGGCCATCGACGAATCGGTTCCGGCCCCGGTCCTGAGCGCGGCGCTGTACCAACGCTTCGGCTCGCGCGGCGAGGCGGACTACGGCGACCGGTTGCTGTCCGCCCTGCGCTATGGGTTTGGCGGTCACGAGGAGAAGGTGTCTCCCCCCAAAGGAGGAGCAGGATGACCGTCTCGCGTTCGGACGCGCTTGTACTCTTCGGGGTGACGGGCGATCTCGCCCATAAGATGATCTTCCCGGCGCTCTATGCGTTGGCGAAACGAGATGCCCTGAAGGTCCCGGTAATCGGTGTTGCCTTCCCGAAGTGGGATTCGGCGCAACTGCACCAGCGTGTGAAGGACAGCATCGAGAAAGCGGGCGGGATCGATAACGAACGCGCGCTCCACGATCTGCTGTCCGTGCTCACCTATGTGAGTGGGGACTATAAGGAGGCAAGTACGTTCACGGCGATAAAAGAGGCGCTGGGAACGGCCCGGCGCCCGGCGCACTACCTCGCCATCCCACCCTCGCTCTTCGCGACCGTGATAGAGGGGCTGGGCGCAGCGGGTCTGACCAAGCAGGCGCGCGTCATCGTTGAAAAGCCGTTTGGACGTGACCTGGCCTCCGCGCGGGAACTCAACCGCGTCGCGCGCGCGGTGTTCCCGGAAGACTCGATTTTCCGCATCGATCACTTCCTCGGGAAGGAGGCGATCATGAACATCCTCTATTTCCGCTTCGCCAACTCGTTTCTGGAGCCGATCTGGAACCGCAACTACGTGGCCAGTGTGCAGATCACTCTCTCGGAGGATTTCGGCGTGGAAAACCGGGGAGCATTTTACGAAACCGCCGGCTGTCTGCGCGACGTGGTACAGAACCACCACTTTCAGATCGTCGCGCTGCTCGCGATGGAGCCGCCGACCGGTCAGAGCTTTGGAGCCGTGCAAAACGAGAAAGTCAGGGTCTTTCAGTCCATGCACCCACTGCAGCCCGACGACCTAGTGCGCGGCCAATACGCCGGGTACCGTAAAGAGCCGGACGTGGCGAAGAAGTCCGACGTCGAGACTTTCTGCGCCCTGCGCCTTCGCCTCGACTCGTGGCGCTGGAAGGGGGTTCCCTGGTACCTGCGCTCCGGTAAGTGTCTGGCGGAGACAGTGGCCGAGATCGTGGTGGAGTTGAAGCCACCGCCGCAGAGACTGTTCACCGATTCAGTGTCGGCGGCCGGGCGAGGCAACTACCTGCGTTTTCGGCTCTCCCCCAGTTCCGCCATCGCGCTTGCCGCGCGCGTCAAGCGCGCAGGGCAGGAGTTCATCGGCGATCAGAGAGAACTTTACTTGCTGGACGAGCAGCCGGGAGAGGAGACGCCTTACGAGCGGCTTTTGAGCGACGCCATGCACGGCGACGGAGCGCTCTTCACCCGTGAGGACGCGGTTGAGGCCGCCTGGGCGGTGGTTGACCCTGTCCTGAAAACCCACCATGCGGTCCGCCCCTACAAGCGGGGGAGTTGGGGGCCAAAAGAGGCCGACGCGCTCCTGGAAGACAATGACTGCTGGCACAACCCCCAGCCTGCGGCATAGGAACCGCGCGACCACACAGGCGCTGCCAGAGGATAGAGAGGCGCGCATCCTCTGGCAGCGATGAACTGAAATAGACATGACTACATCTATCGTTTACGTATGAATGGAACTATGTGTATACGGTTCGCGTCCCTCCCTTGTCCAGACGCGCCTCAAGAGACGAACGAAGCGGAACGCGCAAGTATCCACCTCCCACCCTTCTCTCTCCTCACCGCAGCCTGTACTTGTCGAAGCGTGGACTGTCACCATCTATCGTTAAATCTATCGCAGGAGAGCATAATGAAAATCCAAATCAACACCGACCATAACATCGAAGGCAGCGCGCAACTAAACGCTCAGATCAGCGCTCAATTAGTGACTGCCTTAAACCACATCAGCGCGCACATCACGCGTCTGGAGGTTCACCTGAGCGAGAAAGACGGCGATAAGGGCAGGCAAAATGACAAACTTTGCCTGCTGGAGGCGCGTCTGGAAGGGCGTCAACCCCTCGCAGTCACGCAGAAGGCAGATACTCTGGATCGTGCCGTCGACGGCGCGGCGGCGAAGCTGATCCGA
>JBBQPO010000084.1:0-20888 GCA_038217285.1 Chthonomonadales bacterium
TTCCACCAGGAGGTTTTCACCTCGTTGTAGGGATCGGAGCCGCCGAAATAGATCAGACTGCCGCCGCGCCGCACCCAGTCGGTCAGGCTCGCCTGCGTCCGCGCGTCCGGTGGCTTCTGATAGTCGTAGGAGAGCAGCAGCGTTCGAAACACCGCCAGATAGCCGGGGTCCGCCGCCCGGTCCAACGAGACCGCCTGCACAGGCACGCCGCGCTGCAGCAGGGGCAGCGTCAGCCCGAAAAACCCGTCCAGATCGCTGACCGCTGGGACGGCCCGCTGCAACTGCATCGAGTCGGAGCAGAAGACCCCGATATTGGCATCCGTGGCGACATTTCCACCGCGCACCGGGTGATTGTGCATATCCTGCAGCGCGGCGATGGCCGTATTGATCTCCGTGGCGTACTCCGGCGGAATATGGCCGTAGACCCGCGTCGGCCAGGGCATCACCTCATAGGAGTCCACGTCAGGGAAGAAGAGCGAGGCGATCAGCGTCTCTTCGTAGTGGCTCTTATAGTCGGACTGACTGCGCGTCGGATCGTCTTCGAGCGGATCGGCGAGGAACCAGAGCCGTTTGTTGGTCCCGCGCAGCAACTGGGCCAGCGAGGAGTATTCCAGGAAGGCGGTCGAGAAGGTGCGGTCGCTGCGGATGCCGGAGTAGCGCACCGGAGTTCGTGCCGTCCCGGTCCAGACCTGCCCGATCACGTCCTGCACGAGCGGCGAGCTGGTGATGCGGTACTGCGGACAGACGATGCCCCACTGCGCGTAGTTGAGCGGGCTGTGCAGCGCGACCATACGGCGCACATCGAGCCGGTTCGCATAGGGCTGCAACTGCGCCAGGACATGGTCGGTCTCCAGGGAGGCCATCAGTTGTCCGGCCTGCCAACGCGCGTCGATACTGCTGTCGGGCGCCTGCCAGGGCGCTCCGAACTTCTGCTGCCACTCCCGTCGAAACGCCGGCTCGTAGCCTGCTCGCGCGAAATACTCCGGCTCCTCCGGACAGACGCCGCTGCTGCCATTGAGGATGGCCTGGGCGTACCGCTGCGCCTCGATGGCGCTGTGTTCCGGCGTCGGGTTCAGATAGAAACTGGACTCGATCGCCAGAGGGTTGTTGGCGGAGTCGCGCTGCACCTCATCGGGGTGCAGCGTTGCGTACTCCTTGCCTTCCCGCGAGCCGCCCATCGTCCAGACACCATAGCCGCGCGACTTCCACCCGGCGATGACCGCCGCGTCCGAATTATAGACGAGCACGGTATCGGTCTGAAGGTCGAAGGTGGGGTTCAGCGCATCGCCGCTCTGAGTGGTAGTATAGGGGCGAACCAGGGGAGGAGAGACGTAGGGATGCGCCGTAGAGGGCAGACCGGCCGTCATCCATCGCGCGATCTGATCGGGCAGGCCGTCCCCGTTGCTGTCGGCCTGCTGTTCCACAAACCGCACCTGCTGCACGGAGATCAGGCCCGTCTTCGCGCTGATGACGATGCCCACGCGGCTGCCCAGCGGCGTGGTATTGGGAACCGTGAAGGCCACATCTATCGTGTTGCCGACGCCCTTGCCGACAGAAGCGCTCCAGGGCTTGCCGTCCGGCCCGGTCACGACCACGCCAGGCAGCGGCTCGTCTACTTTCTCCGGCAGGGTCAGCCGGAGCAGGCAGGTCTCCCCCGGCGCGACCGGAAAACTATACGCCCAGAACTGCCCGATGTCGGCATGCCGCGCCCCCTCCGACACCACCGAGCCTTCGTTTTTGAACAGAAACGGCAGTTCGGCAGCCGTCCCCGGCGTAAAAACCGTCGCGTAAGGAACCAGCGGTGGCGCGGCTAAGCCTCCTCCTCCAACTCCCAATAACGCTGCCACTCCCAGTAGTCCCCATCTGAACTTCATGGTCACGCCTCCCAAACCAAAAGCAGTGCTGCCCGTCAGAAACGGACAGCACTTCATTCTACCCGATACGGCCACGAACAGGAAGAGTGACCCTGTGTTCACGCGGTCAAGGGAGGAATCAGAACCGTCTGCAGCGGAAATACTCTCGGTTCTAAAGCAGACACAGGCAAGTCAGGAGATACCCATGGCGACGATCATTATCCACTATACGCTCAAAGAAGGCGTAACCCAGGAGCAGTACGAAAACTGGACCCGCAGCACCGACTATCCCGCAATGCGTGGTCTGACCCGCGTCAAGTCGTTTGTGAACTATCGTGTCGTCAAGCCGCTCTTCGGAGAGGGGAAGCCGAGCGTAAACTATGTCGAGTTTTTCGACATCCCTGATCTGGCAGGCTTTCTTCAGGAAGATATGGGCGGTTCGGTGGTTCAGAAGATCATGGGAGAGTTCATGCAGTACGCCGAGAACCCGGAATTCCTTGTCGCCGAAGCCGTCACGGACACTCCGGCGTAGCGCAAGATAGGAGAAAAAATGCAAGGAAACTGTGTTATACTTAGAGCGCGCAGAAAAACTGCACGCTGTCTGCGATACTGCCAAATAAACCATGGGCTAGATCCGATATGGTATCCATAGTTCATCACTGATGAGCGTCGCGTCAATCGGACTGACGTCTTCCTCACCGGGAGAGAAACAATGTTAGTCGAGCTCAGAATTGAAAACTATCGTTCCATTTACAAGGAGCAGGTATTCAGCCTCGTCGCCAGCAAGGATTCAAAGCATCCGGACAATCTCATTGCTGTCGATGGCTTCCATCTGCTGAAGGCCGCAGGGATCTACGGTAGCAATGCCTCCGGGAAGAGCAATCTGATCAAGGCGGTGCAGTTTATGCAGCAACTGATAGCAGTCTCCGCCACCAGATTGAACGAGGGTGATCGAATCCAGGGCGCAGTGCCTTTCTTGTTATCCGCAGAGACACGAATGCGTCCCTGTCTCCTGGAAGCGACGTGTGTTGTAGAGGGAAGCGCGTACAAATACGGCTTTACCGCAACACAAGAGCGAATCCATGACGAATGGTTGCGCAGTTACACCCTGGATGGCGCGGAGCAGTTATGGTTTGAGAGGCTTTTTGACACAAAATCGCAAGAGACGCAATGGCATTTCGATGGCCCCTTGCGCGGTCATCAGGAACTGTTGCAGGAGCGGACACGTGACAACAGTCTGATTCTGTCCACGGGACCACGTGAGAACGTAAAACCCCTAGGTCCGATATTTCAGTGGTTCCGGCAACAGCTTTCGGTATTTGATCTATCCGCCTCGCCCGATTCACTCAAGTTTCGAACCGCTGAATTATGTCGTAACGATGGCGGTTTAAAGGAGAGAGTAGCGAGGATGCTAAAGGATGCTGACTTTCAAATCGACGGATTTGACATCGGCAGTGAAGCTATAAAGATAGGGAGAACCGAGCCAATTTTTTCTCCTGATGATAGCCAAAGGCCAGAGGTGTCGTTCTTGAACAACATTTTTACGGCTTTAACTGATTTATCGAAGCAGAATTACCAGGTGCCGAAAGTACAAACACAGCATCTTATGATTGGTTCAGATGATGTGGTTGCATTTGACCTGGAAGAAGAATCGAACGGCACACAACGACTTTTTGCATTAGCAGCGCCATTTTTGCATGCGCTGGATACTGGAACCGTTATGATGATCGACGAGCTCGATTGCAGTCTGCATCCGAACCTCACCCGTAAACTGATTGAACTCTTCCAGAGTCCCTCTGCAAACAGTCGTGGAGCGCAACTGATCTTCACCACGCATGACAGTACACTTCTCGATCAGAGAATTTTCCGGCGCGATCAGATCTATCTGGTCGAAAAGATGCGTAATCGTGGCTCCGAATACTTCTCGCTCTATGACTTCGAGAACAAGGACCGCCCACGCAATACGGAGGCGCTCCAACGCAACTATCTCTCCGGTCGGTATGGCGCAGTGCCACAATTCGGTCCGACCTTTGAGGATTTTCAACCGACATGAGTCCGCCGTCAGACAAAGCCCGTAAAGGGAACGGCTCAAGCCCCTTCCCACCAAGACGTCCACATGGCAATCGTCCTGTCAAGACGAGAATATTGATCGTCGGAGAGGGCCAGGAAACGGAACCCAACTACTTTCGAGGATTGCGGGACGAACCAAGTGTTAAGGAGAGATTCGCCATTACAGTGAAGGGAGCGCACGGTTTTTCGCAAGATGCGGTCGTGAAGGAGACAATCAAATATAGGGATAGAGGCGATTACGATGAGGTATGGTGCATTATTGATGTTGAGGGAACATCCAAGACGGAGCATTTGACTGCAGCTTGTGAACTTGCTGCCGACAATAAAATCACGATGTGGCTATCCAATCCTTCCATTGAGGTCTGGTTTTTGTTGCATCTGGTGAAACAGGCACGTCCCTATGCGGATGGCGATGCGGCAGAACAGGAACTGCAAAAGCATTGGTCAAAGCATTTCAGCCATGACTACCAAAAGAGCGACGATAGCATCTACTTCACACTTCGTCCCCTGCTGGCGACAGCCATCGAAAACGCACAGTGGGTGCTGGAAAAACATCATAGGGCTGCATCAAGTAGAAATTGCAACGCGTCCACCGACTTGTATCGCGCCGTTCTCAGACTCATGCCTGACGGTGTGCCAGATCCCTCGTAAAAGATTGGTGCTCTTCGCAAACGGCAGACGAAGATCGCTGCATGAAACTGTTCCTTGACTATCATTCCCCGCTTCTCTTTCCTAATTCTCCTGCCTTCCTTTCTTCCTGCCTTCCTGCTCTGCCTTTTTCTTTTTCCTGTTAGGTGGTCAGGACGATTTTCATAGTGGGGCCGGGGTCGTTTAGGAGTTTATCGAAGGCTTCCTGGCCTTTTGCGAGGGGATAGTTTATGGTCCAGGGGGAGAGATCGACGTCGCCGGTTTCGATGAGGGCTTTTGAGCGGGCGAAGTCGGCGTCGGTATAGACGAAGGAGCCTTGCAGGCGCAGTTCGTGGCGAACAATGGTGGTGAAGTCTACGCTGCTCATCACTTCGTGCAGACCGAGGAGCAGGATCTCACCGCCGCGACGAGCGGCCTGGACGGCGGCAGCGCGGGTGACGGTGTCGCCGTAGGCTTCGATCACGATGTCCGCGCCTTTGCCGCCGAAACTTTCGCGGATGGCGGCGACGGGGTCGGTGTCGCGGGCATTGATGAGCACATTTGCCCCCAACTGCTTTGCGACGCCCAGGCGTGCGGGGTTGACATCGACGATGGCAATGTCGCGGTAGCCGAGAAGACGTGCGAGGGAGAGAAGGAGGCAACCCTGCGTTCCTGCCCCGAAGATCGCCAGGGTGCCGAAGTTATGTTGTCGGATGAGGGAGAAAAGGTGGACGCCGTTCGCGAGCGGCTCGATCATGATGGCGCGTTCATCGGAGAGGCTGTCGGGAACGGGAAAGACATTGGCGGCAGGCGCTTTCGCCCACTCCGCGAAGGTGCCGTCGATGCGGTCCATGCCGATCAGCTTCCAAGCGGTGCAGACGTTGACGCGGCCCGACTTGCAGGCGTCGCAGGCTCCGCAGGGCATGAAGGGGTTGATGACGACGCGTTGCCCTTCGCGGAAGGGCCACTCGCTGCCGTTTGGAGGCGCCGTCTGCGGCATGCGGGCGACCGTCGCGACCGTCTCATGCCCCAGCACAAGTCCCGGCTGCCGGCGCGGGCTGAGCCCCAGAAATCCCACCATGTCGGAGCCGCAGATACCCGTGCCCCGCACCTTCAGCAGCACCTCGTCCGGGGCTAAGATCGGCTCGGGACGCTCCTGCATCGTGACACGGCGCAGATCGCTATAGACGAGAGCTTGCATGGTTTTCTCCTGACTCGAAAAGAGAGCGGCAATCCTTCGATATCGGATTGTGCCGATATCCAGTTCACCAGTTCTACCACGGAGACCTGCTCGCCACCCGACATTTCGAGAACAACAAGAGCGATTCGTGCATAGAAAAACCGCTCACGAAAGGAGCAGCATTTTCTATGCACGAATTTCAAACGTTGTTCGTTCGGGCGGAAGGCGTCCCTGGGGCCACGGCAAGAAATCGGTTTCAGCGCACTTTGTAACCGATATCGGATACGCTGCCGTCGCGCGGGTTGACGAAGACATGATATTTGAATCGTTGGCTGCTCTTGCCGTGCCGATTGAAAAGTCCCTGGCCCACGAGTTCACGCCCATAACGAGTTCTGCGCTGAACTCTGGTCGTTGTAAACCGAATGTCGTAGCGATCATGAGCGTCACGGACTATTCTCTCCCGCAGGACACGATGCCCGAGCGTTGCTGCGCTCTCCGCGCGTACTGGGGAACCTGAGAGGCTCAAGGCAAAAATCGCAGGCAACAGAACCGGCAGCCAGCCTATCTTCTTGACAGAAATTTGCATGGTCGTTCCTTTCTAACGTCTTCCGAGCAGAAAACAGAGGCTACCCGTGCTGGAACGACTGACCCGGCAGGCGATTAGTTCCCCAGTTTCCGGCGTACTCTTTGCTCAAAGAGCTGAGAGTACAGATCCGTGTTGATCCTCTAGAACAGACCTGGTCTCCAATGAGAAGTTCCGCAGTCCCTCTAACACATCTTTCCGGCGCATTATGACGACGTTTGGACGTCTCGAAAACGCGTTCGGCCCCTCTCTTTTGCAAGCGGAGGGGCCGGTAGGATGAGGCGACTGGAGTTTAGAAGCCCAGGCGCGGGCTTTTGATCGGGGAGTGCGTGACCAGCGGGCGGCGAATCAGCTCTCCGTCGCGGTGGTCGAGAATCAGGTCGGTGCAGATCGCATACTCTTCCAACAGCTCCGTTGCGAAGGTGTCGCTCTCTTCGTCCTTCGGGAACTGCGCGGCGATCTCGTCGGCGATGGTCTGCGGGTCGCGGGTCTCATCGACGCGGGTCACCGTCTCGGTCGCCTCGTCCACCAGGAAGCGCGTCTCCCACGGCAGATTGCAGGCCTGCGACAGGAAACCGGCGATGTCGGGAACCAACGGCTGCCGCTCGGTCCAGCGCACATCGAGGGCGAAGACGATGAGTCCGGCCCGCGCCTGCGCCAGATCGATGAACTCCTCTTCGGACTCCAGAACCAGCACATCGGAAGAGTGCGCCATCACCAGAAGAGAGAGCTCCTCCTCGTTATCGGTATTATCGCCATGCTGATACGGGCGGATATTCTCGGGATCGATCTCCCACCACTGCGCGAACAGGCGGGCCAGCGGCTCCGAGTTCGGGCCAAGCCAGAGCAGACGGTTGGGAGCGTAGCCTTTGTTGTCCAGCACGGCGGCGGCGAGGGCGACCACGTAGGCGACATCCTCTTCGCTCGGCTGGAAGAAGATGAACCGCTCGCCAGGCACGTTCTCGTCCGGGTTCGTCTCCAGCAGCATACCGCGCGTCTGCACGTAGTGCCAGTCCCGCAGGTCCATCTCTTCGGTCTCATCGAAGTCGCGTACGCGGGCCACCAGGTCCCCAACCTCTTCGCGTACGGCTTCCATCCCCGGGAACTGCGCGGCGGCCTCCGGCGGCGCGATCTGATAGACAGCTTCGGCCTCATCGACCTGCCGCAGCAGGGCGTAGCACTCGCCCATCTCCAGGATCAGCCAGATCGGCAGGCCGCCGTAGACATCGTTCAGCGCGTGGAAGGCGTTGATGGCGTCCTGGTACGTGCCGAGATCCATGAGACACTGCGCGTGGTCTACATCGATAGCCTGGCTCAGCTCGTTGATCTCGCCCTTGAGCAGCTCCTTCGCGCGCGCCAGGAACGGACGCGCCACAAACGACTGCTGCAACTGGAAGAACCGATTGCCGACCTGGAAATAGAGCAGCGCCTCTTCCCGGTTCTCGCGCAACTTCTGGAAGAGCTGCAGCTCTTCGCTCTGCGTGGGATCGTTCCCGGTCATCGTTGCCATCGTCGTCAGCAGCTCGATCGTCGTGTCCAGAACCAGGTCTGAGGAGACGTCGGTCTGAAACGCGAAGACCAACTGCTGGAGCGCGCTCGCAGGGTCGCCTTGCTGCGTGGCGATGGCCATTGCCCGCTCGACAATCTGTTTGACCTCGTCGGAAACCAGCGGGCCGGTCTGTACCGGATTGCCATCCGGACCAAGAATTCGCATAATGTTAAATCTCCAGTGAGTAGAGTATCTGACTGATCGCCACAAGCGCGGCGGTTTCGGTACGTAAAATGCGCGGGCCAAGCCCAACCGGCAAGGCTCCGAGGGCGCGCGCCTGCGCCACTTCTGCGGGGCTCCAGCCCCCTTCCGGCCCAACCAACAGCAGCAGACGCGCGGGAGGCGTCGGGCCCATGGCTTCCAGCGTTTTGCGCAGTCCCACGGTCTGAGCGTCGGTATGGAGCAGCAAAGCCTGCGTATCGTTCGCCGCCGCCCGGAGCGACTCCTGCACCGTTTGCGGTGCGGCGACATCGGCGATCCGGCTGCGGCCCGACTGCTCCGCCGCCCCTTTGGCGATCTGCCGCCACCGTGTCACTCGGTCCGCGACCTTCGCCGCCGGGATGTCCACCACCGAGCGCTCGGCCCGTATGGGCACGAACGCGCTCGCCCCCGCCTCCGTCCCATGCTGGATCACCTGCTCGAACTTATCGCCCTTGCCCAGCGCCTGCCCCACCGTCAAGAAAAGAGGAGGTTCCGGGGGCATCGCAACGACGGCTTCGATAAGAGCCGTCGTCACCTGCTTCTCCACGGATACGAGACGGGCCTGAAAAGCGTTTCCCTGGCCGTCCAGCAGCACCACCGTTTCACCGGGACGCGCGCGCAGCACCCGCGTCAGATGCAGATGATCGTTGTCGCGTATGCAGGCCATGTCCCCTGTGATCTGTTCCGGGGAGATAAAGAGGCGGATCATTCGGGCACGTCAGCTCGACCAGTCGCCATCCCACCCGATGGGCGGGATCTGGCGCATGACACGGTGCAGCGTCTCGGGATCCTGCGGGGCGTCGGGATCGTGACGGCAGACCAGACAGACCCAGATATCTTCGCGTTTGGTCTCCAGGTGGGTGAGGCCGACGGCGGCCAGCGCGGCCTGCACACTGTCGTGATGCTCTTCGACGATGCCGGAGGCGATGAAGATCCCGCCCGGTTTCAAACGAGGCGCAATGGAGGCCGCCAGCTCGATAATAGTGTTCGCCACGATGTTGGCCACCACGAGATCGCAGTCGTGGGCGACCTTATCGAACGGCTCCAGTTCGAGAATGGAGATGACCTCTTCGAGGCCATTGCGCGCTATATTCTCTGTTGCGATCTTACGCGGCAGCAGGTCGCTGTCGGTCGCCCAGATCTTCACCGCGCCCAGCCGTGCTGCCGCAAGCGATAAAATGCCGCTGCCGGTACCTATGTCGGCCACGATCATGCCGGGGGTGATACGCTCCTCCAGAGCCTCCATACAGAGGCGTGTCGTCGGGTGTCCGCCGGTGCCGAACGCCATGCCGGGATCGAGTTCCAGAATGAGATCGTCGCCCGTCGGCAGATAGTACTCCCAACTCGGCTTCACGATCAACCTCTTCCCGATTCGTAACGGTTTGAAGTACTGCTTCCAGGCGTTGGCCCAGTCCTCCTCTTCCGCGTAGCGCAGCGTCATGCGGTCCAGCAGGGGAGGCAAGCCGAACTCTTCGAGGCGATCCAGATGGTCGCGCAGGCCGGTCATCCGCAGCATCAGTTCATCGGTCACGGGCAGACTGCCCTGCACGGTCACCGGTTCGGTACCGGTCAGCATCACGCCCCCGCACCCGGCCTCGATAAAGGCATAACTCACCGCGTCGGTCGCCGCCGACGCACACACCACCGTCATTTCCGCCCAGCGCATCGCAACTCCCTCAGTGTCCGAACAGTCATATTCTCGGGATTAAAATCCCGTTCTGATATGGGAAGTCCGCCTGCGCGGACTCAAATGCCTTTTACCCGCGCAGGCGGGTTTCCCCTTTCAGAACGGCAATTCATTGCCGGACTGCCCGCCCTTAGTGTCCGAACAGTTTGCCGAACAGCCCTTTGTTCTCGTGTTCCTCTTTTTCGCCCAGCGTGGCGGCGAACTGCTTGAGAAGCTCCCGCTGTTCCGGGGTCAGTTTGCGCGGTGTCTCCACCTGCAGGACAATGTGCAGATCCCCTTTGCCACGCCCGTGAACATCGGGAACGCCCTGCCCTCGCAGCGTGAACTGGTGGCCGCTCTGGGTCCCTTCCGGAACCTTCAACTCTTCCCTGCCCTCGATGATCGGCACGGAAAGCGTTGTGCCGAGGGTGGCCTGTGGGAAACTTATCGGAATCTCGCAGTAGAGGTCGTTGCCCTCGCGTTTGAACACCGCGTGCTCCTCGACCTCGAAGACCAGATAGACGTCTCCGGCAGGGCCGCCGCGTTCTCCCGCATCGCCTTCGCCACGCAGGGGCATCCGCATATCCGTATCGACTCCCGCCGGGATCTTGATGCTGCGCTCCCGCATCCGGCGCACACGCCCCACGCCGCTGCAGGTCGGGCAGGGGTTGGAGATCATGCGGCCCGTGCCCCGACAGCGCGTGCAGGTCTGCGCCTGCGTGAAGGTGCCGATAAACATATTGCGTTGCGTGAAGGTCTGGCCGGTGCCCTGACACTGCGGGCAGGTATCGACCTTCGTTCCCGCTTTCGCGCCGCTGCCTTCGCAGTCGTTGCAGGACTCCCAGCGCTGAAAGCGCACCGTCTTCTCCGAACCGAGCACGGCCTCTTCCAGGGTCAGGGTGACATCGTGGCGCAGGTCGTCGCCGCGCACGGGCACCGGTGCGCCACGCTGCCGTGACCGGGTGGCCCCGCCGAAAATACCCTCGAAGATCTCGGAGAGAGGATCGTATCCCGGAGGAAATCCGCCGGGCATCGCCTCCGCTGTCCCGTACTGATCATAGCGTGTGCGCTTCTCCGGATCGCTCAGGACATCGAAAGCGGTCTGAACCTCTCGAAACTTTTCATCGGACCCCGTGCTCTTATTGATGTCGGGATGATAGCGTCCCGCCAGCCGCTGATGGGCCTTTTTGATCTCTTCCGGGGAAGCGCCGCGCTCGATCCCCAGCACTTCGTAGTAGTCGCGTTGTTCTGCCGCCATCCTGCTCCTCACCTCTGCATCAACGTGTTTATGAAGAAACGGTCTCTGTGATCAGTCGCCGCTGTCGGGCGATCTCTTCGGGGGTCAGGCCCGTGGCCCGACCGATCTGAATCTGTTGTCGCAGCCCCGTACGCTGCTCGACCGCCGAGACATGCACGATGCCGTTGACATCGATATCGAAGGTCACCTCGATTTTCGCGATGCCGCTCAGGTCGGGTGTAACGTTCGTCAAATGAAAATCGGCCAGAAAATGGTTGTCTTCGGCGTGCTGCCGTTCGCCCTGATAGACGCGGATATTGACGTTCGTCTGACCATCGCGGGAGGTGGTGAAAACCTGTTTGCCCTGCGTGGGGATCGGCGTGTTCCGTTCGATGATGCAGGAGATCATGCCGCCGTGAGTCTCGATGCCGAGCGACAGCGGGGTGACGTCCAGCAGCAGCAGCCCCTCGATCTCCCGGTTCAGAACCGCCCCTTGCAGCGCCGCGCCGACCGCCACCGCCTCGTCGGGATTCAATCCCCGATAGGGTTCTTTACCGAACATCCGGCGAACAAGTTCCTGCAGCGCGGGCATCCGCGTCGCGCCTCCGACCAGTAGAATACGGTCGAGATCCTGCGGTTCCAGGTGGGCATCGTCCAGCGCCTGCTGGGTCGGCGCGACCAGCCGCTCCAGCAGATCGGCGCAGAGATGCTCCATCTGCGCGCGGGAAAGATCGAGATCGAGGTGGAGAGGACCCTCGGGTCCGACGGAGAGAAAAGGCAGGTTGATATTGGTCACCAACAGGTTGCTCAGTTCGACCTTGGCCTTCTCCGCGCTCTCCTTCAGGCGCTGCATCGCCAGTCGGTCCCGACGCAGATTGACTCCATGCAGCGTCTCGAACTGCGCGACCATCCACTCCATCAGGCAGGAGTCCCAGTCGTCGCCGCCGAGCAGCGGGTCGCCGCAGGTCGCGCGTACCTCGAACACTCCCTCGCCGACATCCAGAATGGTGACATCGAACGTGCCGCCGCCCAGATCCCAGAGCAGGAGCGTCTGCGCGGTGTTGCGCTCGACGCCGTAGGCCAGCGCCGCCGCCGTCGGCTCGTTGATGATCCGGACCACTTCCAGGCCAGCGATCGCTCCGGCATCTTTGGTCGCCTGTCGCTGGGCGTCGGTGAAATAGGCGGGAACCGTAATGACGGCCTTCTCAACCTTCTCCCCAAGATAGGCTTCGGCGTCCGCCCGCAGTTTGCACAGGATTATCGCGGAGATGTCCTGTGGCAGAAAGGTCCGACCGTCTACCTGGACGACGTAGTCGGTTCCCATCTTGCGCTTGATGCTGCTGACGGTGCGCTCCGGGGCGGCAAGCGCCTGCCGTCGGGCAGGCTGCCCGACGAGCCGCTCCCCGCTTTTCGAGAATCCGACAACGGAGGGGCAGAGCCGACTTCCCTCTGCCAGAGAGATGACGGTCGGCTCCTGCCCCTCCATGACTGCCACTACCGAATTGGTCGTTCCCAGATCGATTCCAACGATTTTGGGCATCTCACCCTTTTCCTGTCAAAGCCAACGAAACGGCCCTGTTGTTCCTGACTACTCTTCTTCGTCTTCTATGCCCTGGATCAGGTCGTCTTCGTCGTCGTCGAGCGCGTTGAGCAGGCCAGAAGAGTCGAGGGCGAACCCATCTACCGGGCGCACATCGCGCTCGTTGTCGGTGCCACCGAGCAGGTCGTCCTCTTCGGAATCAGGCTCTGCGGATCGGAAGGCGGCCAGTTGCTGTGCGGCGAAATCCAGATCGCTGTCCAGTGCGATCATCGGTCCTGCTGCGATGATGTCTTCCATGCTCGGCTCGGTCGGCTTGAGGGCGGACTCGTAGGCCGCGACGGTCGCATCTTCGACCACACGCGAGATAATGGCGCCGGCGGCAATCTCTTCCAGAGCGACCGTGAGCGGGTTGGCGGACTTACTGTCCGTCAGCCGCTTCGCGCCGTCTTTGACCTGCCGAGCACGCTTCGCCGCCAGAATCACCAGCGCGTATTTGCTCGGCATACTATCGAGTTTATCGGGGGAAGGGTAGATACTCATATTGCTGCAAACTCCTTCTGAAGAAGCAAAGGCCCGGGAGCGCACGCCGACGACGCTGTCGCGCAATCGCTCCTACTACCTATTTTCACCTGCACAGTTTTGACCCGCTTATGATACCACAAAAACGGCCCGGCCTTCCTAAAATCGAGCGAAGTGATTCCGTCACGGCGTCAGGACACTCTTGGCGATCGCGAGGGAGTCCATGGTCTGGAAGGCGTTCTGCCAGTCGTCCAGCGGAAAGACACGGCGCATCGGAGCGAGGTCAAGCTGCCCACCCGCCATCAGACCGATAACGCGCTCCCAGGTCTTGTAGGTGTGAGAAAAGGAGCCTTGCAGGGTGGCCGCTTTCTGAACCAGGGAGTCGAGCGAGAATCCGAACGGCTCTTTGCCCCAGCCGACCTTGGTGATCTGACCTGCCGGACGCACCATCTCCAGAGCGGTCTTCAGAGCCGCGGAGATGCCGACACAGTCTACGACCAGATGCGCCCCGAAGCCGTCGCCCAGCGCCAACACTCGCGCCGTCGCGTCCTCCGTGTCGGCTTCGATCATGATGTCGGCTCCAAGCTGCCTGCCGACTTCCAGACGGCTCTTGTCACGCGAAGTGCCGACCAGGACCAGCGTTCCTGGCCCGCACAGTCGGCACATCTGCAGCACCATCAGGCCGATGGTGCCGGGGCCGAGAACGACGACCGTATCGCCCGGCGTGATCCGCGACAGCTCCATGACAGCATTACAGGCCACACAGCCCGGCTCCGTCATCGCCGCATCCTCGAACGGAACATGCACGGGAACATGGTGCAGGCACCGCGCCGGCACCCGCACGAATTCGGCCATCGCGCCGTCCATGCCATAGCCGAAACCGAGCCGGTACGGACAGAGATTGTAGTTCCCGCTGCGACAGTAGACGCACTGCCCGCAGATAGCCGCCGCCGTCTCGCTGACGACCCGGTCGCCTTCGGCAAAGCCGACCACGCGTCGCCCCGCCTTCACGATGACGCCCGCGAACTCATGCCCGAGGGTCACCGGATAGTTGACGCTCCAGGAGTGTGTGGCATGCCACTGATGCAGGTCGCTGCCGCACACCCCCACCCCCCTTACTTCCAGCAGCACGTCATCGTCGGCGATCTCAGGGATCGGCTTGTCGCGCAGTTCCACCTTGAACGGCGCACGCTCATAATTGACCAGAGCACGCAAGTTATGTGTCTCCCTCATACAGAATACCGGGCCTCCCGAAGAAGGCCCAGTAAATAGTTGTCCTCATCTCACGCAGATGTCGAAGCTTACTTCGCTCTTTCTGAATCAGGGGAATAGCCGCGCCATACCCTCGTGGACGGGAGGGATTCCGATGGAAACCGTTCCTTAGGCAACTCGACTGTGACAGCCCGATAGGCCCGGTCGGTAGGCTTGACATCCCCAACCGTATCGTGGGCATTCAGGTTGGCGCCGGACTGACCGGGAATATCCATGAGTTCGGCATTCTGGAGCAGGCGCAGAGGTAACAGTTGCTCCTGCGTTCCTTCTTGCTCCGAAGCGTATACATGTGCGGCGTGACCGTTCATCGCCTTCGCGGTTTCGTCTAAGGTAGCGTACGCGAACACGAGCACTTCACCGTCATGCTTTACGACCGTCCAGAGCTTGTCTTCGCCCGTTCCGTTCGGCTGTACCAGAACCTCGGCTCCCGATTTGCCGTTCGCCAGGTCGCGGAGAGATTGGAAGTCGCAGTCCGCGCGCTCGTTGTCTTCAAACTGCGCGAAGGGGCGGAACGGCGCTGTCGTGGTCACTTCAACCACAGGCGGAGCGATGTCCGGTGTCGTCTCCGTCATCGGGATCCGGTCCGCAGGTGAAATAGAATAAGCGGAGAAAGGGCTATGTCGATTTTCCCACATCGCCCTGTTCAATCGATGCGCATGGATGCTGCACACCATCATGCCCGCCAGCCCGGCGCAGATGGCAAACGTTGCGAAAGTATGGCGCTGCGCGTTGTTCTGACGGTTCGGACGGGATCCCCCGGAGCGACGGGCGCGATCAGACTGAATCTCCGCCAGCAGTTCGTCCGGCGTCATGTCCAGACCGAGCTGTTCGACGGCCTCACCCAACGCGACCGTGTTGGCGCGCTGACGGGCTTCCGCCTCCTTGCGCGCCTGAAGGATGGAGACGACGTGAGAAAGCTCCTGGGCGCTCACACGATACTGTGCCGCAGATTCGACGGATTCAGGAGTGGGATCGATTGGATTTGACATTGGCATTCTTTTCCCCTGCACAAGATAAGGATCCGGCTCTGCCGGAACGAGAGAGACGAGCGCATCAGAACGAGAGGGCGTCTTCCTGTTTCCGGAAAGACACTGGATAGGTTCCCGCAACGCCGACACGCAAGTCGCTCGGGATCCGGACGGTCTACAAATCGAAGGTTAGCTCTTTCTACGACGCAGAAAGACAGTATTCCTGCTATTGGATACGACTCTCGCCGGTCAACATATTCCCGTCGCCTAAAAAAAGAGCGCCCCTCTCCTCCGGGCGAAGGAGAGGGGCACACCTGATCGCATCTACAGACCGAACACGCTGCTCGCGAATTTGTAGATGAGAGCCGAGCTCGTCAAAGAACTAAAGAACTGGCTGATGGCATTGGCGTGGTTGCCGATGCTGATCGCCAGCACCTTGGACGGGATCACGATGACATCTCCCGGCTGAATCGGGCCGGCTTTCTTGATGGGCGTCAGTCCGCCGCCCATGCGGATGACTTCGATTCTATCCTTCGCCGAGTCCGGCGCATACCCCCCGGCCTCATCGACATACTGCTGCAGCGTCTCGTTAGGTCGGTACTGCACACCCCGCTTATGGAAGACCGTTCCGAGGATCAGCACAGTGGTAGGCGTTTCGGGAATGTCGATCGTATCACCGTCCAACAGAATAATATCGTCGGACGTCCCCGGATGCCGGAGCGCCAGGGGCAGATTGACGGCGATATTGCCGTCCGGCTGCGACAGTTCGCCCACGTTGTTCCGCGCTTTCGATACCAGCTCCTGGTTGGCAAGCTGGGTGCCTGCGGCTCCCGCAGCGGCGTTTGTCGTGGGCGGGGGGGCGGCAGTCGGCACCAGCACATTGGCGGCCTGCGCCTGCCCGGTCGCCTTGATGATGTCCAGGCGGGACTTGGCGCGCTCCCGCTGATACTGACTGTCGTTCAGAAGGTCGTTGAGCAGTCCCAGGCTCGTCGTAAGCTGCTTTTGCCCGGCCGTCGCGAGCTGATCCGGATTGCGAAAGAACTCCGCTCCCTGCGGGAACGCTTCCGTCCGCAGCCCGCCCGCCTCACGCACGGCCTCGGAGAGGTGCATATTTTTGCTCGTGATGAAGACATAACCGGGAGTCTTCACAGCTCCCTTGATCAGCACCTTCTGCACGGCCGGAATGTATCCACCGAGCCCAGGAACGCTGACGACATCGCCGTCTTCCAGAACAGGATCTTCCTGGGTCGGGACCTTATGGTTCGCGTCCAGTTCTACAACCTCCACACCTTTCTTTGCATTCGGAGCGTCTACGATGTGGCGTGCATGGCCTATCGTTACTCTCTGTCCGGATCCAGGAAGGAACCCTCCTGCCATCCCGACCAACTCGCTGAGCTTCATACCCTGCGAACGAGGATAGGTTCCCTGTGTCCCCACCTCGCCCACGATCTGCACGATGTGATCCGGGGTGAACTGCGTCTGCCGAACGTTGTAGACTATCAACTGATCGTTGTCCTGAACCTCCAGATCCTTCGTGGTATCGCCGCGCATAATGGCTCCCAGATTCACATCCACTTTGATCGGCGCGCCGTCGTCGGGCTGATGAATCAGGAAGGCTTTGTCCAGATTGGCGTCGGGCGTGGGGCCACCGCTTGTACGCAGCAAGTCGCTGACGTGGGTGTTGCGGCTGATCGGATAGATACCCTCTTTCTGCACTGCTCCCTTCACCGTCACCATGCGCCGCCCCAGATAGGCGATTTCGTCTCGGGTGTAGACCTTCAGGTGATCCCACTTCTGCAGGATCAGGTCGTTTTGCGGGTCGTGCGCCAGCGCCTTGTCGAGATCGATCACCTGAAGCGTGGTGGTCGTATCCGGGTTCCAGCGGCGCAGTTCGGCACGCATCAGATAGGCTTCGTTGAGGGGGCCTCGCGCGCGGTTCAGCAGATCGGAAACACGCATGTTCGGCGTCAGCGGATAGTCGTTCGGCTGGTCTACCGCTCCCTCGATGCTGACGCGGTTGGTCAGCAGGGCGCGCACGGAGAAGACCTCGATCTCATCGCCGTCGTACAGCTTCTGCGCTTTCGCCGCCGCCACATCCTTGACGTCTACATCCTGGATGATACGGGCTTTGCCTGGGTCGAGGGTGTTGACGCGAACGCTCTGATTGAGACCAGAAGCCCGAATGCCTCCCGCGTAGCGCAGGGCGTCCTGGAGCGTTTCGCCTTCTGTCAACTCCAAAATAGAAGGACGCAGCACCTCCCCGTGCACCGCGATCCTCGACAGACGCGGCGGAACGATGAGCATATCCCCGGCCTGCAACTGAAAATCCGTCGTCTGCGCCAACCCGAGCTCGAACTTATACATATCGAGCGATCCAACCTTTTTGCCGCCGCGCAGCAGTTCGATGTTGCGCAGCGAACCGTTTTCCGTCGGGCCTCCGGCGAAGAAAAGCAGATTGTAGGCGGAGGCGACGGAGGGAACCGTATAGGTTCCGGGCTGGTACGCATCTCCGCTCACCGTAACCTGGATCGTGCGCAGTTTGTTCAACGTCAGGGAGACCTGCACATTTCGATAGAACCGCCCCAGTTGCTCTTTCAGGGTATTCTCCGCCGATGCGACCGTCTTCCCGAGCAGTACGATGGGCGCAATACCCTCGATGGTGATGGTTCCCTGCGGATCGACGGTGCGAACGATGGTGCTGCGCTCGGTGGTCGCGGACCAGTAGGAGAAGACGACAACGTCGCCTGGCGCTATCTGATAGTTGGCGGGTACGGTAGAAGCGAAGTTGTTGATCATCTGTGTCAGGGGGTCCGAGACATCCATGCGCGTGTCTGGACCACCGGAGTTATCGGAGTTGTCGTTTCCCGTGGATCGGCGACTGTTACCGGAGTTGTTCCCATCGGTGGAGTTGTCGTTTCCATTGGTTCGGCGACCGTTACCGGAGTTGTTCCCGTCGTTACCGTTCCCGTTGTTATCCGACGTACCGTTGTTACGGCCTGTAGTGTTGCGGTTTGTGCCGTTCGAACTGTTACCGCCATTGGGATCGTTGGGTTCACCGGCGCCGTTCGGATCGTTAGACCGGTGCCCTGTGGAGTTGGAGCCATCCTCCGAAGACGTATTGCCATTCGTTTTGCGTGTGGAGGTACCGCCGAAGGTATCGTTGGTTTTGCGCGCCACGGCGCTGTCGGACCGATCCCTCTGCACCCGCTTGACATATTCGCGGTGCGCATCGATGATCTCACGTGCCGGTCGGAAAAAGTCGTAGCCAAACAGCGGCAGGGATTTCAATATCCCGACGTTCGTCGGCCCTGCACTCGGCCCGCTGCGATAATCCTGAAATTCACTCTTGGGAACTCCCTGAGTTGCCACGGGCGTCGTATTCGTAGGGTCGTTCAACACCAGCGGGTTGCCCCGAGGCGTGACCGGCGGCATGTGTACAGTGGGAGAGTCCGGAGTATGGACGGGCGGAGGGTTGGGAGTCTGGACAGACGAAGGGTTCGACGTCTGGGCAATGCTGCCGACCGCCAACAGTGCAAGCCCTCCTCCAAGTCCACCAAGGACGGCCCTATAGGCCCACCCACGTTTTAAGAGCGACAAACGTAGTTCCATCAGATCTCTAGCCTCCCCCTACCCGCACACATTGTCTCAGTATATCTTATTTTTTTCGTAACTGTCTAGCCTAATACGACGGCATCAGGATCTCCCCAATAGACGCGTTATGGTATAATTCAAGCGGAGATTTCCCGTAGTCCAGCTTTTCGACTGAGCCGAAAGCTACCGAGTTTCGCCAGGAGGTGCCCCCATGACGACACTGGAATCGTGGCCACGCTGTCCCGCTGCTGCGGCCTTTTTTGAGACGCAGCTGCAGGTGTTTCTGGCGGCAAACCCGGACGTCAAGGCGATGGCGGCGCGTTTTATTTTCGGAGCGGGCGTTGCTCTGCACAACCTTGTAGACCACTGGACGCTCCCGGAGACCGAGGATCTGCGCGACCGCCTTTCGGCGATGGGGCTCTGTGAAACGACCACCTCCGACGGGGATCGCGTGTGGGAACATCCGCAGGCACGTCTGCCGCGCATTCGCCTCGAAGCGACGCTTTCAGCCCCTCGCCTGGCGCTTGCCGCCGAAAATCTGACCGACTTTGCCGAGGCCAACGCTCTCCCGGTGCAGGGCCAGCATGGCGACCCCGACTCCGGCTACGAAGAGGTCCGGTATCCGCTGTCGCATGGAGAACTGGCCGTCGTCGTGCGCCAGGGTTACGCCGGCTTCCAGCCCGGTGAGTTGACGCCCGCTGCCGCCCGCGCCCTGGCCCGTGCCCGACAGGCGTTCCACGACCGCCGCCGCGATGGCAGCGAGGTCGACGTGCTGCGCGACACGCAGGCACTGGTGGGGAGCATCCTCGATGAACTGGGAGTAGACCGCACGACCGATGAGTTCTTTGCCGCCGAGCGTGCGTACTATCTCACCCGCAATCGCGCTGCGCGCTGGCAGCACGGTCGGCAGACGGAGCTCGGGTTCGGGTGGGCCAACCACGACCACCATACCTACCGGAGTTCGCGAACCGGCTTTCGGGCGCTGATGCAGTTGTGGCAGCAGTTGGGATTTATAAACCGCGAACGTTTCTATGCAGGCGCGGAAGCGGGTTGGGGCGCGCAGATCTGTGAGCACCCCGTCAGCCGCGTCGTCATCTTCGCGGATGTCGATATGGCTCCTACGGAGCTGGATATCGATTTCGCGGCGACGGAACTGCCGGCCGTCACCGAGCTCGGAACCATCGGTCTCTGGTGCGCCCTCCATGGCAGCAGCATCGGCCAGGCGGGGATGCATCACATCGAATGCGAGTTCGATTTCGGCCAGGCGCAGGCGAATCTCGAAGCGGCGGACTTCCCGGTCATGGCACCGTTCACCGACCTTCCCATGCTGAAACAGGCGTTCAGCACAGCGGAGGTCTGGCCCGTCGCCGCCGAGCGTATCGAGGCCTTGGTGACTGCCGGGAGCATCACACAGGCGCAGGCAGATCGTTTCCGAGCGCAGGGCGCGCCCGGCAGCCATATCGAAATTCTTCAGCGCTGGGAAGGCTTCAAGGGCTTCAATAAGACCGGTGTCAGCAGCATCATCCGCGACACCGATGCGAGAAGGTAAGCACACAATGGTCGATGGCAAGACAAACTTTATTGGCGGTGAATGGCGGTCCGCGCAGGACGACCAGACCTTTGACTCCGTCAATCCGGCACGGATCGACGAGGTTCTGGGCGCCTTTGCGAGGTCGAAGAGGGCCGATGTCGAGGCGGCGGTCGCCGCTGCTGGGGCGGCTTTTCCAGCCTGGAGGCGTACCCCTGCCCCGGTGCGTGGCGCGAGGCTGTTTCGCATGGGGCAGTTGTTGGAGCGAGAGAAGGAGCGGCTCTCCCGCCTGATGGTCGCGGAGATGGGCAAGGTGCTGGTGGAGGCACGCGGCGATGTCCAGGAAGCCATCGATATGGCCTACTATATCGCGGCGTTCGGCCGAATGCCCAACGGCAGCGTCGTTCCCTCCGAGCGCGCCGATATGTACTGCACGGCGCAGAGAGTACCGGTCGGCGTCGTGGGGCTCATCACGCCGTGGAACTTTCCGATCGCCATCCCGAG
>JBBQPO010000085.1:0-20707 GCA_038217285.1 Chthonomonadales bacterium
ATAACGAGGACTCAAGTCCAAAATGGAAATGGAGACATCGCATTGAGAATTTACGATGATTATGATGAACTCGGAACGCTTATAAGTTACTCCGATATTCAGGGTATAGAGGCGTGGCTTCAACAAGGAAAGAACATTGACGTCTCAGATGAGGATGGAACGACCTGCCTTTTCCATGCTCTGAGCATGGGCCTTTCCGACATCGTGCGCTTTCTCGTAAGCCACGGTGCGGACATAAATAGACAAAGAGACGATGGGTACACACCACTCATCCAGTCCGTAATATCCGGAGGCCGCTGCACGAAATGGCTCGTAGAGAATGGTGCAGACGTCGCACTAAAGGATGTCGAAGGTCGAACCGCGCTGGATCACGCTTTGTTATGGGGCCGACAGTCATGCATCGAGTATCTCCGATCTCTTGCAGGATGACCATCAGATTTTTGTGACAGTCCCTACGGCCTGAGCAGAAACAAATGATCGCTGCGACGGACACGTCTACACCACCCTATCCGTTGTAAGGAGCGCTGCATACCCACCGTGGACAGCCATAGTATTCCCGTTACAGTGTATAATGACGGCAGACAATGCGCTTGATTCTCATGTTAAAGGAGGCGATAGATGAATTATCGAGATATTCTTGTGCTGGAGCCTGGGAAACGCAGTGGCAAGCCCTGCATCCGCGGCCTGCGCATCACCGTATATGATATTCTGTCGTATCTCGCTGCTGGAATGACAAATGAACAGATTCTTGCGGACTTCCCCTCTCTGACTGCCGAAGACATTCGTGCGTGTCTCAGTTATGCAGCCGACCGCGAGCGCCAAACGCGGATCGCTGCATGAAGATGCTGCTCGACCATAACCTCTCTCCACGTCTCATAGGCCGCCTGGCAGACATTTTTGCTGACAGTTCACACGTCACCTATCATGCTCTGGACGAAGCTGACGACTTCGTGGTCTGGCAGTTTGCTTATGACAACGGCTTTACCCTGGTAACAAAGGACTCAGATTTCTATGACCTGAGTCTGTTACGCGGGTTTCCGCCGAAGGTGATCTGGCTGCGGATCGGCAACTGCACGACAAGCGCCATCGAAGAGTTACTGCGCGCCTATCAGCAAGAGATTTCGCTTTTCGAGGCAGATTTAGAAGCAGGCACTCTGGCGTTGCAGTAGTCCGACAGCGACAGGGTAGCCAACCTTCGTTCTAACATATCCCCTGGCTCAGAATTGCAACTTTTCCTGTAGCCGCTTCGCGAACAGACCTGCGAGGAGGAGTCCTCCCTTCTTCCCAGTCCTCTCCTACATTCTTATCTTGTCCCTCAGTCACAAGGGATCCCCTCTTCACGCTTTACTTCCCGCCTGTAAACGAGCGGTCTGAGGCGGCAAGCCCCATAAATGGGGCTGTGTCCGGCGCTACCAGGTGGTTCCGTCAGCTTGTGGAGATCGATCCTCGCTTCTGTTGGACAGATTGATCCCACTTCCAACCCGCACATGCCCATTTATGGGCCTTGACATACCCAGCAGGGTGCTCCTTTAGGGGCGGCGGTCTACGAGACAAGATAAGTCCTACTTTCCGGGAGAGGGGCTTTTTTTGTGCCGAGGCAAACGAGGATTCTGCGGCCGAGATGGCGAATTCTGGCTTCGTGCCGACGAGCGGAGTGGCGCGTTCCTCGCCGGGTATCCCGATGAAGGAAACCGTCAACGAAGAAGGCTACAACTGCCCGCAGCGCCCCATAGGCGCAGAGAAGAGAGGTACCGAACATGTCTGAAATCAACCTACCCGCATTTTTGGCCGCCCGCATCCGCGAAAAAGGCAACGACCTCGAAAAGGCGTTCGGGAAAATGCCTGCAGATCGTCAGGCCTGGCATCCCCCGGTGGACGGAAACATGGGCCGGGATGCCCTTGATCAGATCGTCGAATGCGGTCTGCTGAACGGCTTTTTTGCCGACGCCTTCCGGAGCGGCCAGGTTCCTGCCGTGGACTGGGACGCCTACACGGCGCAGAAGGCGACGCTCGATAGCGGGGAGAAGGCGCTGGCGGCGTTGAAAGAGGGCAACGAGGCGCTCGCCGCTGCGGTCGGGGCCCTTTCGCCCACCCGACTGGCGGAGACGTTTATTCATCCGTTCTATCAGAAGGAGACCAACTGGGCTGAGTTCGCCGATTTCTTCTACTGGAATATGTGCTACCACGAGGGCCAGATCAACTACATCCAGGTGCTCTACGGCGATATGTCGTAAACACGAGTTCCAAACGCGAACGAGCGTCTCCGACGCAACAGGCCGACCACGTACTGGTCGGCCTGTTGCATTAGATGCCGGGGTTTGTGCTCGGCATATCGATTTCACTCTCGTTTAGCGCGGGCCCACGATCTTCCAGCCGGGCGGTGGGTAGAGCGAGAGTGAAGCCCCGTCCACATAAGCGCCGTTCTTAAGGTACCAGATCGCTCCTTGATTGGTGGTCTGGTTCTGGAAGAGCAGATCGGCGCTTCCATCTCCGTTGTAGTCCCCTATCCCAACAGCTTTCCACCCTGAGGCGGGAACCGTCGTCAAAATCGTCCCTCCGACATAGGTCGTGCCGTTCATATACCAGAGGGCGATCTGTCCCGTGCTCTGGTTTTGAAAGGCGAGATCGGTGAAGCCGTCCGCGTTGAAGTCGCCCGCGCCGACGACCTGCCATCCCGCCCCCGGCGTCGAGGACAGCAGGGCGCCTCCCTGGTAAACCGCTCCGTTCATATACCAGACGGCAATCTGGTTGGTGGTCTGGTTCTGGAGTACAAGGTCGGATTTGCCATCGGCGTTAAAGTCCCCAATACCGACGACCTTCCATCCAGGCGGCGGAGTGAGATTGACAAAATCACTTCGATAGATGGCGGCATTGTTCGTTCCACCGGTTGTCCAGAGGACGATCCGGTTGGTCGTGCGGCTTTGAAAAACCAGGGACATGGAACCCCTGCCTTCGAAGTCTCCCACACCTATGAGGGCGTAGCCGCTCAGAGGCGACAGGGAGAAGTAGGCGCCTCCGACCCAGCTCGAGCCCTGCATGAACCAACTGGCGATGGCGCCGGTAGTCGAGTTCTGTATCAGCAGATCCGTTAAGCCGTCGTTGTTGAAGTCCGGGAAGATCGGAATAGGCGACAGTTTCGTGACAAAGGTCGCTCCACTCCCGATGTCAACTGCACCAGGGGTAGTAGGGAATTGCCATGTGTCGGCGTAACCGCAGACATAGACATTGCCGCTTCTATCTACCGCAATACTCAGTCCTCCGTCGCCATCCAGCGTGGGGCTAGTGTTTAGGTCTCCTCCCAGAAAAGTCGAGTAGAGGGGAACGGTTCCAGCCGGGTTGAGTTTGGTCACGAAAGCCTGAGGGCCGACAGTAGTCATTCGTTGAAACGCACCGATTGTCGTCGGGAATGCGTTGATCGCCGTTCCCGTGATGTAGGCGTTGCCGCTGCTGTCGACACTGACGCCGGAAGCGCCGCTGTCCCCACCCCCCCTTCCAAGAAAGGTCGAGTAGATCAGAGTCGCACCAGCAGGGTCCAGTTTGGTCACGAAGTCTCCGCCAGCGGTCAGTTTCGGTTGAAATGCGCCAGGAGTGGTCGGATAATCGGTGGAGCCGATACCAACGGCATAGGCGTTACCGACGCTGTCGATGGCGATCCCGTATCCGATGTCAGAGGGGCTTCCTCCCAGCACGGTCGAGTAAGTCAGTGCCGTACCGGTCGGGTTGAGCTTGGTTACGAAGGCCGCGTATCCCCCTGCCTGCGCCTTACTGACGCGTTGGAACGCCCCGGGAGTGGTGGGGAAGTCCGTGGAGGCGGTCGAACCGACGATGTAAGCGCTGCCGCTGCTATCGACGGCGATTCCACGTCCGGCGTCGCCCAGCGGCGAACCCAGGTCTACGCTGCCGCCCAAATAGGTGGAGTAGGTCAGATCGGTTCCGGTCGGATTGAGCTTGGTCACGAAGGCGTTGAGGCTGTTGGGCGCCTTGTTCGCCGCTTGGAAGGCACCCGGTGTGGTCGGAAAGCCACTCCCGGCGGAGCCGGTGACATAGGCGCTGCCGCTGCTGTCAACGGCGATGCCGATGCCATGGTTATAGCTGCCTCTTGTGCCAGCATTGTAACTGTTCTTGCCGACGAACGTGGAGTAGACCAGCGCCGTACCTGTGGGATTCAGTTTGGTGACAAAGAGTTCATCGCCACTGGATTGCTGCGTCTTATACGCGCCTGGAGTCGTCGGAAAGGCAGTCGTTCCAGAGCCGGTAATGTAGGCGTTGCCGCTGCTGTCGATGGCAATGGCAGGTGCGGAGAAGTCTGTCGGGCCAAGATAGGTCGCGTAGAGAAGAGCCGTACCGGTCGGGTTCATTTTGACCACATAGGCCCTGCCCTGCGCCTCGTTGCTCTGCGTTGAACCCGTCACATAGGCGTTGCCGGCGCCATCGATAGCGAGGGACGCGGTGGGATAGATAGTTCCCTCCAGACGGCTGGAATAGAGGAGTACCGGATCGATGACCAGCGAGCGAGCGGCATCGTAGCGGCCGAGCGCGAAACTCACGCCTGCCTGCCCGTTCGGCAGCCTCTTGAGGCGGAAATGCGCGGCTATCGAGTGCTTACCTGCCTTATCCTGCTGATAGACCGCCGGCTTCCGCCATGTAAGTTCTCGCCCTTCCACCCGAACGATCAGGTCGCCTGCGGCATTGATATGCACGCCCTGCGCGCCCGCAAAGCCCAGATCGATCTGCCTCGGATCGGCGTGCGGCGCTACGATGAAGTCGTACTCCAGACGCTGCTGATTGCCGTAGTAGACCACATCGACCCCAGGATAGACTCCGCGAAAGCCCACCCGAGCGAATGTCGGCACATTAGCATGCCACTGGCTCGGATCTTTGCCCAGGAAGTAGTTGACCCGACCGATAAGAGGCTGCTGCTGCAACGCGGCAGCCCGGGAATCGGCTCCCAAGAGCTGCATTCGAAGCGACCGGAAAGAGGATTTACCCAAGGCTTGATGGGTTGTCGGGCTCTTGACGAGAGAGCGCGGATGAGAAGGCAGGGTGAAGACGGCTTCGGAGGCGTTTAGCGAGAGAGTGCTGCCGAGACTATGGGTGAGGAAGCGCACCCCGCGGTCGGCCTGTCCTTGATTGGGCTCGAAGGAGAGGGGCAGGCGACCAAATTCTTTGACAGCGGGTTTACGTGCTGAATGCAATGGAAGAATGGCGTTGTGTGAAGCGACCCCGCCAGTGGGGGGGTCTTTAGGGCCAGGCAGACTCTGCGCGTTCGTTGCGCCGAGCAGCAGGAGGCCGGCAAACAGGGAGGGATGACGTTGCAAGGTACTGCTCCTTTTGAAAACGGGTATTGCTACAGCGATAAGTGCGTGATAGGGACCGGCATAAGGCCGTTTCTCCGGGTTTGTAGCGTGGTTTCCGGCGAGGACGCGACCAATAAAAGAGACGGAAAATATCGGAGAACATGGCTGTCATCAACGTCTGCAAATGCGTTCCATCACTTTTGTGCAGTCGTCTGTGTTCTTTGACTGATCGCTGAAAGTGATTGTTCCTTCCCACAAGGGTTTTGGCGATAAAAGGCCCTCCTCCCGACGAGGGAAGAGGGCGAGAGTGGAGAAAAGACCGGCGCACGGTGTTAGGCCTTGGGGAGCTTCCAGGGCGCGCGGCGTTCGCGGTCGCGCCACGTGTCGGCTTCGTGGTCGTTGACGAACTGCCACTTTGCGGGGTCCCACTTCAGGGTGCGGCCGTGCCAGTAGGCCAGATTGCCGAGGTGGCAGACGGTGGCAGAGCGCGCTCCGATCTCGACATCGCAGATCGGCTTGTCACGGGTCTTGATGCAGTCGAGCCAGTTCTGCTGATGGTTGGACGATTTGTAGAGCGGCTTCTCGGAAGCGCCCAGGGGATCGGTGACGATGTTCGGGGGCCAGCTTTCGAGCTGCCCGCGATTGACATGGACGATCCCGTTTTCGCCGATAAAGTGGACGCCGTCGCGCTCCATGCCGTCGGGATCTTTGTAGTTGTTGTGGAACATCTCCACGCCGTTGGCATAGAGGTAGCGCAGGCCGTGCTCGGCCTTCGGGTCGGTGGGAGGGGTGATCTCGACGGGGCCGCTCTCGTCCATGCCCAGGCCCCACTGCGCGATATCGAAATGGTGCGCGCCCCAGTCGGTCATCATGCCGCCGGAGAATTCGCGATAGTTGCGCCAGTTCGGGAAGAAGTTATGGATGCCGCGCGGACTGAGGATCGAGTTGTAGGGGCGGTCCGGCGCCTGGCCGAGCCACATATTCCAGTCCAGTCCGGGCTCCAGAGGCTCGCCCGGCAGGTCGCAGGGCCGACTGGTGGCGCCGACACCGACATAGACCTGTTTCACCTTGCCGATGCGCCCGTTGCGAACCGCTTCGCAGGCGGTGCGGAACTCTTTGGAAGAGCGCTGCTGGCTGCCCGTCTGCAGAATACGCTTGTGCTTATGCGCACAGTCGATCAGCAGCTTCGCTTCCGCGATGGTCAGCGTGAGCGGCTTCTCGCAGTAGACATCTTTGCCGGCCTGCATGGCCGCGACGGCCGTGAGGGCGTGCCAGTGGTCAGGGGTGCCGATCACCACCGCATCGATATCCTTGCGCGCGACCAGCTCCCGGAAATCGGTGTAGGTCGAGCAGCCTTTGTAGGCCTTGTCGTTCGAGTACCAGTCCTCGACGATCTTCTTCGCGTTCTCGCGGCGCGTGGTATCGACATCGCAGACCGCGAGAACCTTCACATCGTCGTTGCGAACGAGGGCGTTCAGGTGGCCGCGGGCCTGATAGCCGACGCCGATAAAGCCCAGGGTGATTTTGTTGCTGGGGGCCGGTGTGCCCTGTCGGCCCAGCGCAGACGCGGACACGATAGTCGGCGCGGCCACCATCGCCGCCGCGCCAGCCAGCAGTCCACGCCGCGAAATTGTGTTACTCACGAGATCCTCCTCGATGTGTAAGCCCCACAGCCGGCGCGCCTCCCTTGCGATCCGTATGTTGGATAGAGAAAGGCATGCCAGGGGCTGGTATCGAGGTGTTCTTTCGCCTAAGAAGCGCCATATCCCTTCTTACGTCTTCGCAGGCACTCGACTCTATTTCTTCCGCTTGTCTGACTGTGCCATCGTTCGCTGAAGGGACCGCCTACCGACTGACGAAGTCTGACCATGCAAGCTAACACAATCGCTATTCGTGTGTCTGCACCGTCTCTTTCTACATTCTTTCTTTACCGATCAAGCGAACGAAGAGCCTATTAAATGCGATTGAAGACTGAAATATGGGGGGGTATAGAGGGTGTATTTGCCCTCGTTATCGGTATAATAATTTCGATATGTGCTGACGACTATATGATTAGGATAGGTTCTTGTACCGTTGGAATGGCGCAAGACTCTAAGCGGATGTATGCTAGAAAGGACCTCTATGCGCTCGCGACATGCACTATGGATCTCTCTCCTCACTCTCTTCACTCTCGTTTCTCTGCCTCGGACACTATACGGGCAGACGGTGGTGGTCACGAACCCCAACTGGTTTTTTAGCCCCTACAACTGGACTATTCCAGAGGTATACCAGATCGATGGGATTCGCCCCCAAGCTATCGGCACGAACGAAATTATCACGAACCAGCCCGGCGCCTATTTTGCGCTGAGTTTTTCCAACAGCAGCCAGGCCGTTCTGAATCTCGATACAACCGGAATTACCGGCGGGCGGCGGCGTCACTTCGATGGTGGTGCAGTGGCGCGTCGATACGACGCTCTTTCCGCCGTACACCCTCGCCCTCAACGAGACGCAACTGACCCTGGCGACCGGCCTCGACAGCGGCACCCATACCGTTCAGTTCTGGCTCGTCTCCTCCGACTATCATCAGAATCGGTGGGCGCGAACGATCACGCTAACGAACGGGTATCTGGCCCCGCCTCAGACGCTGCGCATCACTGGGATGACGCTCGGTTGGGGTGCCGCTGTGGCGCCGCCAACCACGCTGCGATCCAAACGAATCGTGTTTTTCGGCGACAGCATCACCGAAGGAGCGGCCATAACACCGGCGGACGATGCCGGACAGACCTATACGGTCACCTGCGCCCAGGCGCTCAACGCCGAGTTCGGCGTGGTCGCCAACCCCGGACAGGGCTGGACCATGTGCGGGAATATATACCCTCCGGCCAGATCTTCGTTGTGGCCCCGTTCGGAGGATTCTGCGCCCCATCCCTGCAGTCGGCCACGACCCAGTACCGGAACACCCACCCCAACGATACGCGAGTCGCCTTTCTCAATCTCGGCCCCACCGCGCAGAAGGGCGTCATGGCGCAGGTGCCGAGCGGCACGGCGCAGTCCTACGACGGCATTCATCCCGATGTCGCCACCCATCGCGCGCTCGGCTTCCAGTTGGCCGCCGCGATGCAGACAGCCCTGGGCCGCAATGACCTCAACGGCGACGGCAAACCCGACATCGTCTTTCAGAACCAGACCACGCACCAGATCGCCGTATGGTTCATGGACGGGGCGCGGGTGATCGGAGGCAAACTGCTCGGTTTGGTGCCGGGAGCGGGTTACCGTGTGGTCGGGACCGGGGATTTCAACCGGGACGGCCAGACCGACCTGCTCTTTCAGGACGATGCCTCCGGCACACTGGTGCTCTGGTATATGAACGGCACGAGCTATGCGGGCGGGTCGGTGGTTTCCGCCGTGCCGCAAGCAGGGTACCACGTCGAATCGGTCGCCGACTTCGACGGGGACGGTCGGCCGGACGTGGCGCTTCGCAATGCGAACGGCAACATCGCGCTGTGGCATCTGGACGGTGGAAGCGTCTTTTTCACCGAATCCCTGTCGCTCCGCCTCGATCCTGCGTTCCGCATCGCCGGCCCGCGCTAAAAGGGTCGAAAGGAAAATCGCTCAGGAGCGCTTCGCTCCGCTCCGGGCCGGTGCAGGGAACTGCACCGGCCCTTCGCCTCGCCTGTTTTCAGGGGCGGGGCGCGGGCGAGCATGGTATAATAGGGATCGCATCCGGTAGTCGTTTCGTTCTCTGTTGGGAACGCTGTGGTCACGCTGCTTACCGGCTCCGATACGCCGGGTGTATGCCCGCGTGTACCCGCTCGAAGCAGTCGGGTGCGCGCATAAATTATAGACGTGAGAGAAAGGAACTCCCCGGTGAAGACGCCAGACGACCAGCGACAGCGCATCGAAATCTACGACACGACCCTCCGCGACGGTTCGCAGGGTGAAGGCATTTCCTACAGTGTCGAGGACAAGATTCGCATTGCGCGACGCCTCGATGAGTTCGGTATGGACTATATCGAGGGCGGATGGCCTGGCTCCAACCCGAAGGACGAAGAGTTTTTTGAGCGGATGAAGTCGGTCAAACTGCGCCACGCCCGCTTGGCGGCCTTTGGCAGCACCCGTCGGCCCGATGTCCGCGCCGAAGACGACGCGCAGGTGCAGAAACTGCTGGCGGCAGCGACGCCCGTCGTCACGATCGTCGGAAAGTCGTGGGACGTGCATGTCACGGTCGCGCTCAAGACCACTCTGGAAGAGAACCTCCGCATGATCGCCGATACGGTACACTACCTCAAACAGCAGGGCAAGACCGTTATTTTCGATCCCGAGCACTTCTTCGACGGCTACAAACAGAATCCCGACTATACGCTGCGATGCCTGCGCGAGGCTGCCAACGCCGGGGCGGATCGCCTGGTGTTGTGCGATACCAACGGCGGCACGCTGCCGCATGAACTCGCAGAGATCGTGCGGACGGTGCACGGACTGTTTTCGGAGACGCCGCTGGGCATCCATACGCACAACGACGCGCAGTGCGGCGTCGCAAACGCGCTGGCAGCGATCCGCGAAGGCGCGATCCAGGTGCAGGGCACGGTCAATGGCTATGGCGAGCGGTGCGGCAACTGCGACCTGATCCCGGTGATTGCGGCGCTGCGGCTGAAGCTCGGCTACGACTGCCTGCTGCCCGACTCGGTAGAGCATCTGACCGGGCTGTCGCAGTATGTGGACGAAGTGGCGAACCTGACGCCCGACACGCGCCGCCCCTATGTCGGTAAGAGCGCGTTCGCGCACAAGGGCGGTCTGCACACCGACGCGGTGCTGAAGGGCGCGAGCTACGAGCATATCGAGCCGGAACTGGTCGGCAATGTGCGTCGTATCCTCGTCTCCGAGCTGGCGGGCGGCAGCAGCATCGCGAGCAAAGCCTCTGAGTTCGGATTCGCGCTCGACCGCAAGTCACCGGAAGCGCGGGCGCTGCTGAAGCTCATCACAGAGCGGGAGCATGAGGGCTACTCTTATGAGGGCGCGGAAGGGTCGTTCGAGCTGCTGATGAAGCAGTCGGTCGGCACCTACCGCCGCCTCTTCGAGCTTAAAGGCTTCCGCTGTATTGTGGAGAAGCGGGGGCATGACGAGGAGCCGATCACCGAAGCGACCGTCAAGATCCAGGTCGATGGCCAGGATCGGCTGACGGTGGCGGAGGGCGACGGCCCGGTCCACGCGCTGGACAACGCGTTGCGCAAAGCGCTGATCGAGTTCTATCCGGAACTCGCGCAGATCAAACTTACCGACTTCAAAGTCCGCGTCGTCAACACGCGGGAGGGAACGGCGGCGAAAGTGCGCGTCATTATCGACAGTGCGGACGGCGAACAGTCGTGGAGCACCATCGGGGTTTCGACGAACGTCATCGAGGCCAGTTGGCTCGCCCTGCTCGACGGCGTCGTCTACGGTCTGCTGCGCTGCGAGCACTAACTTACGGAAGAGGAGAACATGTTGCAACTCGTTAAAACTCTGTCTCGCGGCGGCCCACTGGGCCTTCTGGCGCTCACCTCCCTTCTCACTACCGGCTGCGCCCGTTCCGTAATCACGACGACGGTTAAACCAGATGGGTCGTTCACGCGCAAGATCGTTTTCCATGCCCCTGGTTCCGGAGATAAAGGCGCAGCGGGAGCCGTTGCTGGCCCCGGCATGAGCGAGCTGACGGACTCTTTCGATATGCCTGCCGGCGGGCCCTGGAAAACAAAACGCGAGAAACTCGAAAATGAGGAGACCTACACGGCGGAGCGCGAGTTGACGCCGGGCAGCGTTCAAAAGAAGGATATCGTCATCAAGAGCGGCGATAAGACGAAACCAGGCGTCTTCATGGTCAATGAAGCCACGGTGCGCAGCCTTGGCCCGGGCAAATGGGAGTATCGAGAGACCCTACACTGGACCGGCAAGGCGCCGAATGTCATGACCACGGTCGACCCGGATATGGCCCTGGCCATCAAAAGCGCCTTGCCTCCGGCCCTTGCGACCGAAACGAACATTCGCCCGATCGCCCTCGTGCTCAATCGGGAGGTCTGGCATCTGCTCTTCGGGCCGGGCGATCCCCTGATATCGAGTTGGACCCAGTTTATGATGCAGCCGGAAGCCGTCGAAAGAAAGATGATGGTTCGGATGAGCGGCGGTGTGAACAAAGTGATTGCCGCTCAGTTCGGTGACAAGCTGACGGCCGAACAGCGACGCCTCTATGTCCATAAGATCATCAGCAACGTCGTCGCCAGTCTGAACGCAAAGACCACCAAAAGCGCCGATCCTTCCAAAGCCGGTGACAAACCTGACCTCGGGGACGCGGCGCTGACCGCGCTGACGTTCTCCGTGCGGCTTCCGGGCAAGATCGTGTCCACAAACGGCGAACGTGACGACTTCAACGGTGAGGTCTACTGGTCCGTCTACCCGCAGGCCGCCGCCCTAGGTGACATCGAAATGACCGCCGTCTGCGACACCAACGCCCAATAACTCCCCCCCACGCGGCCTCCTTCGTTCTTGCGAATCTGTCATCGTAAAGAGATTTCGGGTACACTGAAATGTTCTTTCCGTGATCGAGTGAAGGAGGCTTTTCCCCGCATGGCATACAACCCCGAGAACCCGCTGATCGTTCAGTCCGACCGCACCGTGATGCTCGAAGTGGACAACCCGCGCTACGAAGAGTGCCGCGACCAGTTGGCCGGTTTCTGCGAACTCATCAAGAGTCCGGAACATATCCACACCTACCGTCTTACCCCGCTCTCTCTCTGGAATGCGCGCGCAGCGGGTATGTCGGCCGAGGACATGGTGCAGGTTCTGGAGGAGTACTGCAAGTACGATGTGCCGGGCAATATTCTGCACGATATTCGCGACTATGTGGGCCGCTACGGCCGTTTGAAGCTCTTTATGCGCGATGGCAGCCTCTACCTTCAGTCCGACGACAACCTGCTCATGACGGAGATCCGGCACAACAAAGCCGTGCAGAAATATCTTATGGGGCCGATCGATGCGCGCACCACTGAGATCGCGCTGCTGGAGCGCGGGCGGGTGAAGCAGGCGCTGCTCAAGCTCAATTTTCCGGTCGAGGATCTCGCGGGCTACACGCAGGGCGACGCGCTGGAGATCCGCCTGCGCGAAGTGACGCGAACCGGCAAGCCGTTCCTGCCGCGCCTCTATCAGGAGGACGCCGCTGGAGCGTTCTGGCAGAACGGTTCAGCGACAGGCGGCAGCGGCGTGCTGGTGTTGCCCTGCGGCGCGGGCAAGACGATCATCGGTATTCAGAGCATGGTCAAGGCGCAGATGATGACGCTCATCATTGTCACCGGCATCACGGCGGCGCACCAGTGGCGCGACGAAATTCTGGACAAGACCAACCTCTCCGCCGATCTGATCGGCGAATACAGCGGGGAGCGTAAAGAGATCAAGCCCGTCACGATCGCCACCTATCAGGTACTGACGGCCCGACGTGACCCCAACAGGGTGCGGAAGGGCAAGAAGGGCGTCGTGGAAGCCATTGAGGCGCTGGAGCCCGTCGAGGAGTTCGCGGAGGAGGAGACGGACACCTGGGAAGAGGCGGCTGTGCTGGGCAAGGATACGAAGCAGCAGGCGGAGGGCTACCTGAACCTCGACCTGTTCAACCGCCAGAACTGGGGCCTGATCATCTACGATGAGGTACACTTGCTGCCCGCGCCGGTCTTCCGTATCACAGCCGAGATTCAGGCGCGCCGACGACTGGGCCTGACGGCGACGCTGGTGCGGGAAGATGGGCGCGAGGACGACGTGTTCTCGCTGATCGGGCCGAAAAAGGCTGATGTGCCCTGGAAGGTTCTGGAGAAACAGGGCTGGATCGCCACCGCCCTCTGCACCGAGGTTCGGGTTCCGCTCGCCGACGACAATCGCCTGGAGTATGCCATCGCCGACCCGCGCGAGAAGTTTCGGCTCTCCTCTTGCAATCCACGCAAGGAGGAGGTGATTGCGGCGTTATTCGAGAAGCATCGCGACGACAACGTGCTGGTCATCGGGCAGTATCTGGATCAGTTGGAGAGCATCACCCAGCGGTTCGACGCGCCGGTCATCACCGGGAAGACGCCGCAACGGGAGCGGGAAAGGATCTACGATCTGTTCCGCAGAGGGGAGATTAAGCGCCTGATCGTCTCGAAGGTCGCCAACTTCTCCATCGACCTGCCGGACGCCAATGTCGCCATTCAGGTCTCGGGCACGTTCGGCTCGCGACAGGAAGAGGCGCAGCGTCTGGGACGCATTCTACGGCCGAAAACGGATGGCAGCATCGCCCACTTCTATGCGTTGGTGACCAAGGAGACCCGGGATCAGGAGTTCGCCACGCATCGGCAACTGTTTCTGACCGAACAGGGCTACCGCTACGAGATCATCGATGCGGAGACGCTGTTGGAACAGATCGCCGCCCGCTGAAGCGGTTCAGGCGCCTTTGGAAGCAGCGATGGTGAGAGTGCCGCGCAAAACGGTCACGGCCTGACCGCCGAGCAACACACGCTCGCCCCGCACGCTGACGCGGACGAGGCCGCCGCGCGGTGAGGCCTGGAAGGCGATCAGCTCTGTCTTGTTCAGGCGGGAGCTCCAGAACGGGCCGAGGCAGCAGTGGGCGGAGCCGGTGACGGGGTCTTCTGGGATGCCGCACTGGGGGGCGAAGAAGCGGGAGACGAAATCGAAATCGGGACTGTCGGCCCGCGCGGTGACGATGACGCCGCGCACGGGCAGCAGGGCGAGCTGCGCGAAATCGGGTTTGAGCGCCCGTACTGCGGCCTCGTCCTCCAGTTCCGCGATAAGATCGAAGCGGTTCTTGCCGAGATACCGGGGTCTGGCCCCGAGCGCCGCAAAGAGGGTTAGTGAAGGGGCAGTCTCCGCCTCCCGTTCGGCAGGAAAGTCGAGTTCGATCCAGTCGCCTCGACGCTCGGCGGTGAGCAGACCGCTCCGCGTATAGAATCGCGCCTGCGCATCAGGCGCAAGGCGGTTCGTCTCCCACAGAATGTGGGCTGCAGCCAGCGTAGCATGCCCACACAGATCGACCTCCAGAAGCGGCGTGAGCCAACGCAGATTCCAGCCGTCGTCCTGCGGCAGGAGAAAGGCGGTCTCGGCAAGATTCATCTCCGCCGCTACATTCTGCATCCAGACATCGGAGCGCGGCGCGTCTATGGGGCAGACAGCGGCAGGATTGCCTGCGAACGGACGGTCCGTGAAGGCATCGACTTGATAGATCGGTTGTTCCATACTCCCTCCGACAGTTCCCGTAATGCAAAGGTTGCAAGCGCTCACTTCATTGTACAGTATACGACGGATCACGACGCTTTTCTGGACGGGCCATTCGTAGAATCTGGTAGAGACAGAGCGCGGGGAAATAGATTGAGAAAAAACGCACAATGTCGGTTTGTGAGGTACAATTGTACAGAAGGGTTGGTAGGGAGTGAGGCGTATGAACAGGCAGCGGTTCTCCCGGTACGTCTGGGGAGTTCTGGTCTATAATCTGGTGGTTATTCTCTGGGGCGCGTATGTGCGGGTCTCTTTTTCGGGGGACGGCTGCGGCGCGCACTGGCCGGATTGCGGCAAGGTGTTGACGGTTGTCGCGACTCACGCCCCCGTCATCGAGTTCGCGCATCGCCTTTCCACTGGGCTGGTCATCCCGCTGATCATCACACAACTGTTTTTTGCCTTCCGCATTTTTCCGAAGGGGCATATGGCCCGGGTCGGATCGGTGGCCTGCTTTGCATTCACGTTTTCCGAGGCCCTTCTCGGAGCGCTGTTGGTGCTGTACAAACTGGTCGCCCACAATCCTTCCGCCTATCGCGCTCTCGCTGGCTCGACGCATCTGATCAACACATTTTTCCTGATCGCCTCTTTGACACTGACGGCTTGGTGGAGCGAAGGAAATCCGCCTATGCGTCTGCGCGGTCAGGGGGCGGTGGCGCCCGCCCTTGGCGTGCTGATGATCGCTGCGCTCTTTGTGGGTGTCAGCGGCCATATCGCGGCGCTTGGGGACATGCTCTTTCCTGCCAACACGCTGGTGGAAGGGATTCGCGCCGACTTTTCGCCTACCGGCAGTTTTCTGCAACACCTGCGGCCGTACCACCCGTTTCTCTCGGTGGCTCTCGGTATCTATGCGATCCTGCTCAGCCGCGTGATCGGCCGACAGCGTCCGGAATTTCAGTCACCGCGCTTCGCGCGCTATTGCGTCTGGCTGTTCGTGATACAGATTGCAGCCGGATTTTTGAACCTGTTTCTCAATGCGCCGATCTGGATGCAGATCGTGCATCTGTTTCTCGCCGACCTGCTCTGGATCGATCTGATCCTGCTGTCGGCTGCTGCCCTGGGGCAGTCTCTGTCCGTCCCGTCCGTCACGCCTCTCGGCAATGAGGTTCCTGTCTCATGAATGTTCCGCTGGCCACGAAGGCCCTGCCCACAACCGCGACATGGCGCGACTATCTCGCGCTGACGAAGCCGCGCATCATCAGCCTACTGCTCTTCACGACGCTGACAGCGATGTTTATCGCCGCCGACGCGCAGCACCGGGTGACGCCTCTGCTGTTTCTGGCGGTAGCGCTAGGCGGCTATATGGCGGCGGGCGCGGCGAACACACTGAACATGATCTACGACCGCGACATCGACGAGCGGATGAAGCGCACCGCCAACCGTCCGACAGTCACGCAGACGATCTCGGTAAACCAGGCGCTGGCGTTCGCCATCGCGCTTATCATCGGCGCGTGCGCGCTGCTCTGGGGGTTCGCGAACCTGCTGACTGCTCTGCTCTCGATGGCGGGCCTGGCCTTCTACGTCGTGGTCTACACCATGCTCCTGAAGCGTCGCACCCGGCACAATATCGTCATCGGCGGCGCGGCGGGCGCCTTTCCGCCGTTGGTCGGTTGGGCGGCCGTGGCCGGTCATCTCAGCCCCATGGCCTGGCTGCTCTTTGCCATCATCTTCGTCTGGACCCCCGCGCACTTCTGGGCGCTGGCGCTCCTCATCAAAGACGACTATGCCGAAGTCGGCATCCCGATGCTTCCGGTCGTCCGCGGCGCGCAGGTGACCGTGACACAGATCGTCGGCTACACCCTGCTGACCATCGTCACGACCCTGATGCCTCTCGCGCTCCACACCACCGGCGCGATCTATCTGGTCGCCGCCGCCCTCCTGAACGCCACCTTCCTCTTTTACAATCTCAAACTCTACTTCAAACCCGAGCGTCCCCAGGCCATGGCCGCCTTCCACTTCTCCATGATCTACCTCGCCCTGCTCTTCCTAATGCTCGCCATAGACCGCTCGCTCCACCTCTCATTCCCAGCCTATTTCGTGTAGATCCATACTAAACGATGATGGGGAACCCTCGTAGTTATATGCCCGTAGGTTAAATTAGGTGTGATATTCGCACATTGAAAGGGAAAGAATGGACACGTGGCAGCAACTTAGCAAAGATGCGCTTCGGGCAGCCGAAATCTTGCTTCGCGAAGGACGTTTTCGAATCAGCGTCAGTCGCTCTTATTATGCAGCGTACTGTGCGGCAACGGGCGAAATAGCGAAGACAGTGTCTCGATTTCAGTATAACTGGAATAATCCTCCTCATGAGAAGGTTCCAAACTACGTTCAAAACAACTTGGCCCTTTCTCAGGATAAGAAAGATGCAATCTCGAAGCTGATCAATACCCTACGTAACTTTCGTCTCGACGCCGACTACAGACCAGGAGTGTTAGTGGACGAGCAAATAGCTCGTGACTGCGTTCGCGATGCCGGTGCAGTGCAGAAAGAATTTTGGGGATAAAGAGATGAATACTCCAGAGCAAACAGTTATCGAGGCCGTTCGCAAACATATAGCCGGACGAAAGCCGGGAGGAGCAACGCTGGAAGTGTTGACTGAGGGCATTCGTCAAGACCAGGACTGGTGGTATGTTCCTATTAGGCCAAGCGTTCAGCCCGTAAAGCGCTACGAATATTATGAGACGTTAGCGGAGGTGGAAACCGAATTACAAAAGTCGGAGAATCTTACGGTTCTCCTCATACCGGCTTTACCGACGTAATGTTTTGTAAAGCAACCTGGTCAGTTTTTCCATAGGGCAGTCCTCCATCCGTGTTCGTGCAGGACAGGAGACGAGCCGCAAGATTTGGGGTGATCCTGCAATAGGGGTCGCCCCTATTTTTCTCCTGTGTTCTTCCCCAACTCCCATCGGCTTCTAATTGAGTCACGTATAACACAGGAGGAAAGCCACCGCGAGGGAGTATGCATGAACGGTTTTTTGTTGGCGTGGATGTTGCTGATGGCGCAGTCGAGAGGGGTGGTCTCGCCGGAATGGCAGACGACGTACGAACGGTCGGGGTACCTCAAGACGGGTCGCTATGCGGAGGCGGTGGACTACTGCCGCAAGCTGGCTACAGCGTCGCCCTGGGCGCATCTCGTGAAATGGGGCGTGAGCCCGGAAGGCCGTCCTCTGATCGCGCTGGTGATGAGCAAGGAGAAGGCGTTCACGCCAGAGGCAGCGCGGCAGAGCCGGAAACCGCTGGTGATCCTGAACAACGGCATCCACAGCGGGGAGATCGAGGGCAAGGACGCTGGACTGATGCTGGCCCGCAATATCCTGGTCACCAAGACCGAGGCGGCCCTGCTGGACCATGTGAACCTCCTGTTTATCCCTGTTTTCAGTGTCGATGCGCACGAGCGGTTCGGTCCGTACAACCGGATCAACCAGAACGGACCCGAAGAGATGGGTTGGAGGGCGACCTCCACCAACCTGAACCTGAACCGGGACTTTATGAAGGCTGACGCCGAAGAGATGCGGGCGATGCTGCGCCTCCTGCATACCTGGAAACCCGACTTTTTCTTCGACAACCATACCACGGATGGGGCGGACTGGCAGTATGCCAGCCAGCTCGCAGTGCCTACGGCGCAGACGCAGGGTCCGGCGCAGACTGCCTGGTCGCAGAAGATGCTGGCGGTCGTTCTGCCCCGCGTAGAGCAGGACGGATTTCTGACCGCGCCCTACTTCGACTCTGTCGATTACACTCGCCTGGACCGTGGCCTGAGCATCTCCGACTTCGGACCCCGCTACTCCACTGGCTATCTTGCCGCCCTCAATCGCCCCAGCATGCTGGTCGAAACACACATGCTCAAGCCTTATAAGGTGCGGGTAGAGGCGACCTACAGCCTGAACAAGCAGGTGATCGCGTATGTGGGCGAAACGGCGGAGGCCTTGAAGGCCGCGAACAGAGAGGCGGATGCGGCGGAGACGCGGATGCAGCCAGGCGATAAGGTCGTGTTGAGTGCGCGGACCACTGACGCCACCCGACCGTTTACCTTCCGGGGGCTCGAGTTCACTCCTTTTCAAAGTGATGTCTCCGGCGCAATGACCCCGGCATGGTCGCGGAAACCTCAAGATACTCTCACGACGCTTCAGGACCAGTACGCGCCTGTGCTGACTCTCCCCGCACCGGCCGCTTATGCGGTTCCACCACAGTGGAAAGAGGTCATTGCCCTTCTAAATCTCCACGGCCTGCATAACTTTCGCCTGAAACAGCCGCTCTCCGCTGCGTTCGACACGTACCGGTTCGAGGCGGTGACGTGGCCTCGCGCGCCCTTCGAGAGCCGGTTTCAGACCCGCTTCACGGCCGTCAAGATTCGGGAGGAGCGCACCCTGCCGGTCGGAACGGTCGTGGTGCCCGCCAATCAGGTCGGCGCTAAACTGCTGATGCATCTGCTCGAACCGGACGCCCCCGATTCTCTAGTCCACTGGGGACTTTTCAATACCGTTTTCGAGCAGAAAGAGTATTTCGAGGACTACGCCATGGAGCCGATCGCTCGCAGAATGCTGGCGGAAAGCCCGGCGCTGAAAGCCGAGTTCGTGGAACGCCTGAAGGATCCGACCTTCGCCGCAAGTCCGCGTGCCAGACTGGAGTTCCTTTACACGCGTTCTCCTTATGCAGACGCCCGCCTCGACAAATACCCGGTCGTATTGCTGACCTCAGAGCAGCGGGATGCCGCCGAACGTCGCAAGTAATCTACCAGCCCGCGCCCATTTCTTTGCACCCCCCGGTCCCATTCCTAACGACGGTCTTCCCCACCCTGCCAGGGAGTAGTCACCGAAAAGAGGGAAGGCACCGGGTCACGGCGTAGGCTCCTGGTTCGATGCGTTTCTGCACGCCCTCTGCCGATATTCGTGCACAGCCCCTCCCACAGCGTCGCGATCACGAACTCTATCACGGCTTCGATGACACCTTCTAGCAGCACACCAACGATTACGTCCATTTTTTTCCTCGCTAGCAAGAACGGATAGGATTAGCGTTTGGACGCAACACGCGCAAGCGCGGTTTCATTGGGCTGGACAAAGGCGGTTTTCGCCGTGTATGATAGTGTTGGGAGAAAATTCGTGAGCACACAGCAATTTGAATCACAGAACGAGCCGGAGGCCAAGACGCATAGCGAGAGTTCGGCTCCTCTAAGCGCGGTGAATACGGAGGGTTCCGCGCACTCACCGGAGGTGGAGGCAGAGGTCCAAAAGGCTTTGAAGTATATGCAGGCGCCCGCTTCGACCCGCTGGCTCCTGGGTGGTGCACGTGCAGTCCTGGCCTCGCATTCTCTGAAAGAGCAGGAGGCAGACCGTCTGCTGGCAATGGACGTGGACGAGGTGCTCGAGGTCCTACGTGCTGAGAGACAGGTTTACTCCCGAGCATGGCAACACAACGTCCGATGGATCGCGGGTCTTATCGTCGTCTGCATCCTTATCGCGAAGGTGGCCCACTACCCCGACATGATACATATGCTGCCGGGGGCTATCGGTGGCATCGCCATAGGCGGCAGAATCGTATCTGATAGGCGCAGGGCAGCGGTGCTGGCTATCACGCGATTTGACGATGTTCGGGCTGTGGGTCCACTGGCGGAGGCACTGGAGTTCAAGGACAAGTATCTGCTTCCTATCGCGTCGACGGCGCTTATCCGACTGTTGCCCCGTCTGCAGGCGAACGACGCCGCTTACCTTAGCCGGGCGCAACGCGCCTGCCTCAACCGAGCCCTGGAAGGAAAAGATCTGGAACTGACGATGGCGATCTTAAAGGCCTGGGAACAGGTGGGAGATGCAGGCGCGATAGAACAGGTGCAGTACCTGACGGAAGGCCGAGGCTGGGGAGGACGAAGTCGGAAAGTTGTGGCGTTGGCGAAGGAGTGCCTGCCTGCCCTGCGACAGAGCGCCGAGCGCCAACAGGTCGGTTCGCAACTATTACGTCCTGCCGACGGCAATCTGACTCCATCGGGCGTTCTGTTGCGCCCTGCTCAACCGCACGTCGCTACCGACCCTCTGGACCAACTTCTCCGTCCCACCGACGCTGCCTGACTCATTCGCCGTTAGCAGCGATTGCCGACCTCTCCTCCCCAGTGCCAATGGCAACGCCGTCCTGCCTGCGATAACCCCGTACTCATCGCGTTTGAT
>JBBQPO010000086.1:0-20562 GCA_038217285.1 Chthonomonadales bacterium
GTCACCGTGCTGGCGACCGGTTTCAACGCGCGCGAAGAGACAGGGAGCCCGCAGGCCAGTCGTTCCGGCGTTCCAACCCGTCCCTTCACACAGCAGGCTCCGGCCTCCGCCGCCCCGCCCGCTTCCGCGCCGCGCCCGGTCGAGCAGACACCCGGCGCGCCGGGCCAGGAAAAACCTGCCGCGCAGTCTCAGCCGCCCGTCCCACCGGACCCGCGCAAAGACGACCTCGACATCCCGGCCTTCCTCCGCAAACGGTAGCGATGGCCAGGTCACTTGACACCGCGAACTACCCGCATCTTGCCTCTGCCGAAGCCCTGCGCGCCCTGCCCTGGCTTCGGCACGGCTTTACCCTGCCGGGATACCGACGCCTCCGACCGCTTCCCCTTTTATTTTTATGAACACAACAGACTTACCTATCTACCTCGACTTTGCCGCGACGACGCCGACCGATCCGGAGGTCGCCGTAGCGATGCTGCCCTATCTTTCCGGGCCGTTGTCGATAGGAAATGCCAGCAGTATTCACCGGTTTGGGAGGCAGGCGCGGGCAGGCGTGGATGAGGCGAGGGACGCGGTCGCTCGGCTCATTCAGGCCGACTACGCGGATCTCTATTTTACGGGCAGCGGCACGGAATCGGACAATCTGGCGCTGATCGGGACGATGCAGGCCGCGCCACCGGAGCGCAACCACCTTGTCGTGAGCGCCATCGAACACCATGCCGTCCTGCACACCGCCCACTATCTGCAGACGCAAGGCTACTCCGTAACGATGGTTCCTTGCGATTCCGACGGCCTTATTTCGCCGCAGGCGGTCGCGGCCGCCGTCACCGACCAGACGGCGCTCGTCTCGATCATGCAGGCCAACAACGAGATCGGAACGATTCAGCCCATCGCGGATTTTGCCCGGATCGCGCACGAGCGCGGCGCGAAGTTCCATACCGATGCGGTACAGTCGGCGGGGATGCTGCCGGTCAACGTGCACGAGCTCGACTGCGACCTGCTGTCGCTCTGCGCCCACAAAATCTACGGCCCCAAGGGCGCGGGCGCCCTCTATATCCGACAGGGCATCAAGGTTTCACCACTGCTGCATGGGGGCGCGCAGGAGCGCGAAAAGCGGGCGGGAACCGAAAACGTCGCCGCGCTCGTCGGATTCGGGCGGGCTGCGGAACTCAGCAGTACGCGTCGGGAGGCGGATGTGGCGCACCTGACCGCCCTGCGTGACCGCTTCCTCGCGCTGCTCCGCGCTGCCGTTCCGGATCTTCTTCTGAACGGCCATCCGACCCTGCGACTGCCGAACAATGTGAACGTCTCGGTCCCCGGCGCGGAAGGTACCACCCTGCTGATGAACCTCGACCGCAAGGGCGTAGCGGCCTCCAGTGGCTCAGCCTGCTCCTCCGGCTCCCTGGAACCGTCGCACGTCTTAAAGGCGATTGGCCTGCCTGCTTCACTGGCCTCCAGCGGCGTCCGCTTCTCGCTGGGCCGCACGACCACCGAGGCGGAAATCGTCCAAGCTGCCGAAATCTTTGCCGCCATTGTCCACCGCCTGCGCCGAACGAAATAGAATGAGGCGACCGGGATTAAAATCCCGTTCTGAAACGGGAAGTCCGCCTGCGCGGACTCAATAAAATTGAACCCGCGAAGGCGGGTTTTGCCTTTCAGAACGGCAATTCATTGCCGAACTTGATCTTGATGCGTTGCGGCGGTGCGCTGAAAAGTCTCGATTTCGGAGAGGGAGCGGACACCGCACCAGCCGCCCATCTCGCCGCAGTTGAGGGCGGCGGCAGCGGAGGCGAAACGGAGGGTCGTGAGAATGTCCCACGCCTGAAGCTGTCCGTAGAGCAGGCCGGCCCGGAAGATGTCGCCGGAACCGGTCGTATCGACCACAAGGGGGGCGACGTAGGCCGGGAGATGCACGGCGGGTCGGCCGCTCAAGCCGCGTTCGGCGACAAAACAGCCGCGTTCGCCCCAGGTCACGATTGTGGTTGGGCCATAGTCATCGCGGACACGGGCGGCGAAGGCAGAGAGTTCGGGTGCGGTGAGGCTGCGCCCGACGTGCTCGCTGGAGGTGACGACCTGAGAGGCGATGGCATTGATCACCGGGTCCTGCGCATAGTCCATCGGCAGAGTGAACATTCCGGCCGCCGCCGCGACTTTGCAGGCTTCGGCTCCGGCGGCATAGGCGTTCGGCTCCATCGTGAACAGGCGCGCGGAGGCGGCGAGCGCCGGGTCGAGGGGTGGGGGCTGCATCTCGGTGAAGCGATAGCCGAACATCGTGCGCTCCCCGTCCGGCGTGGAGGTGCAGACGCAGTACGGCGTGTAGGCGGTGGCGGAGGTCGTCAGAAAGCGCATGTCGATCTCCGGGGCGGCGCGGGCGAAGAGCTCACGCAGCAGTCGCCCGTCGTCATCATCGCCGAGTGCGTTACCGATCAGCGCGACCCTGACGCCCCAACGGCTCAGAGCAATCGCGGTGTTCGCGGCTTCGCCCCCGATAGCCCGCCGCTCCTCCAGAATATCCACATAGCCACCGGGCGGCGGCAGTTCCGCCACACGCCATAAAACATCCATACAGACCGTGCCGTAGACGATGACCTCGAATTCGTGTGACATAAGTATTCCATTTATTAGAGATAGAGCCGATACGGTGTGCTGCGAGCGGCGAACTGGGCCAGATCGGTCTGCCAGGAGGCGACCAGTTCCGCCGGCGAAGCGCCGTTTCGGAAAGAGGTGAAGGCGGCCCGATTGACGAGCAGACGGTCGTATCGGGCCGCCTCCCACGCCTCGGGATAGAGCGTGTGCAAGGCGGCAGCGACGGCAAGGCCGGTCTCCACCGGCACAAACCGGTCTCGTTGCGTCACGATGAGGTTGATGCCGCCGCAGGGCGTTCCCTCATGCACACGAAACGTCGGGGTAAAACGGATCGGCACGAAGCGCACACCGGGCAGATCCTGCGCGTTCAGATGCGCCGCCAGTTCGCGCTCCGCGATCCACGGCGCGCCCACCACTTCGAACGGCGTGTCTGTCCCACGCCCGACCGAGACATTGGTAAACTCCAGCAGGCCGATACCGGGATAGAGCAGGGCCTGCGTCAGAGAACGCATATTCGGGGAGGGATTGATCCAGGTCAACTCCGTCGCATCCCACCAATCGGCGAGCCTCCAGCCCTCGATCTCCACGATTTCCAGATCGAGATCGAGGCCCTTTTCTGCCGCGAACAGCCGCGCCATCTCTCCCACCGTCAGCCCGTGGCGGATCGGGATCGGATGGCAGGCGATAAAATCGAGGCGGTCGGCGTCGGCCAGCGGTCCCTCCGTCACCAGACCTCCGAGAGGGTTTGGACGATCCAGCACCACAAAGCGCAGCCCCTGTTCCGCAGCGGCTTCCATGCTGGTGAGCAGGGTGCTGATATAGGTATAGAACCGCGTGCCGACGTCCTGAATATCGAAAACCAGGGTGTCCAGTCCCGTCAGTTGTTCGGGCGTCGGGCGGGTGCGTGTGCCGTACAGACTGTAGACAGGCAACCCTGTCGCCTCGTCCGTGCCGTCCGGAACATGCTCATCCACCGCGCCCCGGATGCCATGTTCCGGCCCGAAGAGTGCCGCCATCTCTACGCCCGGCGCGGCATGCAGCAGGTCTGCAGTCGCCATGCCATAGGTGTCCAGCCCGGTATGGTTGGTAATCAATCCGACTCGCTGTCCGCGCAGCGCCGTAAACTCCTGTCCCACCAGCAGATCGATCCCGAGGCTTACCGCCATCTCTCTCCTCTTTTCTACGACAAACATATACTTCCTGTTATAACAGTCGGGCCGGTGTCGTCCACATCGTCAGACCGGGATTACGACGGTAGGTCTGCTGGAGGGCGCGCAGAGCCTGCGCGACCTGCGGTGTCTCCGCTTCCGGCAGCAGCAGATAGAGCAGCGTGACGCTGCCGGGGAAGACCGGAGAGTTCAGCTTGGCGCCCGCTCCACCGACGCCGTGCGCGTCGAATGTCTTTGTCCATTCCGTCACCCCTGTTTCCCGCAAGGTCTCCATAATACGTTCGTCCATGCCGCTATCGTAAGCGATCGTCAGCAGCACTGTCGGTGCGTCGCGGCTCTCCATCGTAAATTATGCTCCTACACTGTTTGCCGTGAGTATCAGATTGCCCTGGGCGCCTACAATCCCTTCCCAGCCGTCCGCGACGAATGTCGTCGCGTCCGCTTGAAGCACGATTGTAGGGCCGGGGAACCGTTGTCCGGCCGCCAGCGCTTCGCGAAGAAAGAGAAGGGCCTCCTGCCGACCCGTCTCGCCGTAGAGCGGTGTCATCCCGACAGGTTTGCCGGGAGCAGTGGGCAGATCTGCTATCGGAGCGGGGCGTGTGTTCCTCCCGATCATGACAACGCGCAGCGCCACGACTTCGACGGCCTCGCCCGGGTCGGAGTGACCGTAACGCGCCTTATGCGCCCAGTGGAAGGCGGCTCGAGTCGCGCGTATATCGTTCCCGCCCACGACCGGAACCCGGAGTTCGAACGCCTGTCCGCTGTAGCGCAGGTCGAGCAGGCGCGTGAGCTCCCACGGATCCGACGGGGATTCTTCCCGCGCGGCTATCGCGACGGCATGCGCTTCCAACCTTGCGAACTGCGATTCCAGCTCCGCCCGCGCTTCCGATGTCTCGGCCAGATTCATCGTGGCCGCGGAGAGGGGCAGCGCGAACTCTCGCCGGTTGTCCGCAAGCGCCAGGCCGAGCGCGGAGAATGCCCCTGGAAAACGGGGGATAATGACGGACCGCATTCCCAATGTCTCCGCCAGGGCGCAGGCATGCAGTCCGCCCGCCCCGCCGAAACTTAACAGCGCAAAATCGGCAGGGTCGTAGCCGCGCTCCACCGAAACATGCCGCAAGGCACGGGACATCGCCGCGTTCGCCACCTGAACCACTCCGAGCGCCGCCTGTTCGACGCCGATCCCTAACCGCGCCGCCAACTCCTCAAAATGCCGTCGAACCCGCGCCGCATCCAGCGCCATTCGACCGCCGAGCCGGGCCTCGGCAGGCAGACGGCCCAGCAGCACATTCGCATCCGTGACCGTCAGCATTTCGCCCCGGCCGTAGGCTACCGGCCCCGGCTCCGCTCCCGCGCTTTGTGGTCCAACTCTCAGAACGCCCGCCGCATCGATCCGTGCCAATGAGCCGCCGCCTGCCCCCACGGTGTGAATGTCCAGCATCGGGGTGCGAATCGGAAACCCGGCGGTCTGCCCGGTCGTCACCGTCGGGCACTGCCCGTTCAGGACCAGGGCGACATCGGTGCTCGTCCCGCCCATATCGAAGGTGAGCAGACGTGCAAATCCTGCCTCCAAGCCGATTTTCCCTGCCGCGACGACGCCGCCCGCAGGGCCAGAGAGAACGGTCTTTATCGCCTGTTCCCCCGCCTCTCCCGCCGAGAGCGCGCCGCCGTTCGACTGCATGATTCGCAATACGGAGGCTCCCAGGGCGCTTGAACGCTCGGCCAGACGTTCCAGGTAGTGCGCCATGACGGGAGCCACGAACGCATTCGCCACTGTCGTCGCAGACCGTTCGAACTCGCGTGGCTCCGGCGCGATGTCGCAGGAGAGCGAAACGCAGAGCCCGAGAGCCCGCGCCATTTCGCCGAGGCGCCGTTCGTGGCTCGCATTGAGATAGGAGAAGAGGAAGCAGACGGCCAGCGACTCGATTCCCTCTTGCGTCAGGCGTTCCAAAAGCGCGGCGGTGGCGGCCTCGTGCAGAGGGGTGATCACGTTGCCTCGCCTGTCCATCCGTTCCTCGACTTCGTAGCGTAGGGCCTGCGGCAAGAGCGGAGGTGTCCGGGTCGGATGAAAACTATAGAGATGGTCGCGGGTCTGACGTCCGATCTCCAGCACATCTCGAAAACCCTCGGTCGTGATCAAGGCCGTCCGCGCGCCGCGCCGCTCCAACAAGGCGTTTGTGGCAACCGTCGTCCCGTGTATCAGCGTAAAACGGTCGGCCAGCAGACCGTCATCCTGCGCCCGGCGCAGTCCCTGCAGAATACTCAGGGAAGGATCGGCAGGCGTAGAGGCCCACTTCTGCACAACGGCATGGCCAGCCAAATCGATAAATACAAAGTCGGTAAACGTTCCCCCGACATCCACCCCCACAACATCCGCCGCTATCCTTTTCATGGGCTGTCATTCTTCATGGGTACGCCGGTTTCCTGTCTCATCGCCGTTTCGCTGCCTTCGCAGACAGAAACGGGTTGGTTTACTGCCGCAAGGAACTGTCGGGTGCTGGCGATTGACATTTCAGGAACCCGACAAAGGTCATTCCCGTCCATGCACAATGAGGCATCTACCTCGTTTACCAGGGATGAGCCTGGAGGCGACGTCCTCTGCAGAACTGGGCCTGCCGCTACTGCCCACCGAGGCAGTTCGCGCCATGGGGCAGGTTTTCGGAGGGCGCACCTTATGACTTCGGGAAGGAGATAAATCGATGGCACAAGAGCAGACAAAACCGCAAGAGACGGTTTCTAACGATAGCGATGCCGATTCAGCCACAGGCGGACGGGGATGGCACGGGGACTCGGAGGGCCATGCGCGTGCTGGTCGCAAGGGCGGTACAATAGTATCCGCCAACCGGGAGCATATGGCGCAGATCGGGAGCAAGGGCGGCAAGACCGTCTCCAGCAACCGGGAGCACATGGCACAGATCGGCAGCAGGGGCGGAAAAGCACGTGGTCAGAAGTCGTCGTCCGCAGACCAGGAGGCCTCCCAACCAGGTGCGAAGGGCTGAGTCTTCCTTCACGCGATTATCGTCCGGCAGCATGGCAGGAATTTGCCGTGCTGCCGGTGAAGGTTTGGGCAGCGGCGATCACGTCGCGGCATTTTATGGCGGATTGCCCGCTCTCCTCCTCTCCGCTGAGGCGGGAGCGAAGCAGTTTCCCGGGGAACGGCATTATGTTCATGCCGTTTTCCGACTGCCGTTAGAACCTGGAGCAATCGCAACAATGGAAGCACTGAGAGTTCTTATCGCGGAAGATGAACCCTTGACCCGTACGCTGATTCGAGCGCGGCTGGAAAAACTGGGACATACGGTCGTGGCGGAGGCCGGTGACGGCGTGCAGGCGATCGAAGCCGCACACCTGCATCGCCCGGATGTGATCATCATGGATATCAAGATGCCCCTGATGGACGGTATCGAGGCGGCCCGCGCGATCCTCAGCGAGACGCCCTGCGCCATCCTTTTTCTAAGCGCCTTCAATGAAGCGGAACTGATAGAAGACGCCAGCGCGACAGGCGCACTGGCCTACCTGATGAAGCCGTTTCGCAAGGAGGATCTCGCGCCCGCCCTGCAGATGGCGGTCGGACGTTTCCGCCAGATCCATGATCAGAAAACCGAGATCGATGGTCTGCGCGAGACACTCGAAACCCGCAAACTGCTCGAACGTGCGAAGGGCATCCTCATGGATCGACATGGCATGAGTGAAGAGGAGGCGTTCAAACGCATCCACTTTCAGGCCCGGAATCAAAACAAAAAGATGCGTGAGATCGCCCAAAGCATCATTACCGCCGCCGACCTGATCTAACATGACGACCCCCTCTCCACGTCTGATCCTCGCGTCGACGTCTCCACGCCGTCGTGAGCTTTTAAGTCTCCTCGGGCTGCCCTTTACGGTCGTTCCCAGCGCCTACGAGGAGCCGCCCGCGCCGTCCACGCCTGTCGATCTGCCTGCCTTCGTTATGGACCTGGCCCGCAACAAAGCCCGCGCGGTGGCGCAGGTCGAGCGGGACGCGCTGGTACTGGGGGCGGATACGTTGGTCAGTCTCTCCGTGGAGGCAGTCGGCGTCCCGCTCGGCAAACCGATCGACGCTGCCGATGCCTGCCGCATGCTGCGCCTCCTCGCCGGCGCCGTCCATACCGTTCATACCGGCGTAGCCCTCTTCCGCACCCTTCCCGATGGCAGCCTTGCCGAACCTCTCTGCACGGCCGTGCGGACGATGGTACGCTTTCGAACGCTCTCCGAGGCCATGATCGCCGACTATGTGGCCACCGGGGAGCCGCTCGACAAAGCCGGAGCCTATGGCGCTCAGGGGTACGCCGCTCCTTTCATCGAAAGCTTCACAGGGGACTTCTACAACGTCGTCGGCCTTCCCCTCTGCGAAGTGGGCCGTCTGCTCGAGCGCAGCGGACTGCCCTGGTGGCAGCATCGGCAAAACATGCCTCCGCTTTCAGGCTGATCCCAACGGGACGATCGTGGTTAATTATTTTTTCGTTTCACTTGACAAATGGGGAACAAACACAATATAATGCAAGTCAGATAGGTTTAATAGAGCCATGTTCGCTCGTGTGTGGCAATGATGCCCTGTAAGTGGTCCTTTTCGCATCTTGGATAGTCAAGAGGTCAGGTTCGGAAACCTGGGGATAACATACAGGGCTTTTTGTTTTTGGATACTGCGGAATGCTATCTGTAGCTTTTCGTAAGCGTCCATTCGAGAATACAAACGCTACATTCCAATACATGATCTGCCTAGACCAACAGCAGGAGGTGTCTACCCAAGCAAGCTAACAATGCCATCTTCGCTTTTTTCGGTTCCACACTGTTTTGGGGCAAGGGAGCATCGGCTCCATCTTTTTCTTTTCTGACTTCGGTCATCGGGAGGGATTTTAAATATGAATCGTATCACACCGCGAGGCGGGCGTCGCTCCGCCTTCACGCTTATCGAACTTCTCGTCGTCATCGCCATTATCGCTATTCTGGCCGCGATCCTGTTCCCCGTTTTCGCTCAGGCCCGCGAGAAAGCTCGCGCCATCTCCTGCATCTCCAACGAAAAGCAGATTGGCACCGCCACTATGATGTACGTGCAGGACTACGATGAAACCCTGCCGATGTACATTGCGTTCACCGGTGGACGCATCACGAACCCGATTGACTCCACCGACATCGGTCCGTGGCCCATGTGGCAGGCAGCCCTCTATCCCTACACGAAAAGCTGGGATATCTACAACTGTCCCAGTGACGCTTACAAGAAGACGACTTCGCGGGATCGGTACTACTACTTGAGCTACGGCTACAACAATGGTTACCTCAGTACGTTTGGCACAGACGCAAACGGGAGGCAGCAGTGGCCCGGTCGCAATATTGCGAGCATCGTTCGCCCGGCGCAGATCGTCGCCTTTGCTGATGGCGGCGGCAAAGACCCGGCTACCACCCGATACTACGGCGGCTCGATTGTCGAAGCTCCCGATGCTTACCCCAGCACCGAAACCTGGTACTATACCGGAAGTGGCAGCGTAGGGTGGGGTTCCGATGGCGGAAGCCTCTGCAACGACAAATGGGGTATCACCGGATGCTTCGCGCCGCGCCACAACGAGGGCGGCAATCTGGTATTCTGCGACGGACACGCCAAGTTCCTGAAGACGAATGCCGCTGCCGCAGGAACCACGTTTAGCCCGACGACTCCCACCGCCAGTGTCTGCGTCAAGGACTACAGCCAGTATCTGTGGGATCCTCGGTTCGACTCGGGCCAGGAGTATCATAGCGACGGCAGCCGAAGTTGCCCGTAACTCCTAATCACACCTTCAGAGGACCAGACATGAAATCACTCGCTCGCTTGTGCGCGGTGCTGCTATTCGGAATGATCTGCAGCTCTCTCTATGGATGCAATGGTCAATCGGAGAGCAAGACCATTGCAGCGCCTTCCACCGGTTCTTCCGACGCTACGACCACGAAACCGGTAGGTGGAAAGAAGGCTGCGTTGGAGCCACCGGGGCCGTAGTTTCTATCTAGCGGTCGTCTACTGCAACGAGGGGCGCGAGATAGCAAATATCTCGCGCCCCTTGACGTACACAGCGTTTTCCGGTACAATAGCCGTGCTTCAAGCGTAGTCTCCTGGAGCCATACCGCGCGCCCATAGCTCAGTGGATAGAGCGACAGGTTGCGGACCTGTAGGCCGGGGGTCCGAGTCCCTCTGGGCGCATGATCGTACCGCTTTAGAAACGCCCTTCCTGCTTCGGCAGCAGGGCGTTTCCCATGCAGCACCCGGTTACTTCCGGGCTGTTTGCTGGTTTGCGCGTCTGTCGATTTGTGGGGTTGTAGCTCAGTGGATAGAGCGCCTCCGTCCTAAGGAGGGCGTCGGGGGTCCGATTCCCTCCAACCCCATACGGAGAGGTGTCCGAGTGGCTGATGGTGCGGCTCTCGAAAAGCCGTGAGGCGCAAGTCTCCGTGGGTTCGACTCCCACCCTCTCCGTCCCCTGTTTACCTGCGCGTACCGCTTTGCGGAATAGGTCTGCGGCCTGCGCGCAGTCGTCTCCCCGGCTCTCCTGGCAGAATGGCCGAGAGTCTATGCAGACAGACGCCCCGGTGAGAAAATGATTTTCTCACCGGGGCGTCCGAACGTTCTCCATCCCATGCCGTTGATCGTCTATATCCCAGGATGCGGAACTTCTGTATCCTGGGAGGCGGAACTTCTGCATACCATCCCAGGATGCCGGGTGTTCACCGTCTTAACGATGCCGTGTTTTGGCGTCAGTTCTGTGCGTACTTGTTCAGTTCATTGCAGTTCACCACACTCATGGGTGTCGCATCACTACCGTTCAGCACCATGCGCACTTCAGAGGGGGCGGCGATTCCAGGGCACAGCACTTTCCAACTCAGCCGCCATGTGATCCCGTCTCGGTTGCGCTGGGGTTGCTGTGCCAGTACGATCCTGGTGCCTTTCGGCACCATCTGCAGGTCTTTCAGATGTCGTATTGCCTCCTCCAGAGCATCGCTTGGAGAGGAGAGGGTTGGCACACCGGTGGAGCGGGACGAGGAGGTCGTTCCGTCAGAAAAAAGACTCTGTACATTCCCAGTCACATCGTTAAAGATCAAGGTGTAGGAGTGCGATCCTACCAGGCAATCGACCACCCATAGGCGCCGCTCTCTACGCGGCATCTCCTTATCGAGCTTCTCGATGACGAACTCCGGTTCCCCGATAATGGGGTTGGCCCCACCCAGCGAGAGACCGATACGCGTGGCCCGCTGTTTGAGATCTTGCGACTGCATGCGGGCCTTCGGCCTTGCCGACGCAATCATGGTATGATGGGGATACAGACAGAGGACGGGAAGCGCCAACAGAGACGCCAACGCCAACCCGATCACGGTCTTCCTACAACCTTCCGTACTTATCCGATGAAGTCGTTTTTTCATTTATGCTCCTCTCATATTTTGAAGCTGTACGCGGTAACATTTCCCACAGCGCAATCTCCAACGATAGGATGGAAACACACGGTTATTTCGACTTTTTTCGCATTCCTAAGCATAAAACGGACAGAGACGCCCGGATTGCGAGAAATTACACTCGTAACCACAGGACACCTCTGTCCGCTTCCACCACTTCTACCTCATAAGACGAATAGCAATGCAGAAAGTTGCACTTTTTCGAACAGATCGCATATTAAGCTACAATTCGCATTATTACCTCCTGGATGAACTCTATGCCAACTCATAATGAACACGAACCGAACTTCGCAACGGATGAAGACGAAGATGGTGAGGCGGAAGACGGGCCGACGCCCCTCGAAGCGGTCTGGCAGGTGGCGATGGAACAGGCGGGCGTACGCCTGGACGTCTTTCTTGCGGCCAATCTGCCGGGGGCTTCCCGCGCCGAAGCGCAGCGATTGATAGAACGTGGGGCGGAGGAGATGGACGGAGCGCGAGTCAACGGGCGGCGCGAGAAACCAAACTACCGCTTGCGGGCAGGCGAAACTGTGACTGCCACGCGCCCACAAGCCCACCCGGCCCGAGCGGAAGCCGAAGACCTGCCGCTCACGATCGTCTATGAGGATCGAGATCTGCTGGTGATCGATAAAGCGCGGGGAATGGTCGTCCATCCGGCGCCCGGCTCGGAACATGGGACGCTGGTCAACGCCGTGCTGGCCCATGCCGATGACCTCTCCGGCATCGGTGGGGCGCTACGGCCCGGCATCGTCCATCGCCTGGACAAGGACACGGGCGGTCTGCTTGTCGTGGCGAAGAACGATGAGGCGCATCGCGACCTTCAGGCGCAGATCCAGGCCCGAACCGCCGAACGCCGCTATCTCGCGCTTGTCTGGGGCGTCCCGCGCTTCCAGCAGGCGACCGTCGACGCGCCCATCGGTCGGCATCCTTCGGACCGCAAAAAAATGGCGGTCGTGACGGATCCCCGTCACACCGCCCGCCCCGCTCTTACGGAACTGACCGCGCGCGAAACCTTCGCGGGCGCCTTCACGCTGCTGGAAGCCAAGCTGCAGACAGGCCGCACCCATCAGATTCGCGTTCATACCGCCTATATCCAGCATCCTGTCGTGGGCGATAGTCTCTACAACGGCCTGCGCAAGTTCCCCGCGAGCGCCTTCCCGGTCTCCGCACGCGTGGCCATCGAAGCCGCTATCCTCGCCCTGAACGGTCAGGCCCTGCACGCCTACTCGCTCGCCTTCGACCATCCGCGTACCCGCGAACGTCTTGCCTTTACCGTCCCGCTCCCCGCTGTCATGCAAGATCTGCTCGATCTGCTTCGTCACAACGTTTGAAGAGGGGCAGCGTTTTGACGGCACGGCCAGCGCTTAAATCGGGACGGCGCGGCCAGCGCTTAAATCGGGAAGGCGCGGTACGTGTGTATGCCGAAGATCGAGCCGTAGATCGCCCAGACGCTGCCGGTGATGTAGTCGCCCAGAATCAGTCCTATAAAGAAAGGGATATAGTTGCGGTAGGTCTTCATGCCGCCGTAACGGATGATGAGCGCCTTGATCGCCCAGCCGATCATGGTGGCGCACCAGAGCCAGGGCATGGTGAAGGTTCCGGCGACCGCGTAGCCGATGGGATGGAACGGCCACCAGGTGAATCGTGACCGCATCGCCAGCAGAGCTGCCGTGATGACGAAGCCGATCCCGACCCCCTCCATGCGGGCAAAGTCCGGCTTGGTCGGGTTGTCCACCCAGTCTTTCATTGTCTTCCAGGGCACACTCCCCATGTCGGTGCGCCAACCGTTCACCTTCGCCGTGGCCGCGCCGTAGTGGTAGTAGCAGGTCAGCACCGCCGCCCAGGAGGAGAGCGCCCCCACGGCCGTGGCGATCAGCAGCACGATCGCGACATGCCGGAGATTCATACGCACCGAGGAGCCGATCTTCATCGCCTCCAACTGGTTCGGCATCTCCGTACAGCGGTAGTCCAGGTCGTGCCAGAGCAGCATATTCAGCCCGACCTGGTTCTGGAACGAGAAGCCCCGCGACCCGACCGACGACTTCATCAGTTCGTGCACATTCATGTCCGGGCCATGCCCCCAGGGCAGCCCTGCCTCCGCGCGGATACGGGTAAACGTCAGCACATAGAGGTAGTAGAGCCCGAAATAGATCAGGGGCACATACCAGTCCATGCCGATCGCCATGCCGAACGCTGTCAGGACGAGAAAGCCTCCCACCACCCCGATAAAGGCGGTACGATACGACATCGCCTCATTCGAGTCGTCGTACTCCGGGTCCGTTTCCATCCCCTTACTCCGGGGCTGGAACGCCCGCCGCAGCATCGCGCCCAACTGCTTCCGCATCCCATAGAGGGCGAAGAGCGCGACGCCTATAAACGCCCCTGCCGACTGCTCTCCGGTATAGGGGATACGCGACATCGCCTGACTCGCCCCCGGATCGTGGTAGCCCATCGCGGTCGCAGCAACATTCTCGAATTTGGTAAAGAGGTAGAAGAACCAGAGCGAAAAGGCGACATCGAGGGGAAGGAAGTAGGTCAGACCGATCACCAGCGGATAGAAGGAGAGCGCGAAGTAGCCCATGCCGCTCCAGGGCGCTGTCGTGAATAGGGGAGTGAGGTTCAGCCGCACATCAGAGGGCTTGATCGGCAGAAACGGCACGCTCGGATAGAGGTAGTTCAAGCTCGCCAGCGACTCCAGCACCACCGGGATGAGAAAGCCGATCCACATCTGCCTGCTCAGCAGCGTCTTCGCCGATCCGCCCTCCGCCGTCAGCTCCAACGGCAACTGCACGATGGGGAAACTGAGGCGCTCCCTGTCCATCCACTGCTTGCGCACCAGCACGTTCAGACACAGCATGACGCCGAGCAACACCACGATGAAGCCCGACCAGACGCAGATTGGCGTGATCCAACCCGCGATATGATTGGCACGCCAGAAGGTGCTCTGCCCGGTGTAAAACGCCTTTGTGACGGACTCTTTCGGCAGAAGCCAGGGCTTTACCGCCGGAAGCAGCTTCTCCTGCCATTTGTTTTCCGGAGTTCCGTAGTAAAAAATGTTGCCGGTGAAGGTGTTGAGGAACTGCATCATGCCGATGCCGGAGATGCCAATGGAGACCGTCTGCATCACATAGACGAACATCAGCTCGGCCTGCGTCAACGCGAAACGAGGCAGATAACGCTTCAGCACCAGGTTGAGCAGCAGCAGCACGAAGAGGGCGAAGACGACGGCGATGATCAGCGACATCGCTGCAAGGTCGGTCGCCTCCGCGATGATCTCCGTATACTCGTTCCAGAAACACATGATCGGAATCATGATCAGCCCGATCACGAAGGCACGCGGCGTGATGCCCTGCACCTTCCCGCGTTTCGACCGGTTCTGTTCTGTGTCTTTTTCTTCCGGATTTATGGGTGGAGAGGATTCCGAACTTTCAAGTGGCGGCGTTGCCAAGGCGCTTCTTCCTTCTATACACCATTGCGAACTGTGTCCTGTTTCACGATTGCTTCCTCTGTTTCCTGCACGAGCGGAGAGAAGCCCTTCGGGTGCGATAGAGATGGGCGGGATGGACGTAGATGTGGGGCAAGTTATCAATCACTGCTAGAGTGGATCCTGACGCAATTCCTTTCCAAAAGCATGCTTCCCAGATTATTCCGGCCCCGTGCGGTGCGGTCGCTTTACCGGGGTACCTAACCCCCGGCCCCTTCCCGAGACGCTTATCTTGTCTCTGAAGCCGCCGCCCCTCAAGGAGCAGCCTGTTGGGGAAGGTGAAGGCCCATAAATGGGCCTGGGAGGGTTGAAAGGGAGCGCAAATCTCTCCACCAGGGATGGCTGACACCCTGTTTGCTTGCGCCATCGCCCCGGCTCACGTCCGACCCAGCCCCCTTTAGGGGGCTTACCGCCTCAGACCGCTCCTTGAGGGGCGGGGAGTAAAGCGCGAGGAGGAGGTTCCTGCCGCCTATTGGAAAGGCATTGCCCCGAAACGCAGCGATCTATTGCGTTTTGGGATCCAGTCGATCTGCAAGATCAGGACGAGGGCGCATCGCTGACAGGAAATTCCACTTTGTCGTAGATATCCGCCAGCCGCAACGCGCATTCGAGAGCTGTGAAGTGGATGACTTCCTCGCTGTCCTCGTGGCAGGTATAGCGCCACGAGCCGTCCGTCTGGCGTTGATACCGTTCCACGCGTATTTTGTCCTGGGCAATCAACACATAGTCCGTCAACGTGGAGATGCGCTGGTAGTGATTGAACTTTTCGCCTCGATCATAAGCCTCTGTCGAAGGCGATAACACCTCGAAAATCACGCTCGGATTCAGCAGGATGTCATTGCGCTTGTCATCGAAACGCGCTTCTCCACACAATGCCACGACATCGGGGTAGGTATATAGTCCCGTACTCTCTACGAACACCTTCATGTCGTTGTTATAGACCTTGCAAGGCCGTCCTTTAAACTGAAACCACAGCCCGCCGGTGACATTGATACTGATAAGGTTATGCGCCTCACTCGCTCCTGCCATGGCATAGATCTTCCCTGCGAGATACTCACTTTTAGATGGGGCGGCCCGTTCCTGTTCCAGATACTCCTGCCGGGTTATGTAAGGTGGTTTTGCGACAGCAACCATCGTTGTTTCTCCTTTATCAAGATTGCTAGGCTACTCTGATCCTCATCCTGAAATAGGAAAAGATGGGACATCTGCCTCTAAAACAGAAGTTGATGCCGGTTGCGGGTGATGCTCTGGAGAAGGCCGACGCAGGTCATCAGGGTCAGCATGTTGCTGCCGCCGGCCGAGATGAAGGGAAGCGGAACCCCAGCAACCGGCATGAGGCCGATATTCATCCCTATATTGACCACGACATGGAAAGCCAGCATAGAGACGACGCCCGAGGCGATCAACTTGCCCAGTATGTCCTCATCGGCGGCGCGAATCACCTGGACCCCGCGAAACAACAGCCCGGCATAGAGAAGGGCGAGCCCCAGCGTTCCCACGAAGCCAAGCTCCTCCCCGATGTCGGTAAAGATAAAGTCCGTCTGCTTCTCGGGCACGTAGCCGCCGCGCACCAGAGAGCCGTGCATCAGTCCCTTGCCCCACATTCCGCCGGAGCCGATAGCGACCCGTGCCTGCGACACGTGCCAGCCCTTGCCGTTTTTGTCGGCATCCGGGTCGAAGAGCGATTCGTACCAGGTCACAAGGCGCTGCCGCTGATAGCCCTCGATGATTTTGCCGCTATGCCATAGCACAACGAACAACAGGAGCCCGCTCAGCATCAGGACGAGCAGATGTCCCAATTTTGCCCCCGCCATGAAGACCATGCCGAACCAGATCGCGAGCAGCACCAACGCGGTGCCGAGGTCGTGCTGTTTGAAGATCAGCGCCATCGGAATAGCGATATGCAGCAGCGACAGTAGAAACGTCTTCGGCTCGTGCAGGGTATCGTGATGTCTCGTCAGGAAGATCGCGAGCGTGAGAATGACGCAGAGCTTGGCGAACTCCGAAGGCTGGAACTTGAATCCGGCGATATTGATCCAGCGCGCCGCCCCGTTGATACTATGGGCGAACTTCAGGACGACGGCCAGCGAAATCAGATTGAACCCATAGATGTAACGGGCGAAGCGGGTGTAGAGGTGATAGTCCAGCAAGGTGGTGGCGATCAGGCCCACCGTTCCCAGCACGATCCAGACCAGTTGGCGTTTGTGGTAAGGCGTCGCGTCGCCGTGCGTCACGCTATAGATGACGAGAACCCCGAAGAGCGCCAGACCGTAGGTGAGGACGAGCAACGGGACATCGACGTTTTTGTGGAGACGGTTATCTCGCATCGGGCGGTCCCGGTTCGATAGCAGACAGAAGGGGCTGAAGCGCTGTGAGCAGACGGCCTGCCACCTCTTGTTTGGCGAGCATCGGCAGGGCTTCGGTTCGCCCGTCCGGCCAGAGCAGCGTGACGATGTTGGTGTCCGTGTCGAAGCCCGCTCCGGCCTGCGTCACATCGTTGGCAACGACCAGATCCAGATTGCGGCTGCGCAGCTTGGCGAAGGCGTTGGTGAGAAGGTTCTCCGTCTCGGCGGCAAACCCGACGACGATCTGTCCCGGACGCTTGCGGGCCGCCAGCGTGGAGAGAATATGCTTCGTCTGCCGGAGCCGCAGCGTCCAGATCTCTCCTGCTCCCTCCCCGTCGGACTTCTTGAGTTTCTGCGGGGCCACCGTCTCCGGGGTGTAGTCGGCGACGGCGGCGGCGGCGATGAACACGTCGCACGCCTCGAAGCGTTCGGCACAGGCGCGGTACATCTCCTCCGCGCTGCCGACCCGCACCATCTCCACGCCGGTCGGGGCCTCGACCGTCGCATAGCCGCTGACCAGCGTCACAGTTGCGCCGCGTACAGCCGCCTCCGCCGCGATGGCGTAGCCCATTTTGCCGCTGGAACGATTCGAGAGGAAGCGCACGGGGTCCAGGGGCTCCCGTGTGGCTCCGGCCGTCAGCAGTATGCGTCTGCCCTGAAGCTCTCTGTTCGGCGTCAGGCGGTCCACGACTGCCCGCACGATCTCATCCACATCGGCCAGTTTTCCATAGCCCACATCCTGACAGGCCAGCACTCCATAACCGGGCTGCACCATCTGCACCCCCCGCGCCTGCAGCATCGCCAGATTCGCGCGCGTCGCCGGGTGTTCCCACATGACGGTGTTCATGGCCGGCGCGACCAACAGGGGCGTGGTGGGCGGGGCGGCGAGAAGACAGGTGGAGAGCATGTCGTCGGCGAGGCCGTGCGCCATTTTGGCCAGCAGGTTCGCGGAGGCGGGGGCGACCAGGACAAGATCGGCGGACTGCGCCAGGTCGATATGAGCGATGCGATCCGTCTGCGGCTCCTCAAAAAGGTCGGTCAGCACCGGATTGCGCGTGAGCGCGCGCAGGGTAGGAACGCCGATGAACCGCTCCGCATGGGCTGTCAGAACGACATGAACCGAAGCCCCCAGTTTGCCGAGCCGACTGCACAGGTCGGCGGCCTTGTAGGCGGCAATACTGCCGGAAACGCCCAGCAGAACTCTCTTCTGCGCAAGCGGCAGGGAGCTCATTTCTGGCATTTGCGCTCCGCCTCGATCACCGCGCACAGGATCTCACTGGCGACCTCCACACTCTTATTGACGAGCACATAGTCGTACCGACCCAGAAACGACTCCTCGTACAGCGCGGTCGTCAGGCGGCTCAGGATACGCTCCTCGCTCTCGGTGCGGCGCGCGCGCAGGCGGCGCTCCAGTTCGTCGCGGGAAGGCGGCTTGATATAGATCAGCACGGCGTCCGAAGCCAGTTCGTGCACCCGCATCGCCCCCTGCACTTCCAGCTCCAAAACCACATCCCAGCCCTGCTCGCGCTGCCAGATAATCCCCTCGGCAGGCGTTCCGTACAGGTTGCCGTTGTAAGCGGCATACTCAAAAAAGAAGCCCTGTTCGATTCCCGCCTCGAACTGCTCACGTGTGTAGAAATGGTAACTCACCCCATCCACTTCGCCAGGGCGCGGCGGGCGTGTGGTGGCGCTGATGCTGAAGACAAGGTTGTCTACCCGCGCGAACAGCCGTTTCAGCAGTGTACCCTTGCCTACCCCGGAAGGGCCCGAGACGACGAACAGCCGTCCTCGCGGCGTCCGATCCGTACCATTCCCGCTCATAGTCGCTATCACCCTCTCCCAAAGCGGCCGCCGCTTCGGAAGCCTTTACGATTTTCCGTATTTCCGTATTTCCGTATTTCCGTAAAGGATTATAGCACTCTGCATTGCCCCCGTCAAACTTGAGGAGAACAGGCGAGGCTAAAAGGAGGGATGGTCGAGGGCTTCGGGGACGAAGCGGTAGCCGAGGCCGCGCACCGTTTCGATGAAGGCTGCATACGGGGCGGGAAGTCTGGCGCGCACCCGTTTGATCGTGGCGTCCACGACCCGTTCGTCGCCTTCAAAGTTCGAGCCCCATACCTGCGTCAGCAAGGCTTCCCGCGTGAAGACCCGGCAGCGGTGCGTCATCAAGAACTGAAGCAGTTGAAACTCACGCAGCGTCAGCGGCAGGAGATAACTCCCTGAAAAAGGAAGAAGATGCCGGAAGCGGCCCGGACTGCCGATCCGCATCCATAACGTGTTTTCAGGGGAGCAATGCCTTGCCGTCCAGTTATAAAACGTGTCCGAAGTGCGGTTTGATGCTGGCGTCGGAAGTGACTGTATGCGGACGGTGTGGCAACCGTTTCGTGGTGGAGGAGATCCCTATCGTGCCTCCTCCTCCCCCTCCCTTACCCGACATTACAATGTCCTATCAGCCTCCCACTGCTATTCCAGTCGAACGCAAGCAGAAGATCGTGGCGATCTCTCTGGCGCTCGGACTGGGCGGTATCGGCGCGCACGGTTTCTACCTGGGCAACAAGGACATGGGACTGACGCTGGCCGTCATGTTCGTTGGGGGCGGAGCGCTGGGTGTGCTCTTCTTCATACTCGCGCTCGCAGGCGCGCTTCCGATGTGGCTGACAGCCGTCGGGATAGCCCCGCTGCTCATTGCCGCCACCATTCCCATGATTCAGGCCGCTCGCTACGGCGTCGCCAACGCTGAGCAGTTTCACCAGCGTTATGTCGTCGAGAAGCGCTGGTTTTGACTGGCAGCCAGGCAGGCATATTGGGCTAAACCCATCGCAGACAAGTTAAGCCTTTCGGCAATTTTTCGCCACTTTTTGGATCCAGTGAGCGGCGAAGCGAGCAACTAGTCCTGGCCTTCGGCCTTGAACCGAGTTTCAGATCGGCGCGGAGAAGATAGTCGAACTGCTCAATCGTGCCGAAGGCACCGGGCGTCGCCTGGCTCAACGATGCTCCCGGCCTGGTCGCTTTTATCCAGCAGACGATCTCGGGTTTGATACCGGGGCAGAGCTATACCATCAACGGTTTCTACAAGAGCCACACGTTCTGGTTCGGTGTTGGGTCGTTCCATCCCCCGATTCGAGGCTGCCATAAGCCAGCAGCTCAGCGAGCAATAAGGCGCACACATGTTCCCTGCGAATGACCTACTCTCCTGCTTGATCAAAATCCAGCGGTGCATGATCCCCATGAACTATGTCAACCGCCGAGTACTCAAACCAGTCGAAGTCTGCAGGTTCCCGGCAGGCGCGGCCATGTCCCCTGCTATAGAGACTGAGAAAGACGCCGGTCCAGGTGCAGGCTACTTCTGCTGTCAGAAGTTGGGTCAGGCCGGATCCGACGACCGTCCACTCCGTCTCCCCGACAGCGCGACAGAAGAATGTGTAGCGGGTCGGATCGCCCGTTATCCGAAGCTCCAGAGAGCCTTCCGGCGCTGGAATCGGTTCGGACTCCTGATTCAGATCCCCGACCGTTTTCCGGACGCTCACGACGCGACGTGACGCGCGATGTGTAACGC
>JBBQPO010000087.1:0-20398 GCA_038217285.1 Chthonomonadales bacterium
GGCCACGGTCTGCACCAACTGCGTCGGTTCGCCCAGTGGCGCGAGATCCAGAAACCAGACTCCGTCGGGATATTCCGTCTGGCTCTGCCCGGCCGCCTCGATCGCCAGACGCGTTTTGCCCATTCCCCCCGCCCCGGTCAGGGAAAGCAGGCAGCAGGTTCCCAGGCGTTCCCGGATGACCCGCACCTCCTCCTTTCTGCCGATCAGTTCCGTCACTGCGCGCGGCAGGTGGACGTTGCAGTCAAGGCCATTGCCAGGGTTCGATGCCGTGACAACAGCGGTGCGAACGCCGAGGAGCAGGGAGGTTTGCACGGCAGTCTGCGTGTGAAGCGAGGTATAGAGCGCGGTGATCTGTGCAGCGGGGGCACAGCGATGTTCCTCCAGAAGCAGGACCCGCAAGGCGCGGTACGCCTCCGCTGCTGCGGCCGCCTCACCGTTCTTGACCAGCGCTTCCATAAGCAGACGCGTGAGATTCTCGCGGGAAGGCTCCATGCGCAGTGCGCGCCGCAGCATCTCGATACGGCCCGCCAATTCACCCGATTCAACCTCAAGCGTTGCCAACCGCTCGACTGAGGTCAAGAACGCCTCTTTCCGTTGCGCCTGTTCGTCGGAGGCCCAGAGCTCGTAGCAGTCTTCCAACAGCGAAGCGGTGTAGAGCGAAACCGCCTGCTCCAGCGAGGCTCTGTTATTGCGATCCACAAGCGCAGCGTCAAACGCCAGAACATCGGCGTTTTCGGGGGTAAGGGTCAGAAGCAAGGTATGGCGGGTCGGAGATTGGAGCAGGGGCGCGGCGGAGCCCAGCGCTTTTCGGAGGTCGGTCAAGGCGCGTTTGAGATTGTCGAGGGCCTGAGCATCGTCGCTGTCGGGCCAGAGGGTGCCGGCAAGCCAGGCGCGGGCGATCTGGCGATTGGCCCGCAGCGTGAGCAGAGCGAGCAGCCAGAGACCACGCCGCGAACGCAGGGCAGGCAGCGGCATACCATCGACCTCCACGCGCGGGGGGCCGAACAGCCGGATCCGGAAACCGCTCTTCGTTTCACTCGCTCCTGGCATTGCCATGCAATCCTATCCTGGACCGCCGTCCTCAGAAATTAATTCGCGCGTTTTTTGCCCCGACCACTCAATTTCCGCGCTCTTGACCACGTGACCGTCCACGCCGTCCTGCGATACTGTGTTGGTAAGCTGTAGAAAGCGTGCGCGGAGCCGACAGAGAACCTTCCCACCGAAGGCGATCTTTCGGCCGCAGAACAGCGCTGTTCTTACCACGCTGGAAAGACCCGAGGGGAAACCTCCCTCCGGTCTAGTTATGCGCCCCGGCCTGCCGGAGCAGGAGAAACCTGAACGATGCGAGCTATGCTCTTCCGCCTTTTGAAGGCGATGGTCCTCACGACGCTACTCTGTACGGTACGCACCGCACACGCCCAGGCCATCACGGTCGATCTGAGCACCCTGGCTCAGGGCAGCCTCTTGCCGGGTACGGTAATCGACGCCCTGCCGGGCGATTCGATCAACTTCTTCGGTGTCCTGACCAATACGCTGCCCGCCAATCCTTCTGGCGCAAACGACCTGATCATGGACAGCGTCGGCGGCAACATCCTCGGCCCCAGTTCGGACGTCACCCTGGACCCCACCGACTACTACACCAACTTCTTTCTGTTCGATCCGGCCAATCCCGGTCTGATCCAGGCGCAGCAGAGGATCCCTGTGAGTGGCACGGCCACAATATTTACGGTCACAGTCCCGTCCACGACGGCTCCCGGAACCTACTTCGGCACATTCGACATCTACGACTCCAATGCCGCTATCCTGGGTGAAGCGCCTTTCACCCTGCAAGTCAACGCCCCTGCGAATACTCCAGAGCCGTCTGCGGGCGTCTTTCTGCTCTGCAGCGCCTCTTCCCTGTTCCTCGTCATGCGACGTAAGAAACGCGCCTACCACACCCGTTAGAAACTTCTAAACCTCACCCACTTGCCGCCCGATGAGGGGCGTTTCGGAGAACAAAGTGAAACAGATCCCTGCCTTGATTACCAGGGCCTTCCACAAACGCAGCTCTCTCGCCCTGAAAGGCCTGTCGGTCGCTGGCGCCCTGCTCTTGCTGCTAAGCGGCAACACCCCCCACGCAAACGCGCAGCATTACGGTGTCACGATCGTCACGCCGCCCGCGATCCAGTTCGTCAGCCCTGTCATCTTCTTCGCTGCCGACATGAACAATAACGGCGACGTTATTGCGACGACCGGAAACAACATTTACAGGGCCTTCGGATGGAGCGCCAACAGCGGCTCGGTCGAACTGCCTTTCGACAGGCCGTTCAATTTCTCCAGCACCTATGGCTACGGTGTCAGCGATGTGGGCGACTATGTCGGCGAGGACGGATACAGCAGACCGGCGGTCTACCGCTCCGGGACGCAATCCAACAACATCCTTGTCACGGGCCTCATTCCCCTGCCTGGTTTTCCCGGCACCGTTGCCCCCTATTTTGGACAGGGTCAGGGCCTAGCCGTCAGCGGGACGACCGGACTTGTCGCCGGTTGGGGTTCTCCCGTAGACCCGGGCGCCATCTCCTCCTCGGGAGCAAAGCATGCCTATGCCTGGCCCTCCAACAGCACCTTCGTCGACATGGGCGGCGGTCCGTTCGGCTTCAGTATCGCGTACAGCGTCAACAGCCACAACAATGTCGCGGGCATCGTACAGACCGCGCAGTTCCAAGATGTCAACGGCATTACCCGGACCCGAAACAACGGCTTTGTACAGAGCATCCTCGATTTCGGCGTGTTTTTCGCGGCGTCCGGCAAGATCCTGCTCCCGACGCTTGGGGGAGACAGTTGTTTCGTAGCACAGATCAACGACAGCGATCTCGTGGCAGGATCCACCCAAACCGCCTCGGGTCTCACACACGCCTGTCTCTGGGATCCAGATCAGTTTCTACCGGTCGTCACAGACCTGACTCCGCTGGACTCGACCCCGAGCTATGCGCACAGCATCAACAATGGGGGCGTCGTGGTCGGTCAGCGAACGGTCAACGGCGCGCGAGGCTTTCTCTGGGACAGCGTTCACGGAATGCAGGACCTGAACACCATGCTCCCCGCTGGCTGGTCCTGCTATGATGCCATCAAGATCAACGACAATGGTCAGATACTGGCCAACTGTGTGTTCAATGGGATCTTCAGCGTGGTCGTCCTGACCCCACAGCCCACCCCGACCCTGTCCGGTCTTAATCCCTCTACGGTCGCAGGCGCCACGGCAGTCTCGCCGTTTACGGTCACGGGAACGAACTTCACCGCTTCTTCAAAGATCCATGTGCACCAGATCTTTCCCGGAGGAACTCTCGATCAGGATCTGGCGACGACGTTTGACTCGCCGACCCAACTCCATACCAGTATACTCGCCAACCTGCTGACCCATACTGATAACGTTGCGGTCACAGTCCTCGACCCGGTGCGCGGCCCTACCGGCGGTCTGACATTGACGGTCACGCAGGGGGCGATTCCGACGCTGGCCGGCGTCACGCCGAACCCCGTTCCCGTCGGAACCGCTGTACCGAAACTGACGGTAACCGGAACGAACTTCAAGGCGGCTTCGAAAATCCATCTTTATCAGATCACCGGCTTCAACGGGTCCGACTTTACTTTCATCAACCTGGACCTGCCAACGACCTACGATTCGGCGAACCAGCTTCACACCAGTATCCCGGCCAACCTGCTGAGCCTCTATTCGGGAGCGTATATCACGGTCATCGATCCGGTTCTCGGGGCCGGTCCGGGCCTGTCGCTCAGTGTCGTCGGCGTGCCTAAGATATCGATCTCCTCCGTCGTCGCTACCCGTATTGCGGGACCGGGCAGCTCCCTCTCGGTGCTGATCACCTTCGCGAACACCGGCACGGCAGACGCCCTTAACGCGACGGTCAGCGCCGCGAGCCAACTCAAGCTGAACGGGGTCAACACCACCACCGGCACGCCGTTCACCATCGACGCGATCTACACTGGACAGGGCATCCTCGTGACCTTCCCCGGCAGCATCCTGCCCGGCAACCGTGTCCTGTCCCTCACGATGTCATACGATGGAGGCAGCTTCACCGCCTCGAAACTCGTCGTCATTCCGTAAAAGATGCGCGTCTAAGCGCAGGTTCTGGGGTAAAATCGGGAGGTCGGATCCAAAAGGTCTGGCCTCCTTTTTGATCGAGTGACGACAAATCCGGAGCAAGGAACAGTATGGCGGCAGTTATGGGACACATCACGGTACTGGGGGCGGGAAGTTGGGGAACGGCGCTGGCGGCGTTGCTGGCGGCGAACGGGCATGCGGTCCGGCTCTGGGCACGAGAGGAGAGTCTGGTGAACGCGCTACGGATGGATCGCGAGAACGCCCGCTATCTGCCGGGCATCGCCTTTTCGCCGCTGATCCAGCCGACGACCAGCCGCGCAGAAGCCGTCGCACAGACCGAGGTGGTGGTGTTCGCTGTGCCGAGCGGGGCAATGCGGCAGGTTGCGGAAGAGTTCGCGCCGTATCTTGCGCCGGATGTCCTGTTGCTGTCGGCTTCCAAGGGGCTGGAAGACGGTACGGGCCTGCGGATGAGTCAGGTGCTGGCAGCGATCCTGCCGAACACGGAAGCGCGGACAGTAGTGCTCTCCGGCCCAAACCTGGCGGTAGAGATGGCGCGCGGGGTGCCGACGGCGAGTGTGGCCGCTTCTACCAACCCGCAGGCGGCCACGGCCATTCAGCAGTTGTTCACGCACCAGGCCTCTCCGACCTTTCGGGTCTATACCGGTGCAGATGTCATCGGCGTGGAGTTGGGCGGAGCGATCAAAAACGTCATTGCGATCGGCGCGGGCGTGTGCGATGGTCTGGGGTATGGCGACAACGCGAAGGCCGCCCTGATGACCCGTGGTCTGACCGAGGCGGTACGCCTCGGTCGGGCGCAGGGCGCGGAGGAGGCTACCTTTCTCGGCCTCTCTGGCGTCGGCGACCTCATCGCCACGGGCGCCAGCGCGCTCTCCCGTAACTATCGCGTCGGCAAAGCGCTGGGCCAAGGCCGTTCCCTCTTCGACACCCTGGCGGAACTCGGACAGGTCGCTGAAGGTGTCCCGACGACCCGTGCCCTTTGCGAACTCGCTGCCCGCAGCCAGGTCGAGATGCCGCTCTGCTCCGCCTTAAACGCCGTCCTCTTCGAGAACCGCTCTGCGCCTGAAATGATCCATGCACTCATGTTGCGTCCTCCCAAGCCGGAACGCATCGCGTCACAAAAATAAGATATTTCCGCGAGGTGAACAATGACACAGGAATCGAAATTGAAAATGTGGACGCCACAGGAGGTGCAGGCGCGCCGGGAGACGGAGCCGAATCTGCTGTTGCTGGATGTACGCACCGAAGGGGAGTGGAACCAGCATCATATTCCCGGCGCGACTCTGCTGCCGATGCAGGTTATCACAGCCCGACTGAACGAACTGGATCCACAGCGCGAGACCATCGTGCTGTGCGAACATGGCGTTCGCAGCCAGCGGGTGGCGCAGTTTCTGGTGGAGCAAGCCGGTTTTGAGAATGTCGGCAATATGCTCGGGGGTATGAGCGCGTGGGAAGGCCCCGTCGAAGGCGGGTAAAAAAGAGGGCAAGGAGATAAAACTGATGGGATTTGTGAAGGTGAGCGAGACAGAGAAACTGGCTGCTGGGACGGGAACCGTGGTCGAGGCAGGCGGCAAGGAGTTGGCGCTGTTCAATGTGGGCGGCGAGTTTTTCTGCATCGACAACAGTTGTCCGCACCACGACGGCCCGCTCGGCGAAGGCGAACTGTACGGCGACGTCGTGATGTGTCCCTATCACGCGTGGCAGTTCAGCGTCCGCACCGGGGAAGGCATGTATGGCTGCGGAGTGGGCGTCCGCACCTACGACTGCAAGGTCGAGAACGGCGATGTTCTGGTTGACGTCTGAGCCGCAACGAGCACGGGACGGAACAATATTCGGTCCCGTGCTCTTTGCGTGGTGTCACAGACGCGCTTAAGCGTCCAGGGCGTCTTTGGGGAGGCCGAGCGGCAGCGGCGCGGGTCGCTCGACGGTGCTGTGCATCTTGTAGTGGGTGTCGGAGGCGGAGGCGTCGTGGAAGCCGTGCATCGCTTCGAGGACATGGTAGCCGAGAGCGCCGCTGGCACGATGCGGTCGGCCGGACTGGATGGCGTAGGCCATATCCGCGACGCCAATGCCACGACTGTTGTCGGCGAAGCCGTGCGTGAGCGGTATCTCGCTCCACTCCTTTGCACCCATACGCCGCACCGATACCGGCCCGCCGAACCCGTTGGGATCGGGCACACGCAGCGAACCCTCCGTGCCGTAGATCTCGATGTTGGGCAGTTGGGAAGCCCAGACATCGAAACTGGTCAGGATCGTCCCAACTGCACCGTTGGCGAAGTCCATGATCCCGGCGATATGGGTAGGGGTGTCCACGGTGATCTTCGTGCCGTATTTCGGGGCGCTGGTGACGATGCGCTCTGGGAACGTGACGCGCGCGGAGCCGGTGATGCGCCGGATTGGGCCGATCAGGGAGACCAGGGCGGTCAGATAGTACGGCCCCATATCGAACATCGGGCCGCCGCCGAGCTTATAGTAGAACTCCGGATCGGGATGCCAGGACTCATGGCCGTGGCAGAGCATAAAGGCGGTCGCGCCGATAGGCTCTCCGATCCAGCCATCGTCGATCAGCTTGCGGCAGGTCTGAATTCCGCCACCGAGAAATGTGTCGGGGGCCGCTCCTACCCGCAGCCCTTTGGCGGTCGCGATGGTGAGAAGTTCCTGCCCCTGTTCCCGCGTGATGGAGAGCGGCTTTTCCACATGGACGTGCTTGCCCGCCAGGAGCGCGGCCTTGCAGACACTGTGATGCGCGTTCGGAATGGTCAGGTTGATGACGATCTGAATGTCGGGGTCGGCGAGCAGTTCGTCCGGGGTGCAGGCTTTCGGGACGCCGTGCTCCTCGGCTTTCGCCTGGGCGCGGGTCACATCGAGGTCGGCGCAGGCGACGATGTCGAGGATCGGGAAGGTCTTCCCTGCCTTAAAATAGATGCCGCTGATGTTGCCGCATCCGATGATGCCTACTTTCACCGGCTGCGGCGACGGGTTAGAACTCATAACGAAGACTGTCTCCTCTCACTTTTGCCTCCATTTCCGTTCCCGCCCCCCCTATTCCTCCCTCGTTCCCGAATCTCTGTGCGACATTCTCTGTTGAGAAGGATTGAGTGTCAACGGTGAAAGAGAGGCGCTCACATCTCCCTTCGTCTGCGATCTGGAAAGAGATCAAAGAGAGAGGAGCGTTTGGCACAGGGTATCTTTGATGGTGAGGGCTGTGCTGCGAATGAGGATCACACCGGCAGGGGGGTCAAGATCGAAGGGCAGTTCGTTGTCTTCGGTGACAATGAGCACGAGATGCGCCTCGCCTTTTGTTTTGGAGGTGTCGCACAACGCTGTCGCCGCCTCATGCAGCTTTTCTCCTGGGCGTTGTACGCGCACGAATACAGGCTTGCCGCCTATGTTTTGTTTGAGGATCGCGTCCATTCCCTGATTACGCTGGACGATATGATAGTCCAACCCCTGAAGGTAGGTCAGGACATCGGTATCCTTGCGAGCATACTCTTCACGTCCCTTTTTTAGCAGAGCAGACTCTGTTTTGAAGGGCTGTTCCAGCCGCTGACGGGTCAGGGCAACGGCTTCCGGCGAGATGTCGATGCCAACGGCATGACGCTCCAGAAGGTTCGAGGCGACCAGGGTTGTCCCGCTCCCACAGAAGGGATCTAAGACCCAATCGCCTTTGTCGGTACACAGGTTGATAATCTGTTCCAGCAGCAGAACAGGCTTTTGTGTCGGATAGCCGACGCGCTCCTTCGCTTTCGGGTTGAGGTAAGGAATGTCCCACACGTCGCCTAAAGGAACGCCCTTTTTTGCTCCGTTAGAGAGAACCTGGCCCTGATCGTCCCTGGCATATACCACTTTGTTGCGATCATCACGGGCACGGCGTTGCGTGATTTGGTCGATATTGGTGGACGGCGAATAGTCGGTCAGAAGCGTATTAAACTTGAAATCCATACTCTTCGAGTAGAACAGAATAGTCTGATGGGCAGGAAGAAGCCCCTTCGAGGTATTCGACCAGCGTTTGTACGTCCAAATAATTTCGGACTGAAACCGTGCTGGCCCAAAGATCTGATCCAACACCAGTCGAGCGATATGCACAGCGCTGCTGTCGCAATGAAAGAAAATCGAACCGGTGGAGGCGAGGACACGATGTAATTTGAGGAGCCGTTCGTGGAGAAAACGAGCGTACTCCTCCTGGGATGCCCAGAGGTCGCGGAAGGCAAAGGTCGCGCTGCCATCCCGTGTCGTAAGCGTGTGTTCTTTCTGCGTAAAGAAGGGCGGGTCAAGATAGATAAGGTCGAACTGACCTTCCGAAAGAGTATCGAGAACCGAGAGGCAGTCGCCAATCAGGGTTTTGATTTCTGCCATTTTGCTATATTCTCTGCTGCAATAGATTGCAGCACGGCTTTCAGATCAACACACGAATATCTTGCTCTACTTTGTTTCCAAGAGGTGCCTCCCTTCACGTTATGCCTCTTCAGCAAAGTACACGCAAGGAGTATCAAGAGAACTCTGGAAAAGCCCAGAAGACATAATCGGTATCCACGGTCTCTCCACCCAGTTGATCGACGAGGAGCGCTATCTGTCCGCGATGGTAGGAGGCGTGACCGACCAACTGAACGATCTGCACCTCAGTAGGCAGGGTAAAGCGACCGCCGTTCTCAGAGAACGTGAAATCCTGCGCCAGTTTGGTGTCGGTGAGTTGAGCGAGATAGTCGGTCCATTGGGCTTCGATAGCGGCAAAGCGGGGACGCAGGGCAGCGAGGTCGGACGTTCTGTTGAACCAGGAGACCAGGTTCAGACCGTCCCCCTGCATGAGATCCAGCCAGTTTTCCCGGCAAGCCACCAGATGATCGGCCAGCGTGACCGCCTGCTGGAACCGGGCATCGCTGCGATTGGCTCCCGGCACCGATTCGATCATCGCAAGCATCTTCTGATTGCAGTCTTTTTCGTACGTGTAGAGTTCCCGATAACGCTCTATTCCTGGCATGAGCAACCTCCTTTGACAACTCTCTTCAGGAGAGAGTCGCCAATTGAATTGACCGTCAGGATACATTATACTTGGCATATGTGTCTACTTGTCAACCGAAATTCCAAACCGGGCCAGGATCATTGAGCTAGTGCTTCATGACGAAACGGACGGCGCTCAGCCCGAAGACGTTGCCGCCATAGTTTCCGTCTACCGCCTCGGCCGCGATGATGACCGACTTGAACGTGTGCTCCGCGAGGTCGTTCAAGACGCTCGTCGGCTCGGCCAGAGCCGAGCCATCGGCCGGGGGCAGATCGATGGTGGGGGTTGGGGTGAGCGGACGCCAGGTGGTTCCGTCCGAAGAACAGTAGATCCGCACCTTGTGGAAGCCACGGTCGGTATATTTCTGCTGATTGAGGTTCCAGATCAGAAGCGCTTCGATCTCCTGCGGCTGCGCGAAATCGAATCGCACCCACGCGGGCGAAGGGGCGAGTCCGGCAACGGGAGGCTGAGCGGCAGGACGGTCGGGCGTGTGCCACATCGTCCGCGCGGCATAGTCGTTGTCGTGCAGGGTGCCCAGCATTCCCGCGCCGTCCACGAGATGCACAGCGGCCTGCTCCTGACTCCAGATACCGGAGGAGGTGATGGTGATCGCCCGTGCCGGGACGACGTGCGTCAGGCGAGGAGCCACGAAATGGACGGCGCTCAGGCCGTAATAGCTGCTGCCATAGTTGCCGTTGGTCGCCTCCGCCGCGATGATGACGGCCTTGAGCGGGCGTCTGGCCATCTCGTTGGGAATAGTCATCGGCAGCACCGAAACCGTGCCGGGCATGCGCGGCAGTTCGATGACCGGCGAGGCCGTCAGCGGAATCCAGGTCGTGCCGTCGGTGGTGCCATAGATCCGGGTCTTTCGGAAGCCGCGATCGGTGTAGTTCATCTGGTTGTGATTCCAGATCTGGATCGACTCGAACTTCATCGGCTGCGCGAAATCGAAGCGCACCCAGGCGGGCGAAGCGGCGAGGCCCGGCGCTGGCGGGCGAGGGGCGGGACGTTCGGAGGTATGCCACATCGAGTTGGAGGGGGCGTCGTTGTCGTGGAGGGCGCCCCACATGTCCCACCCGTCCACCAGATGCCGCGGCACCCGGCCCTGACCATACTCGCTCGACGCGGTGACGGTGATCTGATCCGCCGGAATGGAAGGAGAGAGGTATCCCAGGAGGCAGGCCGCAGGCACGTCTCCCTGGCGCGCCGCACGGCCGAAGAACTGCTGCGCCTTCGTGTCGCTCGCCATCACACCGTCCCCGTCCCGATAGCGTTGGCCCATGCGTAACTGCCCGAACGCATCGTTTTGGGAGGCCCGTTTCAGATCATAGTCGGCGTTGTCCGCTTTAGGATCGGGAGGCAGGGCGACGAACTTCTCGTCGTAAGCCGCAATGTCGTAGGCGTTTATGCCGGGTGCGGTCTTCAGGAACTCGTGGACACGGCGCATCTCCTCCACTTTCTGCGGGGTGGGATGAGTGAGGAGGGCGTAGGGCGTTAGGAACTGCGCCACCGTGCGCCAGTACTGGTCGGCGGCTCCGCCCTGCCCGTGCATCTCCGCAGACGTACTGCCCGAGCCAAGAAGCCCCGGCTTCCCGGTCCTCGCGGCCTCGACCAGCGTCATGCCCAGCATAGGGTCGGGATTCTGTTCGGCGAGTCGGTACCATAGCTCCGGGTTGAACGGGTTGAACAGCAGCGCATAGCGGAGGAGTTTGACGCCCAGGGTAGGTTTGTCTTCGGCGGGCAGCGCCTTGAAAATATTTGCCGCCAGACGGGTGTCCATATAAGACTTCATGCCGAGGTTCATCGCGAGGGGGAGGCCGAGATGGTACTCCGCGCCCGCCCAGAAGTAGAGATCTCGAAAGCGGATCTGCGTGCCCGGATCCTCGTCGAAGTACCACTGTGCCGTCGTCACGTCCGGCCCGCCGGCGAAGGCCTGCTCGATCTCCGCCGTCCAGGCTCCGCCAACGTATTGGAACACGATGAGGTTGGCATGGCCCGGCTGACCGGCCCACATCGCGGGCTTGTTCAACGAGGAGTAGAGATCGACGGTACCCTTGGAGATGGGAACGCACATGCCGCCATGCACGATGCGGTCCGGCCATGCGTCCCAGAACCAGCGGGAGGGTTTTAGTGAATCGGGCATGACGTCGTCATCGCCCCGATAGGGGCCATAGGTGTGGTAGCGGTCGTCCCCGTGCAGACCCTGGAACGCCTCCCAGACGTAGTCCGCCTCGCTCAGCGGAACGGCATGCGCCAGCGGCATGAGCAGCGGCCAGGGCGCGGTATCGATGGGAAACAGTGGCCACGACATCTGGTTCGGCGTGGAGGCGGGTTTGGCTTCATGGATCGCGGCGAGGTGGCGCATCCAGGCGACGGCGGTTGGCTTGGGATCGCGCGCCCCCGGTCGCTGGCCGAGAACGACCATCGCGGCCTTGAGCCGCTCCCCGAACTGGACCGATTTCCGGACTTCGTTAATGAAGCCGATAGGAACGCCCTGCTGCGCGAGGACCGTCTTCAGATGCTCCTGGATGGAGACGTTCGCATAGAGGTTGGCGGCGGTCACCTGCGACTGCGTCATGAAGGCGGCGAGTCGGCGTATATAGTCCTTCTCCGGCTCGGAGCCGGGGTTCCAGAGCGATTCATCCGTCCAGAACCCGATCTGATAGTCGCGTCCGATATCTTTGTTGGCGGGATCCTTGCTGTTTTCGACCCCTTTGATTCTTCTGGACACGGCGACCGCGACGACCAGCGAGCGATATTTCGCCACAAACGGATCTCCCAGTTGGGCGCGGAGCAGCGCATAGTTCTGCAAAATACTGGGGTCCGGCGGATAGACGCTGCCGAAGATCGCGTCCCGCAGAGTGCCGTTTTGCCGAACTTCCGTGAGGCATAATTCCGGCACGACCTGACTGCCGTCGCGCAGCTCTTGCAGGACGGTCTTTTCCGCCCAGGCCAGATAGGCGTTCCGCACCTCCAGCGTCAGCTTCCCGTCCGCGCTCTTCAGCACCGGGCCGACCGTGGCGTAACACGTCTTGCTCACGGTGGCGGGATCCGGTATCGCTCGTGTCATCGGCCCCGCGACTGCCGCCGAGGAAATCCCAAGTCCCACAAGAAATACAAAAATGACGAGGTTCGGTCGAGGCATGAGATTCTCTCCTGCGGTAAGCAGATTGATATCGAATCAGAATGTTCACGTGATCGCCAGGTCCGACTGCAGCGAGACCCTGGATTCTACCCCACCTAGCTGCCAATTGGACGAAAAAGAGCTGTGTAGGTTACAGAGACGGGGTGCAGGGGTGGTTTGTCATCGCATGATTGGCAGCGGTCAGGCAAAAGGCCAGTGACCGTTCGGGAAGGATTTAGGGAGGCGAGAGCGAATAGAGTCCTATTCTGAACCCGATTAGGAAACGCTGCATGGAACGTGATCTACAAGATATCAAGGAGGAGGTTCGCGCCCGGACGGACATCGTCGAGATCATCAGCGGCTACACGCAGTTGAAGCGCTCGGGCAAAAACTGGACCGGACTCTGCCCTTTTCATGCCGACAAAAATCCTTCGTTCAGCGTCAGTCCAAGCACACAGAGTTATCGGTGCTGGTCGTGTGGGAAAAAGGGAGATGTCTTTACCTTCGTCCAGGAGAAGCAGAATCTCGACTTCATGGAGGCGTTGGAGGATTTGGCGAAGCGGGCCGGAGTCGCTTTCGAGCGTAAGGGACACAACCCTCAGATCGCCAGCGAGCGGGAACAGATGCGGGAACTCAACCGGCTCGCCATCGAATTTTTTCAAGACCGTTTGAGCGTCAGTGACGAGGCGCGGGACTATCTCGCGAAGCGGGCCATTCTCAAGCCGACACAGGATCAGTTCGAGATCGGTTTCGCGGCGAACGAGTGGGAGGGACTGACATTCTTCCTGCAGCGCCGCCGCGCCGACCTCACCCTGGCCGCGAAAATCGGGCTGATCAAGACCAGGGAAAAGGAGCGAGGCGGCGGCTACTACGACACCTACCGGCACCGCGTGATATTTCCCATCCACGATGTGCAGGGCGATGTGGTCGGGTTCGGCGGACGGGCGATGAACCCGGACGACAAAGCGAAGTATATCAACTCCGAACAGTCCGCCATCTTCGACAAATCGAAAACGCTGTACGGGCTTTTCTTCGCCAAAGGCCATTTGAGCGAGGAGCGGCCTCCCGTCTTCGTCGAAGGTTATGTCGATGTGATCACCGCCCATCAGGCAGGTTTCCCGCAGTGCGTCGCGACGCTTGGGACTTCGATGACGGAAGAGCACGCCCAGATTCTGACACGCTACAGCAAGCGCCTCTTGATCTGTTACGACGCGGACACCGCCGGCATCAACGCGACCCTGCGAGTCGCAAGCGTGTGCGAGGGGCTGGGGATCAAAGGCGCGGAGGTCCGGGTAGCGCGCCTGCCGGTCGGGGAGGATCCGGATTCGCTGTTGAAGCGCGGAGACACGGCGGCGTTTCAGAAGGCTCTCGACACGGCCGTTGCGCGCGTCGATTTCCAGATCGAGATCACGTTGCGCCGTCATGATCTTAAGACGGATGCGGGGAAAGAGGAGGCGCTCGCCGAAGTCATCCCTATTCTGGCCTCGATACGCTCGCTGACTCAGCGAGATCGCCACGCGCAGAACCTCGCCTATCTCCACCCCTCCTCCCAGTACAACCTCGCTCGCGCTATCGAGGCGATTCTGGGCGATGTCGCGATGTATGCCAGCCAGTCTGATGGCGCACGCTCGCCTCGGGATCGCGGCTATCCCCGCACGGGCGAGGCCAACGGCGCGCCACTTAATGAACAGCCTCCGCCTCCCAGCTATCGCCCCGCCTCCCGCGAACGCTGGGGGCAGTTCGACCCCGGCACCCGCCACTTCGTTCGCAAGGGCGACGGGAACGGTTTCGACCAGGGGCAGGGCGGCTATGGACGCGGCGGCGACTACGGCGGAAAATCCGGGGGAGGTTACGGCCGAGGCAAAGACCGCTATCCGCCCCGGCCGCAGAGCGACCCTACCCCACCGCCCCTGCAGACCCCGGCCCTGAGCGGAGCGCAGAAGGCGGAGCGGACGCTACTGCGCGCCCTGCTCACCCCCGAGATACGTTCCCATCTGCTGGCCCAGCTTGATCCCACCTTGCTGTTGACCCCTCAGGGGCGCGGCCTTTTCGCCTATGTGGCGCGCACGCCCGCCAACGAAGAGGGGGGCATCGATTCGCTCCCCTTGCTGCGCCATATCGAGAGGGAAGAGGAGGCTGCAGACACGGAGAAGGAATCTGCCGAAAAAAAAGGAAATAGGGAGACAGAAGGCGAAACTGTGGTGCAAGAGTCAGGGACACGCGGTCGATCCGCAAAAATCTCGGAATATCTGCGCGAACTCTTAGAGGATTCTCTCTCCGTGATGTCGAACGAACCGCTCAATGAGGTGGTGGTCGCCGACTGTATTCGGCGGCTCGAAAAATATCGGGCGGATCAGGTCAATCGCGATCTGGCGGAGCTGGTGCACCGTCCTGACCTGACACCTGAACAGCAAACAGCATTCATCGAACAGTATCACCAAACAATGCGCCAGAGGCGGGGAACCCCCCCGGCTGATAGCGGCACACCGGATCAGGGGTCGCTGTAGGTTTACCCGTACCAGAGCGCCGAAGGAGAGTGATAAGCGTGGGAATGACCAGCGTAGCCGCCGATGCGGCCCGGGGAGCGAACGAACTCCAGCGTCTGCTCGATCAGGGTAGAGATCGCGGGTTCCTCACCTACGATGAGATTCGCGACAGCCTGTGTCGCGATGAGGCCGAAAACGGCGCTCAGGATGATCTGATGGAGCTTTTTGCGCACGAAGGCATCGAGGTCATCCACAAGGTCATTCCCGGCAAAGATTTCGCGGTGCCATTGCACGTGGAAGAGCTGGTCACGGAAGTCGCGGCGCGTGAGGTCGAAGAGGAAGACATCAGTGTCGTCGAAGGCGTCGTTCTCGATGACTCGGTGCGGGCCTGGCTGCGCGAAATCGGCAAGACACCGCTGCTCACGTTGGATGAGGAGATCACCCTGGCCCGACGGATCGAGCGCGAAACCGAGAACCCCTATCTCGCCAAACGGGCGAAAGATACGCTGACAAAGGCCAATCTGCGCCTCGTCGTCTCCATCGCCAAACGCTACAGTGGCCGCGGGATGTCGTTTCCGGATCTGATCCAAGAAGGCAACATCGGCCTCATCCGCGCCGTCGAGAAGTTCGATCACCGCAAAGGCAACAAGTTCAGCACCTATGCCACCTGGTGGATCCGACAGGCCATCACCCGCGCCATCGCCGATCAGGGCCGCACCATCCGTATCCCCGTCCACATGGTCGAAACCATCAACCGCCTCGTCAAAACCTCCTCTCAACTGCTGCAAGAAAACGGGCGCGAACCCACCCTGGATGAACTGGCCCGCGCGCTCGACCTGCCAGTCGAGCGTGTCTCGGAGATCATCCGCGTCGCTCCCGAACCCCTCTCGCTGGAGACCCCCATCGGCGAAGAGGAAGACAGCCATCTGGCCGATTTCGTGGAAGACCAGGACGCCCTCTCTCCGGCCGAAGCCGCCTCCCATCTGATCCTGCGCGAAAAGATACAGGACGCGCTGAACTATCTCACCGCCCGCGAGCGCGAAGTCCTGATGATGCGTTTCGGACTGGAAGACGGCTGCCAGAAGACGCTCGAAGAGGTTGGCAGGCATTTCCGCGTCACCCGCGAGCGCATCCGCCAGATCGAGGCCAAAGCCCTCAAGAAACTCCGCACCCCCCGCTGCAGCCGCCATCTGCGCGCCTGCCTCGAATGGCAGTAAATTACGCACTCTTTCTTCCTATAAACGATGTAAAGTCGCCTCCTGTTCCGACAGGAGGCGACTTACGTTTGGCAGTAGAAACGAAAGCAAAGGCATCAGGGCACCTCAGCGCGCGTTGGCTTTCTCAGGCACGGGTCGCGCTGCGGCGGGTTTCGAGGTCTTCCCAGCGCGTGTAGAGGCGGACGACGTCCTCCACGGCGGCATGAACGGCGTCGGTCGCCTCCTGCATCTTCTTATGGTTGGCGGCGACAGCAGGATCGCTAAAACGAGCCTGTCGTTCCTCGACCTGCGCCTCCGCCTTCATGATGGCCGCTTCTATCTCATTGAGTTCGCGCATCTCGGCTGTGGAAAGACGCCGAAGCGGGGCCGTTGCTGCCGGTTTGGGAGCGGTTTTGGGATCGGCTTTGCGCGTGGGCGTCGTGGTTGCGGCCTGCCGTTCGCGCTCGGTGCGCTCCCACTGCGAATAGTCGGCGTAGTAAGCGCCGTGTCCATTGCCGTCCAGCGCCAGCAGTTCGTCGGAGACGGCATCGAGCAGATACCGGTCGTGGGTGACCAGCACCAGCGCGCCCGGAAATTCGTTCAGACTATCCTCCAGCACGGTCATCGTCGGGATGTCGAGGTCGTTGGTCGGTTCGTCGAGAATGAGGATGTCCGCCGGCTGCAGCATCAAGTTGGCGATCAGAATACGCGCCTGTTCCCCACCGGAGAGGCTTCCGACCGACATCTCCAGCCGCTCGGTCGAGAAGAGAAAGCGCCGAGCCCAGGCCGCGACATGCATCGAGCCGCCCTGAAAGCGCACGGTATCTCCGTTCGGACAGAGGGCGGTGCGCAGAGAGATCGACTTATCGAGCTGATCGCGGTTCTGATCGAAATAGACCACGCGCAGATCGTCGGCGCGGCGAATCGTGCCCGCGTCCGGCTCGATCCCGCCGGTCAGCAGGCGCAGCAGGGTGGTCTTGCCGCTGCCGTTCGACCCAAGCAGGCCGAGCCGCGAACCCGGTGAGAGGGAGAGGTTCAAGTGCTGAAACAGCGTGCGCCCGCCGAGGGTCTTCGCGACGTCCCGCGCCACAAGCAGTTCCTTCGTCTTGCGCTCCGTGCCGCTGAAGTCGATGGCCGCCGTGCGATCCGTGGCGTTGCGCCCCCGCACATCCGACAGCTCTCCGATCAGATTGTGCGCGGCCTGGATTCGGTAGTCGGCTTTGGTGGTGCGGGCCTGGGGGCCGCGTCGCAGCCACTCGACTTCCCGCTTAACCTGGTGCTCCAGCGCGTGCTGCTTGTGGGCCTGCGCCGTCAGGAAATCCTCCCGCCGGGTCAGAAAGTCGCTGTAGTTTCCGTTGACGCTCAGATACCCTTCCGGATAGGAGCGGTCAAGCTCGATGACGCGGTTGGTGACGTTTTGGAGGAAGTAGCGGTCGTGACTGACGAGGACGAAGCCGAAATCGGCCCGTTTCAGCAGATCCTCCAGCCAGAGGACGCCTTCGAGGTCGAGGTGGTTGGTCGGCTCATCGAGCAGGAGCAGATCGGGCCGCTGAACCATCGCCTGGGCCAGTGCCAGACGTTTGCGCCAGCCTCCGGAGAGCGTCTCGACACGCTGCGTATCGTCCGCAAAGCCGACGTTCTCCAGCACCATCGTCTTCCGCGCCGTGCGTTCGTACGCTTCCAGTGGCAGTGTGGCGAGGGTCGCGTCCAGCACATCCCCCACCGTCTGCCCCGCCGGAAACGTCTCCTCCTGCGGCAGAAAGACCATGCGAAGATCGCGGCGGCGCGACACTTGGCCGCTGTCAGGGCGCTCTTCACCCGCCAGAATACGCAGCAAGGTGGACTTCCCGGAGCCGTTTGGCCCGATGAGTCCCAGGCGTTCGCCCTCCTCGATACCGAGCGTAATGTCCACAAAAAGCGGACGGTGACTGTACGATTTTCCAATCGTTTGACAACTAAGAAGCAATGACATACGAAGAGTTTACCCTATTACCGCTGCTGTGCGGAGAAAAAAGAAGCCAGGTGAGTCACGAAAAGGCGGAAGCTGCATGCTTCCGCCCGTCCTCGGAACCGTCTGAGCGCCACCTGAGGAGCCGCTCACATTACCGGATTACTTCTTGTTCTTGCCGGTGTCCTTGGCCATCTTGCGCGCCGCGACACCCGTCGCAATGCCCGTCATCATGGGATGCCGTTGTGCAAAGTTCTTTTTTCGACCCGCCCTGTCACGATTCTTGCCAGTCCTCTTGGCGATCTTGTAGGCCGCGACTCCGGCCACGATGCCGGTCGCGTTCGGATGCCGTTGCGCGAAGTTTTTCTTTTTGACTACGGTCGTGCCGGTCTGTGCCAGCGCCCCGATCGGCAGAGTGATGGCTCCCGCCGCGAACACGAACATGAGCATGCAGGCCCAAATTTTGAGCCAGGTGGTCTTCATCATCGTTTTGTCTCCATGAAAGGTTACGTAGTGCGGAGCTTGCGCGCTCTTCGCTGTAGGAAGTCGAATTGAGCTCCTCCCCCCGTCATTACGGGGTAAAAGGAGCGGGCGTTTCAGCACCCAGTTCCGACGGTACCGCGCAATGTTCTATTCTCCTCCGACCGCGCTTATTCCTGCGCAAAGCGGCGCGTTTGCGGCCGGCATGCCGTCTTCGGGAACACCAAGAGGCTCGTTTTGTACCGAGGAGAGGACGGCATAGCCTTCGGCGGTCAAGGGGTTAGCACCCCTCGCTACGCGCCTTCGGCGGATCGTCCTCGCGGACGAAACGTGCGAACACAACTAGACTTCCACCGAACAAGTTGATTAAAGGGCTGGGCGTCCGCGAAGGCGGACCTTCGGCCACAGGCCCTAGCAAAGGAATTTATTCCATTGCTTTCTCCAGGTCCTCGGGTGCCAAGACGCCCTCGCTATACGATACCAACAACACAAAACAGAGGAGTTTAAGACAATAAGCAAGTTACAGAACAAAGTTGCCGTCGTTACGGGCGCATCGAAGGGAATTGGGGCCGGGATCGCCATCGCGCTCGCGGCGGAAGGCGTATCGGTCGTCGTCAACTATGCGTCCAGTTGCGAAGGCGCTGAGCGCGCGGTGGCAGAGATCGTCAAGCAGGGCGGTAAAGCCATCGCCGTACAGGCCGACGTTTCGAAGCAGGAGGACATCACCCGCCTCTTCGCAGAGACGCTTCGGGCGTTCGACAGACTCGATATCCTGGTGAACAACGCCGGCGTCTACGGGTTTGCCCCCCTGGAAAATGTCACCGCCAAGGCTTTCCATAGCATGTTCAACCTGAACGTGCTGGGCCTGCTCCTGACGACCCAGGAAGCCGTGAAGCAGTTCGGTCCGGAGGGCGGCAACGTCATCAACATCAGTTCCGCAGCAAGTACACTGGCGCCTCCAACCGCTTCCGTCTATGCGGCGACCAAGGCGGCAGTCGATACGATCACGCGATCGTTGGCCAAAGAGTTGGGAGCGCGGAACATCCGTGTCAACGCAATCAATCCGGGAATGATTGAGACGGAAGGCGTCCACACGGCGGGATTTATTGGGAGCGATTTCCAGAAGGGTCTCGTAGCGCAGATCCCGCTCGGACGCTCGGACAGACGGACGACATCTCCCCGACCGCCGTCTATCTCGCCTCCTCCGACTCTAAATACGTGACCGGTGAGACCCTGTTTGTCTCCGGCGGTATCCGCTGACAGCCACACGACGCTCATACAGAACGCTCCACCTCTCGATTGAGGTGGAGCGTTCTGCACTCAAACCTGAAAAACAGGTTAGAAGGCTACGGCTCCTCTCCGAAATCGAAATTGGGTACGAAATCGTCTGCCTCTTGCCAACTCCCGAACACGATTCGCTCTATGCGTTCTATTTCAGTGGCCAGGGGATTGTAACCAAGAGCCTGCCAGACAGCCTGCATTGCGGCTGCGCCAACGATGGTTGGGTTGGTATCAGTTGACATGCCTGCAATTCGAATGATACGCACACAGAACTGTTCCTGTCCAGTTTCCTTCAAAGCGTGCCGCACGCCTGCCTCCGCTCCTTGCTTCCAATCAGTATATTCCATAGCCGTTGCTTCTTCGACATCACCCTGCGAAGATCCAGGTTGGCCGCCGCACTCCACAAGCACATGCGGCCCAGTTTGATCAGACTGGACATATACGGTAACACGAGCCGCATAAGGCAATCCCTGATATTGACGGAGAAATTTACCTTCAACCTGGACCATCGGGACTGTTCCTATTCCTATAACAGCACATGGAAGCCCGCCTGCCGAAAATGATCGTCCGTAGTCAAAACCGCAGAAATACCGCGCATCTGCATGACAGTGAACGAGAGACAGTCGACGAGGCCCCAAAAATTGTAGCTTTAAGAAAATAAGTTTTTTGATTCCATTAAAAAATAAAGCAAAAGCGCGGACAAATAAAAGGGCCACGTCGACTTTAAATCGTTAAAATTCAATCAGAAGACCGGTAATTATGAGGGTTTT
>JBBQPO010000088.1:0-20320 GCA_038217285.1 Chthonomonadales bacterium
GAATTAATGGCAGGTTGGGTATAGCCCGTTCGCTGATCCAAAGCGCCATTAATTCCTGGCAAAACTTTCGGGAAATGCTTTTTGATCTCATTTGCCTGCGATGAGGCTCTGTTTGAAGGTTCCATTTAGTCTAAACGTCAACTAAGAAATAGACATAAGCCTCCTCGGGCGATAGACTGAAACGCCGAATATGGGCTCGAGTGAAGTCTATTTTGCCGTATCGTCGTCTTAATGCGTTCACCTGATTGGCATGAGGGCCGATTAGGCTTATATTCATCACAGAGAATTCTTCTGCGATTTCAGGCGACATATCATTTATTAACGCTTGTAGACGCGAATACGCAGCGATAGACCCTTCTTTATCTACCAGTTTAGTGGCAATAAACAGACGCCATGTTTCGTCCTCCGAGAGATATTGCCAGAAGGCGGCACTCATTGAGAAATCTTTCCTTTTAAGTTCCTCCAGCAAATTCCAGGCACCTTCCCTGTCAGTCTTTACCAATACTGCTGTATCCACGGTAACACTCCATCCTTTGTATCTGTTATCGCTATGATAAGCGTCTCAGCCTGAAGCTGGGTACATTTGCTAACTTTTGAAAATCGCTTCGATTCATTCGATTCACTGTTCTTCATCCAAATCCTTCGAGTTATAGCTTTTCTGCCTGTATGTAAGTACACGTAGACGCTCAGTCCCATCACGACCGCCAACCGGGCTAGCACACCTAGTGATATTCAGGTCAGACGCCCTTTAGGAAGCGGATGGCTTCTTTTTCATAGGTGTTGAAGGGATTTTTCAGGTCGAGTTGGCGGTTGCGTTCGATGTAGACGGCGTCCCAGTCGATGACGTAGCGCGTGCCCTGTTTGGCGAGAAGCTGGGAGACGATGTAGCCCCGGCCCAGAGCGCGGGTGTTCTGGGGCGGGATGGTGATGGCTGCCTCCACCTCGGCGTCTGTGACGAGGCGGCGCATCGCTCCGGCGGCTTCCAGGCCGTAGAACAGGCCGGCATTCGGATTGACGTTGTGGTACTCAAGGTCGAGGCTCTGCAGAATGTCGTCTTTCCAGGATACGCCCGTCTCCTCGATATACTGCTGATAGAGCACCTTTTTGGCCGACCAGTCGAGGCGGTCGGCGGTGCTGAGCGGATCGGTTTCCAGATCGTCCAGAGTCCGCTCCCACTCCACCAGCACCATATCGGTCTGCGCGTCGCGGTGGCGCCGGTGGCGCTGGGCCGCTTCCAGGTAACGCCGCTGCAGGTCGATGGCCGAGATCGTCTTGCCGTTCCGCAGTCGCACGAGCCACTTCATCGTCGGGTCGCGGGAGACGGAGCGCAGCGTCTCCAGCGGGTCGGCCACTTCGACATCGGCGGGAACCGTTCCTTCCTCGATGAGGTCGAGCACCAGGCTCGTCGTGCCGACCTTGAGCATCGCGGCGTACTCGCTCATGTTACTCTCGCCGAACAGGATATGCAGCCGGTGCAGATTGCTGTAGGAGTAATAAGAATCCCACTTGGGATTGATGATGGCGCGGTTGAAACGGACACGGCTGGAGATCGTCTTCACGATATGGTCGGCGCGCTGCGAGAGCTGGAAATCGACCGTGTTGTCGATCTCCACGCCATAGAAGTTGGAGACCCAGACGTAGTCCACCTCATGTTCGCCGAGCGTCATGATGTTGTTTTTGCTGCTGGGCCGGGCCAGACGGTGGCCGCCGACGCGCCCGATCCCGGCATAGATCTGGCGGGTGACCAGAAACGGCAGCAGGAAGGAGAGCGCGTCGGTAAAGAACTTGTCTTCGATCTGAACCAGGTAGTTCTCATGGCAGCCGAAGGTGTGGCCGCCGAAATGGTCGATGCTGTTGTTGTGGAAACTGACCGCATCGTCGAGTCCGAGTTCGGACACCAGTTGGGCGAGCAGCATGCGGCCGGCCCGGTCGTGGCGCACAAGATCCAGCAGGTCGCAGCACTCGGCCGTGGCGTACTCCTCATGGCTGCCGACGGCATCGATGTAGAGACGCCCGCCGTTTTTCAGGAAGCCACCCGCCCGTGCCGGTTCAAACGCGTAATCACGCGCATGCAGGTCGATCACGCCCAGCTTGCGATCATAGAAAGCGTAGTCTTTGACGCGCTCGACAACCTCCTCCGCCGTCCCGACCGAAGGGTCACGCACCATACAGCCAAATTCCGTCTCAATCCCGTAGATACGTCTTTCCATCAGTAATTGGCCTCTATTCCGTTTGACCGCCTATCCCGACGTGGGGAGCCGTCTGATATGATTCTACTTCGGCGCATCCCCTTTCCGTTCCTCCTAAACGATCTGAACTATCCTGGGAACATTTGCGTACCTCGGTCCGACTATTACTTGAGAGACGGGTTCGATAGTGTGTTCTGACTGCATTCTATTTTTGCTGCCCCGAACACAGTCTTTCTATCCCCCTCCCACCGTTTATTATCATCAACCTATTGGGTACCCGACGATGTCGCTTCTCTCTCTAATATATGGAGGGTACGATGCAGGTGCGTTCGGGACCGCGTAACACACAGTAATGGTTTCCCGGAGGATATGTTATGGCTACCGCAATTCTTTCACGCGTTATGGTGCTCTCCGCCTGCGTCGGCCTCCTGGCCGGAGCGCAGTCCGCCCAGGCAGGCGAAAGCATGCCGCCCGGCGCTTTTCTGCATCAGCCTGCTCCCGATATCGCCACGCTGAACCGTCAGATCGCAAAAAACCCGTTGGTCGCCGAGCGCTATGCGCGACTTTACAATATATCCCCCGAGATGGTGCGCAGCGCCTTCTCTAAAATGCACCTCAGCACGCTGGCCGAAGATCATATCTACGAAGTGCATTACGTACACCCAGGCGAACGAATCGGTTACAAGGTTCGCCGCGTCCGCAAAGGGACGGCGATCTACCGGATGCCGGACGGCACCCCGGCGCTTGTCCGCGTCTGCGGCAACCCGATCCGCGCCACCCAGCCGAAAGCGGTACGCGGCGCATTCCGCCGTGCTCCTGAACTCGGTCAGCCCGAAAGCACCCTCGACTTTCAGCCTTACGAGCCCTTAGACGCGTCCATGACTCCCTCCCCTGTTCCGGCCGAAGGGTTGCGAGAAGGGGAGTTTTCCAGCGAGTTCGTCGAATCACCGGGTCTGGCGGGACCGATGGAGATACCGGTCGATCTCGGGCCTGTCGCCGCAGCCGCGACCGCCGTCCATACCGTCAGCGCTTTTGCCAACGCCGTGCCGATCCTGGGTGCCCTCGGCGCGTTGGGGGGCCTTGGCGCCCTGGCTTCTGGCTCCGGCGGTGGCACACCCGGCGGCATCGTCCCGATCATCCCTCCGATCACAAACCCGGGCGGCGGTCCGCCTGTCATCGTTGTACCGCCCACGACCGGCGGCGGAGGCGTCGGTCCGACCATACCAAGTACGACCCCGGAACCTAATGCGGTCTTTCTCGCTCTCGCACTGCTCTCGTCCGGCGGTGTCAGCCTGATTCGCCACCGCCGCAAAGCGAAACGAGCCTGACATAGCCTTCCGGTCAGTCAGGGAAAAGCCGAAGCAGTGTTGCTTCGGCTTTTCTTATTCTTTCATTGCTTGGTATCGGGTTCAGGCGTGACCTTGGACCAGAGCCGCGAGTTCAGAGGGCGTAAGCAGGCGGAAACGGCTGTCGCGACTGCCGCGCCGCTCCAACAGCCCCACCTCCAGCTTGCCGGTCTTCAGTTCGTCCCGCAGAAAGACCGAGTCGGCTTCCGATTCATCGATGTCGCGCAGCGGGTTGTGCTCGTCGTTGTCGTCCCGCCCGATAGCAAGGCGGCGTTTGATCGCCTCTCGCGCTCCTATCGACCAGGCGGAGAGCGCCTTCTGCAGCGCCTCTTCCCGCGAAAAGGCCGGATTCGGCTCTCCGATCCGCTCCAGCATCGCGTCCTCCGCACCCTGTGTCCCCGCGATGACCGCGACTCCCGTATGCTGACGGAACTCCCCATCGTAGTTCAGGGTGAAAAAGGTGTCGCCGCCCGGATGACGACCAAGCTCGGCGAAGAGGGCACGTATGACGAACGGAGCCGCGAACTGCTCTCCGAACGCCTTCTTCAGGGCCGGACTGAGGGAGAATCCGACCAGACGCTGCACCGAGACATCGTCCGGACTGCGCTCAAACCCCTCCTGGTGCATCATCTGAATGGAGGCCAGACGGATATTCTCAATGTCGGCCTGGCGGCCGATGGCAGAGAACATCTGTCGATCATAGATCTCATAGATCTTGCGCTGACTGCGCTGCACCGACAGCAGGACAATACCGCCGTCGTAGGCGATCCCGACGGCAGGGCTGCCCCCTCGGAGCGCCTCTTCGACGAACTCCTTGCGGTGGCCCATCGCCTCGTTGAAGTCAAAAGGACTATACATGAATTTGCTCTCTATCCGACGTTAGCGCCGGGGGGCGATTCGTTCGCCGCCCTCGCGATCGATGTCCGCTACGAGGCGGCGCAGCTCTTCTTCCGGCACATCCTCGATCCCGTTCTCCGTGATGGTGGTCGCCAGTGGCAGCACTTTCGCCCAGCCTCCGGTCGCGGCGTCCAGGTCCGCGGCGATGTCGAGGAGCAGCAGGGCCTCCTTCAACGCCTCTTCCCGGTTCATGGAGTGGAACGGCTTCTTGGTCTTGACGATGTAGTCGAAGACGCCGCGTATCTGCATCGAGCCGCTTCCGGCCGCGCCGAACTCTGCACTCTCGAAGCGCGCGCCCATGCCGTCGTAGAAGAAGATGCGGCCCTCGTTGCTCTCACGGTCGAAGGTCGTCAGGATCGGGATGAAGCCGCCGATGCCCTGAAGTGCGTCCGGAATCCCGGCCCGCACCACTTTCGCCAGTTCGGCCAGTTTTCCGTCCAGGCTCATGGACTGGAGATAGGTGCGCTCGAACAGCTTGAACGTCGTCCGCAGGTAGCGCACCGCTTCCATGGCGCGTGCGAACGAGCCGGAGATGGCGAGCAGCGTATAGTCGTCGATCGGCAGGACCTTTTCGGACTTGTCGAACATGACGGCGAAATTCGCCGTCGCCCGCCGGTCACCGACGTTGATCACACCCTTGTCGTACTTGACCGCGATGACGGTCGTGCCGTGTGTATCCACCACTCCCGCTCCGGCCCCTATCCCGCGTCCCGTGTGGCTGTCGTTGGGACGGGGAAAAGACATAGGGGTAGCTTCGGGTCGTGTGAGGGGATGCCCGCGCTTTTCCAGCAGGCTCCACAGATCACCCGCAACCTCAATCATATCGTCACTCCGTTGCCTCGTCACGAGGCGATTCTTTGATTATTGACCGCTGCGCTGGCGGTAGCGGCGCGCGGCGTCCGGATCGACCCGCTTCATGCGTTTGAGCAGATCGCTGGTATCGGGCCGCTTGACATCGGGCTTGCCGGGACCATCACCGTCGCCGCTTTTGCGCAGCGGATCGGCAGGGGTGGTCGGCATCTGGCGTCGCTCTTCTCCTTGGAAGATCATGGTCGTTGCTCCTTTTGGGTATCGATGCATCAAAGCCAGTCGCTCGGGCGGCGCTGAATGGCGGCGACAACCGCGTCCAGCGTCTCCAGGGAACCGAACTCCTCGTTGAGAACTTTCACGTTCTCTTCGACAAGGGTATTCATATCGAACAGGAAATCCGCGCCGTTGTGTTTGAACGCGACTCCGTTCCAGCCGATGCTGCGCACCGCACCGCTGAACCGCTCCACGAAGAGCCCTCGCAAGAAGGCCCGTGTGTCGGCGGGAGGGCAGGACATCGCGGCCTGCACATGGCCGTCGGTGACCAGGCGGCGCATCTCACCGGCCTGCTCCAGTCCATAGTAGAGCCCCTGTTCAGGGTCGATGTTATGATAAGCCAGATCGAGGCTCTGCATATAGCTGTCGTTCCACTGCAGATCCTCTTCCTGCCGGAAGGCGTCGAGCAGTTTGAACTTTGCGACCCAGTCCAGACGGTCGGCCAGCAGCATCGGATCGGTCTCCAGTGCGTCGAGAACCGTCGCCCACTCGGTCAGGGTCCAGTCGGTGTCGTCGTCACGGCCTCGCAGCCGCCGCTCCGCCTCGTCCAGATAGATACGCTGCACTTCGACCGGCGTGAGCGCCGGTCCACCCTGCCGCTCCAGCAGCGTCTTCAGCGTGCGATCCCGCGACACCTTCTTGACGGCACGCACGGGGTCCAACAGTTTCACCGGCGCGGACAGCCCCTCTTCCAACAGCGACAGCACGAGACTGGTCGTGCCGACTTTTAGCGCCGTCGTATACTCGCTCATGTTGGCATCGCCGCAGATCACATGCAGTCGCCGGTAACGCCGGGCCGCCGCATGAGGCTCGTCCCGCGTGTTGACCAGCGGGCGATTGTGCAGAGTGTCCACGCTCGCCTCGACACTGAAGTAGTCGGCCCGCTGCGAGAGCTGAAAGGTGGTCGCGGAGGGCGCCGCGCCGTCGTTTTCAATGCCGCATTTGCCCGCGCCCGCATAGATCTGACGCGTCGCGAAAAAGGGCAGCAGCGTCTGGATCAGCGTCTCTGTGGGCACGTCGCGCTTCATCAGGTAGCCTTCGTGCGTCCCATAGCTCGCGCCGTGAAAGTCGGTGTTGTTCTTGTAGAGCGTCACCTCGAGTCCGCGCTGTTCGGCCCGCTTGTGGGCGGAGGCCAAGGCGATACGCTCCCCTGCTCTGTCGTGCGCGACCAGATCGCGCAGGCTGCGGCACTCGGGCGTGGCATACTCCGGGTGGCCGTGATCGTTGTACCACCGCGCTCCGTTGGTCAGCACCCGGTCGCTGCGCTCCTCTTCACGGCTCATGGAGTTGGTGCCGGGCGTATCGAACTGGGCGTCGTCGGGGTTGGTCGAGAGGGCATGCACTGTGAAACCCCGCATGTCCCTCCGCGGATCTTCGCCCCGGTAGTTCCAGCCGCCGACAGCCTTGCCGGGATGAGCGCGAACGACCGCGATGCTCTCCGCGATCCAGTCGTTCGCGCCCAGGCCCTCCACGACGATCCCATATTCCGTTTCAATCCCAAATAACCGTGTCATAAGCGACCAAACAACTTTCGTCCTGGCAGGTTTTGTTGGCCGGGAGATTTTCAGGGTTTAGATGACGTTGCGGCGCGGGTTGGCGGCCTGCTTTTTGGCTTTGACCGGCTTCACCGTGGCGACATTGTCCGGCTCGTAGTCGAGCAGCTTCAGCCAGTCCTCAATCGAGTCGCCCTTGGGGAAGATCTCGTTCTCCTTAAACTCGACGCGAACCGCCTGTTTCAGGTCTTCGATATTGAGCCCTTCGATATCGGAGCGCTTCTCGATGCTGCGCTTGATGGCGAAGTCCTTGGCCCGCTCTACGACCGACTTGAGAAGCGCGCCGGAGACAAGGTCTTTCCAGTGCAGGATCTCCGTGCTGCCGTTGCGGAGATAGACCTCCAGGAACTCGGTGTCGTCGTCGCGGCGGAAGGTGTATTCGGTCGTCAGGTCGAGCAGTTCGTCCAGCGCACTGCACTCGTTGCCCTTGTGGTCGCGGATCAGAGTGGGATCGAGCGGCACATCGGACAGGTAGATCTTGTAGATGTCGCGGGAGGCGCGGCGATCCGGGCGCACGATCTTCACCTTGCGGTCGATGCGTTCCGGGCGCAGCACAGCCGGGTCGATGTAGTCCGGGCGGTTGGAGGTCAGCATCACGACAACGTTCTCCAGACTGACCAGGCCGTCCATCTCCGCGCAGAACTGCGGCACAAGCGTATTGGAGATGTTCATGTAGCGTCCGGAAGAGCGAGTGCGCAGCAGCGATTCGGCCTCATCGATGAAGATGAAGACGAGATTGCCCTCCCGCGACCGTTCGCGGGCCTGTGCGAAGATATCGCGCACCATGCGCTCCGACTCGCCCAGCCACATATTCAGGATCTTGGGGCCGTTGATGTACATGAAGTACTCTTTGACATCGAGGCCGGTGCGTTCGCGATACTCCTGCGTCAGGTTGTAGGCGGTGGCTTTGCCGATGAGGGTCTTGCCGCAACCGGGAGGGCCGTAGAGCAGGATGCCTTTGAGCGGACGCTTGCCGAACCGCGCGAAAAGCTCCGGGTGCAGCAGCGGCAGTTCGATCGCGTCTTTGATAACCCCGATGGCCTCTTCCTGGCCCCCGATCTTGTTCCAGGGCAGAATCGGCACCTCTTCGAGATAGTAGTCCATCGACTCTTTGGCGGAGAAATACTCCAGAGCACACTTGAAGTTCGGCTCCATGCGGACTTCGGAGCCTTGTTTCAGGGTCTCTTCGAGCAGTGGCTCGCCGCGATAGACGACCCGAGACGACATCCCCTGGGCGTCCATCGAGACGCGCAGCCGTCCATTCTCCAGCACTTCGGCTATCTTGACGATCGGGCCTTCGAGGGAGAAGCCGAGATCCCCGATGACGGCGAACGCCTCGTTGACCTTGACCTGGGTGCCGACCTTGAACTCGGGGTTTTCCAGTTTGGGATCGACATTGGCGATATACTCTTTTTCACCCAGAGCGATGCGAACGGTCTGCGGTGGCTTTTCCGGCTCCTGATCCAGGGGCTGCCCAAAGCGGCGGCGCGGTTTGGATCTCTTTTCGGGCTCGACCTTGCCGAGGAACACCCCGATGCTGTTGGCAGGCGATGTCAATTTGGCGTAGGCGTCTTCGAACTCGGCGATGGCTTTCTTGGCCTCGTCCATCATAGCCTCGTCGGTTTCGATCTGTTCGCGCAGGGCAGTAAGGTAGCCGAGACGCCCATCGTTGCGGGGCGTCATGCGAATAATTTCGTCAAGCAGCCACAAAGCCCGGAGTTGCATCTCCGAAGATGCAGATGGTCCGTCACCGGGCGGAAGGTTGTTATTATTGTCGCGGTCGCCGCCAAGGTCGTCGGCGTTGTCGCGTCGCTCACGGTCTCGTCGCATCGGAATCTCCTTGCAGTGCGGGGTGCCGGCGAGAAATCGTTCCCGAAGGAAAAAGGGAGAACGGGTTTCTCACGCCAGTATATCATAAACTACGCGCATTGAATAGCAGAAGTTTCTGACAGCGCGTAACATCCGTCTACTGAAATGGGTCGTACAAATGGGCAGTCCCGTCCCTGCTCGAATGGTCAGGCAACCCCTCGCAATTGACCGGAAGCCCTGCCTGTGCTATGCTTTACGCAAGAAGGGCCACAGATTAAGTAAGAGAAGGGTCATCGGGCATGGCTTCCAACAACAAGACACAGCAGAAAATCGAGGGGCTGCAATCGGACGACGTGAAAGTACGCAAGAAAGCTGCGCGCTGGCTGGGCCGCAAAGGAACTTATGACGCCCTGGCTTACCTGCTGGCCGCACTGAACGACAGCAGTTGGAGCGTCCGCCGCAACGCTGTCGTGGCCCTCGGCAAAATCGGCGAGGCCGAGGTCGTCGAGCCCTTGATCGTAAAGTTGTCGGACCGCACCGTCAGCGTCAGGCGCGCGGCCATTCAAGCGCTTGGCCGTATACGCGATCCCAGGGCGACCGAAGGTCTGGTCCGCTTGCACGCACACGCCCAACTGGGCGCGGACGCGATACAGGCTCTGATCCAGATCGGGGCCTCCGCCCTGCTGATCTGCTGTGATCGGATGCTGAGGGAGAGGACCGGATCTGAACCGATGGCAGGCATGGAACCGCCGTCTCGACTCATCCAGGTTGGACCCTCGACCCTACTCATCCGCAGGGATCGGATTCAGTTGCACGATACGGAACCACCGTCTCCCTGGATGGCGGCGGCACGTCAGATGATACTGCGGGGAGCGGATCGACTGCTGATCGAGGTGTTGAGCGCGGAGGGCTGGAGTGGGCAGCAACGCTGGCAGGTTCTGGACTATGTACGCAAAATTCAGGGTTCTCTCCCGTTCTTCGAAGTGTGGAGTCTGACGAAGTTCAGTCGTATCACCGACATACCAAGTTGGTGTGAACGGGCGTCTCGCGAGTTGGAACAGCCCGCAGTCCGTTCCGGAAGCAAGCAGATCCTGGACTATATCATGTTGGGTCGTGCCAGCCAGCGCGACTACGCCACAGAGGGCGAAGAGCTGCTTCGCGCCGCTGGAGGAACGAAAGAATGCGACACGGGCGAGACTCTCTTGCGCGCGGCTGACCGAACGATCGAGGCCCCAGGAAATCTTTCGTTCCTCGGTCGCCTACGCCGCTGGTTAAAACAGGAAGATTGAGAGAGCGCTATGAATATTTCGGAGGAAGCCATCATCTGGCGGACACGAGTGCGGTACGCGGAGACCGACCAGATGGGCGTGGTGCATCATGCCAACTATGCCATCTGGTTCGAGGCCGCCCGCAGCGAGTTCTGCCGCCTCCGGGGCATCGACTACGGACAGATCGAGCGCGAAGGGATGCTGCTCCCCGTCCTGGAACTGCGGGTACGCTACCTGCAACCGGCCCACTACGAGGACGAGTTGGATGTTCGCACCTGGGTCGTCGAGATTAGGCGCAGCCTTCTGCGCATCCAATACGAGGTCTGGCGCTCTGAAACCAAACTGGCTGAAGGCGAAACGCTCCAGATGCTCGTGGCGAAGGCCACTTTCAAACCGGTTCGGTTCCCGGCAGAGATGGCCGCCCTGTTCCTGCCACAACCGCGGTGATTATCGACTATTCGTGCCCGTCGGTTCAGAGGGCGCAGGCGATGGAGAGACGGGCTGTCTGCCTTCGTTTTCCGCAAAGAGATCTATCGTCATGGCCCTTGTCCTGGAAGGTAAGAGAATGAAACTGAAATACCTGCCGCTGCTGATTGCCGCCCTGCTGCTGACCGTCCAGGGTGCCGGGGCGGACGAGGTTCTGGTTTCTGCGGCCTCCTCTCTAACGGACGCGCTCACGGAGGTAGGTGCCGCCTATACACACCTTCATCCGCGCACCACTGTACGGTTCAACTTCGGGGCGTCGGGCCTCCTGCAGCATCAGATCGCTCAGGGCGCACCGGTGGACGTCTTCTGCCCGGCCTCTCCGAAGGAGATGGATGCGCTGCAAAAGGAGGGCCGTATCGAGACGGCTGGCCGCATGGACTTTGCCGGGAACCGACTTGTCCTTATCGCTCCGCTCCGGGGTCGATTGCGCGGTTGGAGCGATCTTACCTCCCCGACGATACGGCGAGTCGCCCTTTCCGATCCCGGCTCGGTTCCTTCGGGCCGTTATGCGCAGGCGACCCTGACGAAGCGCGGACTCTGGGAGGCGGTGAGAGCGAAAGCCGTGTTCGGCACGAACGTCCGCCAGACGTTGACGTATGTCGCCAATGGCGACGCAGACGCAGGGTTTGTATTCAAGACAGACGCGCTGCACGATGCGGGCAAGGTGCGGGTCGTGTCGGAAGCGACGCCGGGCAAGGATCACACGCCTATCGTCTACCCGGTCGCAGTCGTTTCCCATGCGCCGAACCGTGTAGTGGCGCAGGACTTCGTGCTGTTTTTGAAGAGTGCCGCGGCCCGTAAAATTCTGGTGCGTTACGGCTTTACGCTGCCGGTGTCCGGCAAACACTGATGCCGACCGATCTCTCCCCCCTGTGGCTCTCGCTCCAGGTCGCCTGCCTCGGGACGGCGCTGATGTTGCCCTTTGGCCTGCTGGCGGCGTGGTGGCTCGGGCAGGGACGCTGGTTCCGGGGGAAATCGTTGATCGAGACGCTGTTCACGCTGCCCCTGGTCCTGCCGCCGACTGTAGTCGGTTATGGGCTGCTACTGCTGCTCGGACACGGAACCTCTGTCGGGCGCTGGCTGAACGACAGCGCCGGGCTGCGCCTGCTGTTTACGTGGCAGGGTGCGGCAGTGGCGGCGGCGGTGATGGCGTTTCCGCTATTCGTGCGCACCGCGACGGCGGCGTTCGCTTCTGTGGACCGGGAGCTGCTGGAAGCCGGGCGAACACTGGGCGCCGGCGAGTTCGACCTCTGGCGGAGCGTGACGATTCCCCTCGCATATCGCGGGTTGTTGGCTGCTCTGGCGCTCGGTTTTGCGCGGGCCCTCGGCGAGTTCGGCGCGACCCTGATGGTCGCCGGATCGATTCCCGGACGTACCCAGACCCTCCCGCTCGCCCTCTACGCCTCGGTTCAGGAAGGCCGCGATCACGAGGCGCTGGTCTACACCCTGCTCCTGACCGCGATGGCCTGCGTCCTGCTGGGAAGCCTCGGGGCCTGGCAGGGTCGCATCGCCACGGCGCGCGGAGAGCGCTGACAGCCTTTCAGAGCGGCACGGCGACGATGATCCTCTCGCGGGCCGCCCACATCTTCAGGACGACGGGCGCCTGTTTGAGCCAGAATCCAGACTGCCGCGACGACGCCGTTTTGTTGCATCGGCCCCGTGCCTGCACGATCGCGCGGCGCTGGTTTTGCACCTCGATGGTCATGACGCGGCGTGACTGATCCTCTAAAGGCGTCCGTACCCGTAACGACCAGATGGAGATGCTGCCGCGCGCACAGGAGCGATCGTACGAGGCGACACAGTGCCGCATGGCCTTGCCCTCCTCCTGGAGTTGCCGTCGGGAGGTGAGCTCCTGCACCGTCCAGTGGAGAGCAGGACCGTCCTCCGAATCACCTTGCGTGTAGTCGAGCGGGACGATGTCGGGGCGCGGCTCCCACTCCAGCACGGCTTTGCGAATTTCACGTTGAAGCTCCTTGTGCCACTCATCGACCCTGCGCAGCAGCGCGGGAACGGTGCGCCCCTTCATGCAGAAACCTGGCTCCGGAATGGCCTGGATCGGAACGCCGTCCGGCCCCACAATCGGCTGCACGACGAATCGGCGATGGTTCAGAAAATCGATGATCGGGCCGACCTGATCGGGATCGAGCATGGGGTTGTTGACGAAGAAGTGCAATACGCTCGTCCAGAACTCCTCGTTCTGTTGGGAGGTTCCGAGGCGAGTCGCGATGAGCGCGCGGCACAGGCGCTCATCGGCGCCCAGCGCCTGCGCCTGTCCCCACCGTAGAGCCGCCTCGACGGGCAGGTCGGCTGGCGCCTGCAGAAAGAGGTGCGCCGCCCGACTGGTCAACGAGATCGGCAGGCCAGCCGTGCGGATGTTCTTGCCGATGCCGATGTGCCGGAACCACGCCTGATGACGGCGAGCCTCCGATGTCGTTCCTTCGAACCAGGCGGCATCGAGAAACGTGGGAACCGGATAGTACGCCAGCAGATGGCGAGCGAGCGAGCCGAACTGACGGTGGGCGTTGTGCGTAGTAGGCTGCCAGTCATCCAGGGACCGCAGCCAGACGGTATGATGCCGGGCAAGAGCGAGGAGAGCACCGAGGTAGGTGTTGCCATCCTGGGCTCCGAGGGTCGCCATGACGGGGTCGCAAGCGATCAGGTCTGTACTATGCCTCTGCACGGTCAGGAGAAGCTGTAAGAAAGCGCGCCGTGCGGGGCCATCCTTGTCCAGAACGGAAAAGGCGGTATGGATCGCCCGTAGTACCGGAGAGTGAAGTTCCGAACCTGGGAGGCGTCCCTGATAGATCGCCTGCAGAGTCTCCTCGGGCTTGCGGACGTGACGCCGCCCCTTCTGGAAAGCCTCGGCGGCGCGTTCCTGCTCGCGCCGCACCGCTTCCTGCTTTCGCTGGTGCGCCGACTTGACTCCCGCCTGCGGGAACCCGTTGCTATCACACCAGGCCACATACTTTTCCTGGCTTGTAAAGCGCAGATCACGGATATGCTGTCGGAGGGCCGACCCGTCTTTGGCGTCCTCAGCAAGTTTTTGGGCACGCTGGATTTCGCGGCGACGCTCCTGCCACGCCTTGTCGAGGGCGCTGCCGAATCCCTGCTCCCGACACCAGACCCGATACGCCGCGACCGACTCTATACCGAGGGCGCAGAGGTGCTTTTGAAGCTCTCCTTGTGGGGTCGAGGCAGTCGCAGTCAATTTCGTAACGTTCTGTTTGGCGGATTTTGCGGACATAAATGGCTCTCAAGGGAAACGTTTCCTCTGTATCGTTCCAGAATCTGCGGACACTAAACACGATTAATCCTGTTTGCACCCGGCTCCTATGATACGGTGTGTATACGGTGGCATCGCATAATGAAGGTAAGTTGAGAAGGTCGTGCCGTTCACAAGCGTCTGCCTGATAGAGGAGCGCGGCTGTAAGGGTGACACTGCACGGGCCATTCCAACCCAATTTGTTCTTCAGGAGAAGCCCGATTATGTTTCCCGTACAGTTCGTAACGTTCGCGCGGAGTTCACGCCGCGCCGCCAAGGGGTTGAGGGCTGCCGTGCGCCAGGCTGCGTCGGCTCGCCCGGTGAGCCTCCTCGCCGTGCCCGCAGCGCTCTGGACGCTGACGCTCTTCGGATGTGGCTCCGGCACCAGCGGCACTCCGGCAGGCGCTCCCGGCGGCGCCCCCCCCAGCGATAGCCTTATCATTAGCGGCCTGACGGCGAACACCACCATAGCGAAGAACGGCGCGTTCGTCGGCACGGCGCACGCCGACAACTTCGGAGGGCAGTACTCCTTCGCCATCATTAAGGATCCGAAGGCATCCCCAGTGACCGAATTCTCCGGTGATATCTTTGTGACCTCCCCAAAAGTGGGTCAGACAATTGATCTGGCGAACGCCGCGCAAGGCAACCTGGCCTACCAGGAGAGCGGCAGTCTGTTCTACCTGGCGACCAGCGGCACGGAATCAATCGATGCCGTGAGCAGCACCTCCATTTCGATCACGTTCCATAACGCGCGGTTCCAGCCGCAGGCGGGTGGTACGGGTCCAGGAGCAACCGGTGAATTCACACTCAACGGTACCGTCACTGCCCCCGTCACCAATCACTAAGGCAACTCCCAAGAATTACCGCTCCACATTCGAGCCCCTTCTGAACTCAACCGAGGCGAAATTGTGGAGCGATAATAGTTTGGCGGTTCCTAACTTAAGAGAAGGGCCGGCGCGCTGGCCCTCTACTCTGATTTCAGGGCTGTCTCTGCGTACGGTCCCAGCCGCTCATGGTCCTCGATATACGTCCAGGCGGTTTCATAGCTGAGAATGCCCTGCCGGTAGCAACGGAGGATCGAATCGTCCATGGTCTGCATTCCCGCGTCACGGCCCGCCTCGATCCCCAGTGTCAGGTCGGCGGCGTTCTCCGCGATCATCCGGCGCATCTGCGGGGTGCCGAGCAGCACCTCGTTGACGGGGCACCGCCCCGACTGATCCGCGCGGGGCAGCAGACGCTGCGCGATCACCGCCGCCAGATTCCGGGCTACGGTGCGGCGAATCAGGTCGCGGGGCTCCGGGAAAACTTCGATGATCCGCCGCACGGCATCCGTCGCCCGCTCCAGATGCAGCGTGGACAGGACGAGGTGCCCCGATTCGGCCAGCGCCAGAGCGTACTGGATGGTCTCCAGGTCGCGCATTTCGCTGATGAGCACGACGTCCACATCCTCGCGAAAGGCGGAAAGCGCGCCCAACCGGAAGCTCGACACATCCTGGCCGATACTGCGCTGGGTGATGAGGCTCCGTTTGCTGACCATCTCGTACTCGATGGGATCCTCCAGCGTCAGAATACGCCGCGGCATCAACCGATTGATCCTCTCCAACAGGGCAGCGCAGGTGGTATTTCTGCCGCTGCCGGTCGGCCCCGTCAGCAGCACCAGCCCGCGCGGCAGTTCCGTCAGGGCTTCCAGAGTGCCGCGGATCCCGTTCGAATCGGGATAGAGTTGCTCTAGCGATGGCGGGTTCTGCGGCACGGGCCGGATGGCGCAGGCCAGTCGCCCCCGCTCGTAGTAGAGATGGTAGCGATAAGAGCGCCCCTCGCGCCGCACAGAGACCTCGACGTCCTGTCGATCCGACACCAGGCGCGACTTCTGGTCCTCCGAGAGCGGCGAGAGCAGGAGCGCGCTAAGCGCCTCCTCTTCCATCGCCTCCCCCTCTCTCCGCACTAGCGCGCCGTCGATCCGAAAGACCGGAGTCTGGCCCGCGACCAGGTGCAGATCCGATCCATGCCGCTCCGCCAGTTCCGTTAACAGCGTATTCAGTTCCATCTCCAGACTCCTTCTCTCTTGCAGAATGTGGGGCGTGCCCACGCATCATGAAAGGCGCGTACTACCCAGGGATCTCCTCCCTGCGAATCACACCAGAACGGACGTCGAGCGGCCAGCGGACGCGTAAGGCAGCAGCGGGGAAGGGCCGGATGGCCCTTCCTGTCGGCGCACCGACAGTTGGGCGCGCAGAGAGGCGACCTCACCGTGCAGCGATCGGACTTCGGCCTGCAGCCGACGCATCTCCGTGAGGATCTCCGCAAGGGCCTCGTGGTCGCTCTGCGCCCGGATCTCCTCCCGCACCCCTTCCCATACATCCCCGACCTCGACCAACCAGACGGCGGCCTGCCCACGGAGGAGGCGCTCCTCCTCCAGCGCCTGGGTGCAGTCCGGGCAGGTTTCCAGATGCGTCCGCACCTGGGTGGCAACGTGCGCGGAAAGCTCCGCGTCCAGCAGGGCAGTAAGCCGGGTTCGTATTGTCGAGCAGTTCACCTCTGTTTGTCCCCTCCTTCGTTCCAAGCGCCGAGTCGCCGCCGCAGCGCCTCCACAGCAAGCCGCTTCCGGGACGCGACGGTCCCAACCGGGCACTCCAGCGTCCTCGCGATATCCGCATACGAAAGCCCCTCATAGTGGCTCAGCACAAACACGCTGCGCTGCAGCTCCGGCAGTTCTTGGACCGCGCGGCGCACCGCGTTCGCCAGGGCTCTGGCTTCTGCCTGTTGGTGGAGGCTGCCGCCAGGGGCGGGCAGATCCTCCGCCGTCTCCAGCGAGAGCGCCGGGGGCGCATCGCGGACGGCATCCAGACAGAGATTGCGTACAACTCGGAGCAGGAAGCAGCCGAGTTGGCCCTCCGGCCGATAGCGACTGCGGGCGCGCCAGAGGCGCACAAAGGCCTCCTGGACCACATCCTCGGCAAACGTCCTGTCTGTCGGCAGCATGCGGCGGGCGAACCGCAGCAGGCGCGGCTGATAGGCGACCACCAGGCATCGAAACGCCTGCATGTCTCCTTCCGCCACGCGCTGCATCAGAATATCCTCGTCCATCTCCGCCCCCTTCACCCCATTAAACGCGCGGAACGCCGCCGCGAATCACTCTATTTTGTAATCTACTCCTTATTTTGCTATCCGTCCTCCTGTCGTCACACCGATGGGCATATCTATATGTTCGTCCTGACTCCCGATAACATCCCCGACCATATCTGTGGGAAGGGGTGCACCTTGATCTCCGGCGCCTGTGCGACAGGCGAGGAGACGCTTGTGCAGGCATTCTTCACGGCGGGGTACGAGGCTTACATTGCGTCCATGGCCCCCGGATGTGTAAAAAACGCCTTAACCTATTCGTCTGTTCCACGTTTGGGGCATCAGAAGCCAAAAAAAAAACTGAAAAATTATTCCAATTCGATATTTAGAGAAGGATTCATCTCTATCCCTGTTGAATTTTCGCACGACGGACGGATTTACGAGCTTTGCGTCGGCTATATATTCCTGATTGCTGAAACCGACAACACGACAGAGTATCCTGATAGAGGGTGCGAGTCAATACTGCTTCCAGTCTTCACACGAACTCTACAACGTCCAACAAAAACAAAGGAGAACGAGGATGGTTACCCCTGAAGGTGAGCGATTACGGCATGCCGCTGAAGTTTATCGCAACAAAGGCGACATAAACAGTGCTGCAGAGGCCGAGCAGGCTGCGTCGCTGGCAGATGCATTCTCGGATCAAGCTCATCAAACTGAAGTTAACTTTAATAAAGGTCACAACCCTATCCCTGGTCCCGACGCGCCTCCTGGCCCCGACGCGCCTCCTGGCCCCGACGGTCCAGACGGTCATTCTGGCCCCGACGGCCCAGGTGGGCATGATGGTCCTGACGGCCCGGACGGCGGTCGGGACGGAGCATGATTTTCTCGGTACGCAGAAAGTTCAAGAAAATACAGAATGCAACATTCATTCCATTCTGAACAAGAAAACGCCTGGGAGCGATTGCGTCAATTGCTTCGCTCTCAGGCTATACTTCGTAACAGCGCAGAAACGCCCCTCGTCGATTTTCATGGCCGCCCGATGCCCTGGATCTATTATCAGTGGGCAACCAGCCTTACTCACGAAGGCGCGACGCTGGCTGCCGACTGTCTTCTGCACAGATTACAGCAGTTCGAGAGTACACAGATCGCCAGTTATGGCATGACAGGCATTCCGCTGGTGACGTCTGTGCTTGTTCAAGGAGAGGGGCGCTACTCCGGATTGTGCCTTCGCCCGAAACCCGAACCACACGGGACACGACGTCAAATCGAAGGAACGGGCGATAAAACCAAACCCGTCGTCTTGATTGACGACTGTATCTGTTCGGGGGCGTCGCTGCATAAAGCGTTCACAATCCTCGAAACCGAGGGATATCGAGTAGAAGGCGCGCTCTGTGTGGCTGAGTTTCCCTGGCAGGGGGGCATGGATTGGGCGCGGGCGCTCGGCTATCGCGTGGAGGCATTGTTCAATGTCTGGACTGACCTGGAAGCTCCTGAATCAAATCCCCCAGCCGGACATCGCAGAATCTCCCCGGAGTGGGACACCAGTTATCGCATTGCAGACGGCCTACCCCCCGCCGCTGTGGCACGCCATGTCATCCAACATTTCTTTGCAACGGGCGCTGCTCCCCTGCCACCCTTTCGGTTTGATCGCGAGTACAATGCGAGCGGGGGAGTCATCGTCAGCCTGCGCAATTGTTCCACCGACCGGCGGCTGGCTCGCGATGGCTTTTACCATCTCGTTCCAGGGGACGCCGATATGGGACGTGATGTTGTGCTGGCAACTCTGTTGGCAGTTCGATCCGCTAAACTGGATGCCTCCAGTTACGATATGGACCATGTTAAAATCGGTGTAACTCTATTTGAGGACCATGAAGAGATAACACCTACCAAACTTGACTACGCGCGTTATGGTATCCTCGTCCGGAGCAAAGTGCATCCGTGGAAAAGCTCGGGTGCTTTGCCCAACACACAATTTTTTAACAGCGAGATCGAACAGTTACATCATGCCTGTCGTACCAATGCACGAATCTCCAGCACAGAACCCTATTCCCTTTATCGGCATACGGTCACCAAATCCGTTGAAAACGGTCAGGATTGGCCCCCTTATGGAGTTAGTCAGCAAGAAAACAGCCTTGCGGATATCCCTCCTTTCGGAGATGCACTGGTACAGCGTGTACGGGAGGCGATTTCCGCATTTTGCGCCTGTGAACCGATCTCGGGCGCCCCATTGCCGGAGAACTTGCTGCAACAGACGATCTATGGCGCGGCCGTCTCACTTTACCATCATGGGAAACTGGTTGGTTGCTGGACGTCCGCACAAGGCACTCTCGATACAATGCTGATCGATGCTGCGGAGAAGGCGTGGAAGGATGAGCGTTATGCGGAGTCTAAATCTGCCCTGTCTCTGTCGTCGCTTGAGGAAATGGCTGTCCTTGTCTCGGTCTTCGTCGGGCGTGAGCGCCTGGGACCAATCACTCAAGAACAGGCATCCCAACGGCTGCGGTTGGGGCGTGACACCCTCCTGGCTTACCAGGGGAAGCAGTCTGCCATTATGCTCTCTTTCATCCCATGTCAGTATGACTGGTCGAAACAGAAAATGGCACAGTCCGTACTTGCCAAATCCTCGCTCTCGGATCCTCCTGACGGCTGGATCTTCTATAATACCAGATGTTGGCTTGCACATGCCGGTCAGGTGGGTCCATTGGATTTTGGCTATCTTGTCCGAAACTCCGGGGCAATGCCAAATATTGAGAGTGACATTCGCCTGCTCAGCGACTATCTGCGGGACAAAATCGGTGACGATGGGCTCCCTGCCTATGTCTACTATCCTGTCTTCAATACGGAAACCGCAAAAGGCACTGCCGCGCGTATCATTCTCGCCTTGGATGCAATGATTTCGGCGGGACGCCTGTTGAATGCGCCGGAACTCTGCGAGGCAGGTATAAACGGGCTAGCATTCTGTTGTGATCATATTAGCGAACGAAGCAGTCCCCTTACTTTGAACATTCCCGAGATGGAATGCGGCATCGCCGCGGACGTGATGCTGGTATCCGCCCTGTATCGGGCGCAAGCCGAGGACATCCTGCACAGACCTCAGGTTAAGGGACTGGTCGCGAGATTAGGAACAATCTTCCATGCGGATGGTGCGATTACCTGGCAAAAACCCGGCCAACGCATCGGCGCCGACCACGACTTGTTTCCGGGGGCAGCACTCTATATGGCTGTGCAAAATCGCGTTCAAAATGAACGGCGATTCCGTTTCAAAATGAACACTGATTCCGTTTGAATTTGAACACCGATTCCGTTTGAATTTGAACACCATCGGAAACCTCTTCTGAGCAGACTAGCGAGCAACGCGGGATAA
>JBBQPO010000089.1:0-20111 GCA_038217285.1 Chthonomonadales bacterium
TGGAAAAACCGCCCTCTTCGGGCGTTTCTGCGGCTTCCGTCGCGGCCTAAAGCCGCCGGGAAGCAACAACCAGACGGGCAAGGAAGCTACTCGGTAATGCCGAGACGCTTGGTGTCGTCAGTCGGATAGTCTAAACGTCAAATACGAGACGGCCATGCCTGAACCAATAGGCGACCAACCTTTCCACAATTATACCATCACACCCGTCCCGCAACGCGCAGGACGGATGTGGTCTGCTTTTGTCTTATTCGGGAGAACATTCCAATCATCAATGAGTTAGAAGCCGAACCGTGAAATAGATAGACTGCACCCAACGCTTGATTCTGAAACAACGGATTGACCATGTGCAGATGGGCAGACGTTTTGGGAGCGAAGTACAATCGTCTATCGACTGCCCGAGGCGAAAATCGAGAGGTTCGGGAACAATTCGCGGGACGCTGAGGTACACTGTAATTGTGAACTGCTTTCCGCAGGCCGTCCCCACGCTCTGCTACTGACAGGTAAGTCATTTCAAACAAATCCCCCCATCGTTTCGAGGCTGAGACTGCGTTTCGAATCGAAACCGTTGTGCTGTCTATGTCGGTGAAGAACGTCTACCGGCGGCGCACCAGTCCTTACTTTCCCGAAACGTCGGGGTTTTAAGCCGTGCTCGATTCGCATCGAGGAAGGGAGTTTCCGCGCGATGTCCTTTACTATTTCTTTACGCCGCCTGCCCGCGCTCGTCGGAGCCGTCGGGACACTGGCGGCTTCGCTATCGGGTTGTGGCGGCGGCTCGAGCCCCGGTCCCATTACACAGCCGCCTCCTGGGCGAGGAGCCTGTGAGGCGAATGTAGCGCACACGGACGGACGGGCGCGATGGACGGTTCTCATCTATATGAACGCCGCCAACAACCTCCAGCCCGATAGCCTGCTCAATGTCGGGCAGATGGCCTCCGTCGGCTCCGACGCCAATGTCAATATCGTTTTGCAGTGGAAGCAGACGATCGCCAGCCAGATCAACAATCCTTTCGGCGACGACACGCCCTCCTTCGTCGGGACACGCCGCTATCTGATCCACAAGCATACAGGGGCGGATGTCAACAACATCGAGAACAGCCACGACACCACCTCGCTCGATCCCGACCGGCTGCCCGACCCGAGCACGAACACCCTGGACTCCTCCATCGGTGCGCAGAGCTCCGACATGGGTAACATCAACACCCTGGCCAACTTCATACAGTGGGGAGTCAGCACCTATCCGGCAGACAATATCGCTGTCGTGATCTGGAATCACGGCTCTGGCTGGCGTCCGGTCTACAACAGCAGCCGCGCGGCCTCCATCGGCGCTCTGCCGAAGATCAACGTGCGGGGGCGGCGCGCCTTTTCGCAGGACGACAACTCGCGCAACGAGATCCAGACCTGGGAACTGCCGTCCGCCTTCGTCGGCCTGGCCGCGCCTGTAGACGCGCTGGTGTTCGATGCCTCGCTGGAGCAGATGATGGAAGTCGCCTATCAGGATCGCAAGCTGGCACGGATCCAGGTCGGCTCCGAGGAGAGCCCGCCCGGCCGCGGTTATCCATACGACAAATGGCTGACCGACCTGAAGACCAGCGGCAAAAATCCTTGTGACCTGGCCGGCAACATCGTGCAGGAGTTCGTCAACGTCTATTCGGGACAGACGGGGATCACGCAGTCTTATGTCGATCTCTCGAAAATGGACAATGTCCGCGCCGCGCTGGACGCATTGGGGGCCTCTCTGCTGACGCATATCAACGATCAGGCCGCCGTCATCGCCGGCGCCCGCGTCAATGCCGCCCACTACGGCGAGGGAGCGTCGCTCTACGAAGGCTTCATCGATCTGAACGGGTTCGCCGACGGCATTGCGACTACCTCCACCCGGCCCGATCTCCAGGCGGCTGCCAAGGCCGTCAAAGCGGCGCTGGTAGGCGCCAACGGCGCGATCCTTCTAAATGGGGGGGGCAGCGACGAGGCGAACTCGCACGGTCTGTCTGTCTACGTCCCGTCTCCCGGCAACTATCTGCCCGCCTACGGCTCTCTGTCGCTGGCGGCAGATGCGCCCCATTGGCGGCAGTTCCTCCAGGCGCAAGTGCAGTAGCCTCAGCGCTAAAAGGCTCGCCGCACAGCCGTGCGGCGAGCGAAAGGCAGTGCCGTTTCTCCGTGAATGTACTCGGTATCGAAACCAGTTGTGATGAGACCTCCGCCGCCATCGTGACGGACGGGCGGGAGATAAGGGCCAATATCGTGGCGAGTCAGGCCGATCTCCATGCCCGCTACGGCGGCGTCGTGCCGGAGGTCGCCTCACGCAAGCATGTCGAACGCATGCTGCCCGTTGCACAGGACGCGCTCGATGCGGCCGGGATGACCTATCGGGATCTGAACGCTATCGCTGTCACCAACCGTCCCGGCCTGCTGGGAGCACTGCTGGTCGGCGTCTCGTATGCCAAGTCCCTCGCCTATGCCCTCGATCTTCCGGTCGTCGCGGTACACCATCTCGAAGGGCATGTCTATTCCAACTTCCTCGCCGCCCCCGATCTCGTCGATGCCTTCCCGCTGCTCGTCCTGATCGTCTCCGGAGGTCATACCCAGATCGTGCGCATGGACGGTCACGGGCAGTACGCGCTGCTGGGCCGGACCCGAGACGATGCCGCCGGAGAGGCGTTCGACAAGAGCGCGCGACTGCTCGGCCTGCCCTATCCCGGCGGCCCGAACGTCGCGCGTCTGGCCGAACAAGGCGATCCAAAGCGTGTGGCCTTTCCGCGGGCGCTGCTGGGAGACAGTCTGGATTTCAGCTTCAGCGGCCTCAAAACCTCGCTCCGCACCTTCGTGGCAAAAGACGGCGGGCAGACCGCTCTGCCCGATGTCGCCGCCAGCCTCCAGGCCGCGATCGTCGATGTCCTCACCGAAAAGATGCGCCGCGCCGCCCTCCGAACCGGCATTCGCACACTCTGCATCGCCGGGGGAGTGGCGGCCAATCAGCGCCTCACCGTCGTCATGCAGAAGATGGCCGACGCGACAGGCTGTCGTCTGGTTGTTCCCGACCCCCTTCTCTGCACCGATAACGCCGCCATGATCGCCGCTGCAGGCTACTTCCGCCTGCTCTCACATGCCCCTGATGCGCTCTCCTTCGATACTCTCGCGACCTCCCCTATGGGCGAAATCTGATCCCCCGTCCCCTTCCCGAGACGCAAAGAGGCACCTGGACAACGCACGGCCTCGTTGTCTTTGCCTCTTCTTCGGTTCCTGACTTCGTTGCGAAAAATAAAATTTTAGGGCGTTGTGAGGAGGACGTTAAGAAGGGCGGAGAGCGACTTAAAGGAGAACGGCTTGCGGAGGATTTTGACGACGTTGGCAGGCAGTTCGGAGGGGTCCGGGTCGTGTCCGGTCGCGATGACGATGGGCAGATGGGGATGTGTCTCGTTGAGAGTTTGCGCGACGGTGAGGCCAGAAATATCCGGTAGCGTCATATCCAGCACGACCAGGTGAATAGTCTGCGTTTCGATCAGCGCCAGGGCGCTCGCTCCGGTGTTCGCTTCCACCACCTGGAAGCCTTTCGGGGTCATTGCTTGCCGGAACAGATCGGTGAGCAGCTTATCGTCGTCCACAATAAGCACGATCGGTTGTTCTGATGGCAAAAGCGGCTCCATACTTGCCTCCGTCACGAGAGTTAAGTGCTTGTATGAAAGCCCTTTCTCGTCACCGGACGACATTTCCTGCATTTTAGCGCAGACTTCCCTCTCCCTTCCCCAACTTGTCTGCTTCCTACCTCTTTTTCCTGTCGGGTTTGGGGCGCAGGATGTCGAAGGCCGTTTCGCCGGTCTCCAGCATGCGGGCGAGATAGGGGCGACAGAGGCCGCACCCGCTCCCGCACCCGACCGCCGCCGTGATGTCGGCGACGGTCTGCCAGTGATTCTGTTCCGCCAGACCCTGTAACTCCACGAAGGAGTGCGGGTAGCACATACAGGCACGAATGGGTTTTTCTGGGAGCATGGGGCGAGCCTTACTGGCGGGTGAACAAGGCGTCGGTGACCTGTGTCTGCCGCATCCCCTTGACGTGCCCGTCTGCGAAGACGATGTCGGCAAACCCCTGGTGCGTAACGGTCTGGGCGGTGGTATCCACGACTTTGCGGTTGTCCACATGCCGGAAGTCCATCGTCGGATTGCCGTACCACTGCGAGGGTGGATCGACGGCCGGCGTCTCCTGCATGGTGCTGTTTCCGCCGTACCAGGGCGTATCGAAATAGCCGGCGTCGGCGAACATGATCTTATCCGAGGAGGAGCTCAAGGCAGCGAGCGTGGCGGGATTGACAGGCGGAAAGGTGTAGGAATCGTAGTAGTCGGAGCCCAGATAACCCCAGTTGTAGCCATAGCCGTTGCCATCGCCGAACTTCGCTTTGCCGCTCCAGCTCGGGCAGCGCTGAATCTGCCCGTTTTTCATATAGGGATAGAGGAGGCCCTTCGTTTTGTCCCACCCGGTCGCCGTCCGCAGCCCGAACCAGTACTGATAACAGGTGTAGCCCTGACAGTCCGCATACTGATACATCGGGTAGGTTTCATCGTAGTCCTGCAGGTACATCATAGCGGAGAGCCCGATCTGACGCAGGTTGCTCTGGCAACTCGCCTGCCGCGCCTTTTCCCGTGCCTGCGCGAAGACAGGGAACAGGATCGCGGCCAGAATGGCGATGATAGCGATCACAACAAGCAGCTCTATGAGGGTAAATGCGGAGCGCCGCGCCCCAGTCTTTTGAATCGTCAAGGTCATAACAGTATTGCCGGCTCCTCTTCCGGTATCGTCTCCATGCGTTTCGCCTCTCCTCGGAGGAGGAGCGCCAAGTCAGACATAAAAAAACCATCCTTGAGGCTCGACCCGCAGGTCGTATCCTCGTTTGGATGGTGATGACAGCGCCAAATAAGCGCCCATGTCGCCCGTACTGTCAGCCGTTATGGCCCGCCGGACAACGTGTTCATCACCCCCTTTCTTTCGAAGAGGTCAACGTGACGTATCGCAGGCGGGCATTCGGACTCGGGGATTTTCGAGGATCGAAAATCGCCACACCGTAGCGGGACTGTGCCGGATTCACACCGGACTTCCCCCGTATTTCAACCGCGACTTAAGAGCGCGGCCACTGCGACGAAAACATGATTTAATTGTACGCACAGTATGGCAGGCTTTTGCCCGTTCTGTCAATTCTTGCCTGGACGGCAGCGTCATTCCTGACGATAGGGGAGGACTCGACGCGGCCCACGCCGAAAATCATCCCGGTTGAAATCTTTGCCGGTAGTCTCAGATCGAAAATTAATTGAAGAGTCTCGCGCGGCCTGTGCGAGAGTCTGTGCAGCCGCATCACGAAAGGAATCCCATGCCTAAAATAGCGCTGATCGGAGCCGGAAGCACCGTCTTCGCGAAGAATCTGCTCGGAGATATTCTCTCCTTTCCCGAACTCGCCGGGAGCCACATCGCCCTGATGGACATCAATGATGAGCGGCTGAAGACCTCGTCCGTCGTGGCGCATAAGGTGGCGGAGGCGGTGGGGGCGAAGCCGGAGATCACGACCCATACCGACCGGTTGACCGCCCTCGACGGCGCGGACTATGCCATTAACATGATCCAGGTGGCGGGTTACAAGCCGGGCACCGAGATCGATTTCGAGATCCCGAAGAAGTACGGTCTGCGCCAGACCATCGCCGACACCCTCGGCATCGGCGGCATCATGCGGGCGCTGCGAACGATCCCGGTCATGCTCGATATGTGCCACGACATGGAGGCCGTCGCCTCGCCCGACCTGACGTTTCTCAACTATGTCAACCCCATGTGCATGAACACCTGGGCCGTCACGAAGGCGACGAAGGTCAAGACGGTCGGCCTCTGCCATAGTGTGCAGGGCACTGCGGAGCAGCTCGCGCACGACATCAACGTGCCCATCGCAGAGATCAACTACCTTTGCGCGGGGATCAACCACATGGCGTTCTACCTCAAATTCGAGCGCGACGGCGAAGACCTCTATCCGCTCATTCGCGACGTTGTCACCGAAGGACGAATTCCTGACGGGAACCGCGTTCGGTATGAGATGCTGACGCGTCTGGGCTATTTTGTGACGGAGAGCAGCGAGCACTTCGCCGAGTACACCCCGTACTTCATTCGCCGCGACCGCCCCGACTTGATCGAGCGGTTCAACGTGCCGCTCGACGAGTATATCCGCCGCTGCGAAAACCAGATCGCGGGCTGGCACAAGATGAAGGCCGAATACGAGAGCGACGCCCCCATCGACGTGAAGCGCAGCCATGAGTACGGCTCACTTATCATCCACAGCATCGAGACCGGCACCCCTCGCGTGGTCTACGGTAATGTCGCCAACGAAGGCCTGATCGACAACCTGCCGCAGGGCTGCTGCGTCGAGCTGCCGGTCCTCGTCGATAAGAACGGCCTGCAGCCCACGAAGATCGGCGCGATCCCGCCGCAGCTCGCTGCCCTCATGCAGACCAATATCAACGTCCAGTCGCTGACGGTCGAAGCCGCACTGACGGGCAAAAAGGAGCATGTCTATCACGCCGCCATGTTCGACCCACACACCTCCGCCGAACTGACCCTCGACGAAATCTACAGCATGGTAGACGAACTCCTGATCGCGCATGGCGACTTCATCCCACCCCTGCACTGAGCTGTCTCTCTTCTCGCTGCCTACATTGCGGAAATGGGCCGAAGCCTCTCGGCCCATGGCAGGAATGTCAGAGGCACACTTCAGGCGATTGCAACGGGGAAATTGGGTCGTCAGGCCTGTCGGAGCAGGAAGGGCTGTGCTATAATCTCCTCTAGAGATCGGTGCTATGGCACGGTTGGAGGAGAGAAGTCTCATGCCCTACTGGTTGATTCGGCCCCTCGCCTGGGTCGTTTTTCATCTGGCCTACCTACTGTTCGGAGGCGTCCGCTTCGAGGGACGCGAATATGTGCCGAAAACGGGTGGCGTCCTGATTACACCCAATCATATCAGCGATGCCGACCCGCCCACGGTCGCTATCGCGCTGCCGCGGGACTGCTGGGTGATGGCGAAAGAAGAGATTTTCGCCATGCCTATCATTGGACCGCTCAGTCGCTGGCTGCACGGCTTTCCGGTGAAACGCTACACGGCGGATCGAACCGCCCTGCGCCGGGCTGAGGATCTGCTGAAGCAGGGCGAAGCCGTCGTGATCTTCCCCGAAGGCAAACTCAGCGTGGACGGCCAGATGCAGCCGATGCTGCCGGGTGTGCTGCTCATCGCCAAAAGTGCGGACGTCGTCATCATCCCAACCGTATTATTAGGAACAACCCGTATTATTCCCTACGGTTCCGTGATCCCGCGGCCCGCATGGAAGCGCACCATCGTGCGCTTCGGTCCGCCCGTCACCGTCGCGGATCTCACGGGCGGCGGTAAAGGCAGCGCAGCCATGCATCGCGGCGCCGAGCGCCTGCGCGAGCTGATGCTGGCTCTGCAGCGGGGCGAACCCTATCCTGAGATAGCCCGGGCGGCGGCCCCGGAACAGGCGGCAGAGTCCCCGCCCGGTACCTGACCCCCGGTCCCCTTCCCGAGACGGGAAGAGGACGCGGGTTTAGGTAGAGTGAAAGGAACGAACTATGGAATCGACGCTGAACGCATCGCCTGCAGACCGGGAACGCCCACTCGTCCTTATCGCGGAGGATATGGGGCTGATGGTCCGCCTGATGACCCTGCATCTGGAACGCGCCGGATGCGACGTGATCGCGGTCCCGGACGGGAACCAGGCGCTTGACCACAGCTTCGCGGATCTCCCGGACTTGATCCTGTTGGATGTCGAGATGCCCGGTCAGAACGGCTTCCAGGTGCTTGACAAGCTGCGCAAAAACGACGCCACCCGCCAGATTCCGATCATCATGCTGACGGCGCATGCCAAGGATGAGCCACTGTTTGCGGAATGGGCTGAATCCGCCGACCTCTTCATGACCAAGCCCTTTGCACCCAGTGTACTGGTAGCGGCAGTGCAGCGCATTCTTGGGATGAGGCCGAAGGGAAGCGAGCAGCAGCAGCCTGAACCGTTCAATCCGGCACACTTTCAGGGTAAACTATAGAACGCTCGTGGACGATAGATGCGAACGGGCGTTCCGTGTGCCGAACCAGCGAAACCAAATTTCCGAGGAGGAACTACATAATGGCGTATGTTATAACCGAACCCTGTATCTCCGCAAAAGACAAGTCCTGTGTCTCCGTTTGCCCGGTGGACTGCATCCACGAGGGCGTCGCGCAGGAAGGTGGCCACACGATCGATATGCTCTTCATCAACCCTGATGAGTGCATCGACTGCGGACTCTGCGAGCCGGAATGCCCGGTGACCGCTATTTTCGCCGACAGCGACGTTCCCAAACAGTGGGAAAACTACATCCAACTGAACGCCAACTTCTTCCGCGGAAAGTAGGCAGCTTCTCCGATGTCTCTTCGTATTTATACCCGCACCGGCGACAGGGGCGACACCGGGCTTTTTGGCGGCGAGCGTGTTCGTAAGGACGACGTGCGCGTCGAAGCATACGGCACGGTCGATGAGCTGAATGCCGTGCTCGGAGTCGCCCGAGCGCAGGCCGATGATCCGGAACTGCGGGACACCCTCGCGGTCTTTCAGGACAGTCTCTTCACCGTCGGGGCCGACATCGCGACTCCGATGGAGGTGGCGACCCAGCGGGGACGCGTCTCCGTGGAGCGCATCGCGCCGGAACGGGTAGAAGCGCTGGAACATCTGATCGACCGCTTCGAAGCGGAGCTTCCGCCCCTCACGCGTTTCATCCTGCCGGGAGGAAGCGCCCTGGCGGCGGCTCTGCATCTGGCCCGCGTGGTCTGCCGGCGCGCCGAGCGCCGGTGCGTCACGCTGGCGCATCTGGAAACGGAGGTGGGCCGAGCCTCCCTCAACCCCGAAGTCGTGCGCTATCTCAACCGCCTCTCCGATCTGCTCTTCGTGCTGGCGCGTGTCGCCAACCGGCGACAGGGAGTGGAGGACATCGTCTGGAACCCCTGACGGTGATGTGGCAGGGAGCGGGAGGAAGACGCTTCTTCCGCTCGGAGGAGGAACGATGAGCGTCGTTCGTTTTGGGAGAGTGCGTCGATTCTCTCCCCTGCTGGTCGGGTTCGCCATGCTCGGCCTGCCGACGTTTGCCTCTCCGGCAAAGACCCCGAGCGCGGTCTGCTTCGCCCAGGCGCGTTCCTCCCCACCGCCGCCCTCCCCGCTCGACGACCAGGCCCGCTACGACCCACGCGCCGCTCTGCTGCTGAAGCGTATGGGCGAGGCCTATGCCCGTCTGGGCGCTTTCGATCTGCACATCGACATCTCTTCTGCGCTCATTTCGCTCGAAAGTGCCCCCGGCGCCACCGTGCTATCGACGACGAACATCGATCCGACGCCTTTTCACATCGACGATGCTTCGTTGCGCCCGATGCACCGCTTGCATCTCGCCTTTCGACAGCCGAACCACCTGCTTATAGAGACCGAACAGGTCGATCCCGTGACGAATAAGCCTTTCGACGTGCGCTGGGTCAGCGACGGTAAAAACTTCTGGTCCTATGCCGGCGACAAAAAGGTCTACACACGCGAGAAAGCCCCCGGCAGCATCCACGACTTTGCCCGCCTGAACTATCTCAATGGCGGCACTCTTGAACTGCTCATGCTCATCGGTCCCAACCCTTTTGCGGATCTCCTGCAGAGTGTAGACGCGGCGCACCGGATCGGAGAAGCCGAGGTGCGTGGCGTCCCCACCGAGGTCGTCAGTCTCCAACTCGAGGATCCGCTGGAACAGTCCGAGGTGCGTCTTTATATCGGCAAAAACGACAGTCTGCTCTATCGCATGGAGATCGAGTCGATCCCTTTAAAGCTGCACGAGGGTCCGATCAAGGTAGGCAGCAAACTCGATGGGCTCCTGGATGCGAGTAAGCCGCTGTCGCCACCGGAGGAGGAGATTCCCTCCATTCCCGGCGTTCCCGACCCCCCGAAGTTGGGGCCGCCTCCCGCTCCGCCGAAGCCGGTGGGTGCCTTCTTGCGTTTCGAGAACGATCTGGATCTGACGCCGACCTTCAAGTCCGGTGCCTTTACGTTCACTCCGCCGAAGGATGGCCTGCTTCTCGGCGACCCAGAGCACCCCGTTAAACATCTCACCACGAAGCAGCGCATCGCCCAACTGGCCAAAAACATCCGGCAGAAGCGAGCGCAGATGCTCCGTAACAGTCAGAAATAACCGAGCCCCCACCCGGCCCTCCCCGCAAGCGGAGAGGGAGGCTTTCAGAGAATTAGCCGAACGATCAGAACACAGGAGCAGATATGGCAGGAAACAGCGTGGTCTATGCAGGCACGGTCGGACAGGGTGTGTGGCGGAGTCTGGACGAAGGGGAGACATTTGCGCGTTACAGCGCGGGGATGTTTATGGAGGCGGAAGTTCGGGCGCTGGCAGCGCATCCGACGAATCCGGATCGCCTTCTCGCCGGAACCGATGCGGGCCTCTACCACACGATAAACGGCGGAGAGCGCTGGGAACGGTTGGAGACGCCCTTCGATCCCGGCAAAGGCTGGCCTGCGGGCGTCGCGGTCTGGTCGGTGCTGATCCACCCGTGGAACCCGGAACTGCTCTTCGTCGGCACCTGCCCATCCGCCCTCTATCGCTCGCGGGACGGCGGCGCGAACTGGGAGAAGCTCTCGGCGGCGCTGACGCCGGAGTGTCCACCCATCGTCTATTCACGTGTGACCTGTCTGCTAGCCGATCCGGACGAGCGCGATACGATCTGGGCGGGCGTGGAGATAGACGGCGTGTGGCGCAGTCGGGACGCCGGGGAGACCTGGCAGCGGCTTGTCAACGGACTGAGTTCGATGGATATTCATGGGCTGGCGATTGTGCCCGGCGCGCCTCGCACCCTCTTCGCCACCACCAACAACGACCTCAATCTCAGCCATGATGAGGGCGAAACCTGGATGCCACAGCAGGTGAAGGGGTTCTTTCCGCACGGCTACTGTCGGGGCATCCTCGCCAAAGCGGACGACCCGCAGACGCTGCTCCTCGGCAACGGCAATGGCCCTCCCGGCACGACCGGCTCCCTGCAGGTTTCGCACGACGGCGGCGTGACATGGCAGCAGGCCACCCTCCCGCAGACCCCCAACAGCACCGTCTGGACCTTTGCCGCCAACCGCGCCACCCCAGCACTGATCTTCGCCGCATCGATCAACGGCGACCTCTACCGCAGTCGGGACGGCGCGACGACCTGGCAGAAATGCGCCCACGAGTTCGGTGAAGTCCGCACCCTGGCGCTCGTCGTGAAGTGACTTTGTCCCTGCATTACGTCGCTTGCCTTCCTACTCCACAAAGACGGGAGTAGGTTCTGCGACGATCTCGATTTTACGTCGCGGCACGATAAGCGCCAGCCCGGCGCCGATGAAAACCGAGCAGGCCAGGAACACGAGTCCGTACGTCACCTCGTGCGTTCGATCTTTTATCGCGCCGACCATGAAGGGGCCGAGGAAACCGCCGAGGTTGCCGACGGAGTTGATGAAGGCGATTCCGCCTGCCGCCGCCGTGCCCGCCAGGATAGACGTCGGCAGCGACCAGAACGGTCCGAGCGTGGACCACATCCCGGCGGCGGCGATGGCAAGCCCGAGCAGTTTGATCCACGGCTGCGGATAATGGGCGATCATGAGCAGGCCGCAAGCTCCGATGATCGCAGGGATGGTGATATGCAACCGGCGCTCGTGGGTCTTGTCGGAATGCCAGCCGTTGATGACCATGCAGGTACCGGATACCAGGAAGGGCACCGAGCTTAAAAGTCCGGTTTGAAACCCATTCAAATTACTGAATTCCTTGATGATGGTAGGCATCCAGAGGCTCAGGCCGTACATCCCCACGACCAGAGTGAAGTAGAGGCCGCAGAAGAGCCATACATAGGGATTGACAAGCGCATCGCGCAGAGAAGTGTGTCCGGACGAAATCTTGTTCTGTTCCGCTTTATAGCGAGCGATGATCCAGTCCCGTTCCTGCGGCGACAGCCAGACGGCTTTCGCCGGGTTATCGGGCAGATAGAAGAGTACCACGAACCCGAGCAGGATAGCGGGAAAACCCTCCAATAAGAACAGCCACTGCCACCCAGCCAGCCCGCCCAGGCTTTTCGACTGATCCAGGATCCAGCCCGAAATCGGTCCACCAAAAATAAAACAGACGGCATTGGCGGTCATAAACAGCGCCACGATCTGTGCCCGTTCCCTCGCCGTAAACCAGTAAGTCATGTAGAGGATAACGCCGGGGAAAAAGCCTGCCTCTGCGAGACCCAGCAGAAACCGCATTCCATAGAATGTCGGGACACTCCGCACGAACATCATCGCCATGGCGATGGCGCCCCACGTAAACATGATGCGCGCGATCCACTTGCGGGCGCCGAAGCGCTCCAGAAGCAGGTTGCTCGGCACCTCGAACAGAAAATAGCCGAAGAAGAAAATGCCTGCGCCGAAGCCGTAGACTCCCTCATTAAACCAGGCCAGATTTTTCATGCCCAGCTTGGCGAAGCCGACATTGCTGCGATCCAGGTAGGCGATCACGTAGAGCAGGAACAGGAACGGGATCAACCGCCACGTCACCTTCCTCACCAGGACTTTTTCTACGACTGCTTCTGCTTCCACGCTGCTCTCCTTTGTGCGCGTTCGGGGTTCTTCAGGTCGCGCGCATCTTTCTCAGGGTAATACCGGTGACTTCGGGCGGGCAGAACAGGCGGTTGTGAAGGACACTGCAGACGCCCCGCGTGACATAGACGCGGTGGCTGCGGCCCTGCACCAGTCCGGCCCGGAACTTCTGCCCGTACAGACTCGGAACGATCGGCGCGATGCCGCCGGGCAGGCAGACGCCGCCGCCATGCGTATGCCCGGAAAGTTGCAGATCGACGCGCACCCGGACCGTCATCTCTTCGGCGAGGTCCGGGTTGTGCGAGAGCAGAATACGGGGCGTCTCCGGCGGGATCTTTGCCAGGGCGCGATCCGGCATGACCAGACCTTCCCACAGATCGCCTACACCGCCGATCGCCAGCGCCTGCCCCTCACGCTCGACCATAAAGGCTTGATTGTCGATCAGGCGGATCGGTGTCCTGTCGGCGATGCCGCGCCGGACGCCCGCCGCGCCCGCCAGATGGTCGTGATTGCCGAGGGTGCCGATCACGCCGTCTTTCGCCCGCGCCGCATCGAACAGCCCGCCGAAATCCGGAATGGTCTTGACACGTTTGTCGGTAAAATCGCCCGGAAGTGTCATCAGATCGGGCTGAAAGGCATTTGCCAGCGCGACCGCCTGCCGCACCGTCTCCGCCGAGCTCCAGACAGGAAAATGAAAGTCGGAGAGCAGGGCGATCCTGTAGCCGTCGAAAGCGTCGGGCAAGCCTGCTATCGGCACCTCCAGCGTCTGAAAGGTGAGGCGGTGCGGCTCCAGCGTGAAGGCGTCCATCGCGGTCCCCATCGCCAGTGTGGCGGCGGCGACTTTCAGGAGCATTCGGCGCGAAAAGCGCCGCGTCATCGGGTCCGGTCTGTTTTCGGGGTGGGTCATGAGATTACCGATTCGGAGAGATGGCTATTTCGGATTGGGAATGTAGGCGCTGCCCCGGCACTGTTTCAGGTAGTTGAGGCCGTGTACCTGGCCGGTCATCTCCAGGTCACCCTTGTAGACCGGATCGTGCCAGCCCTCGATGTCGATGGCTCCCCGGAAACCCGCCTGCCGCAGAATGGTGATGATGTCCGTCCAGTTCGTGTCGCCGAAACCGGGCGTACGATGCCAGACGATCTGTTTGCCGCTGCGCAGTCCTTCCGACTTGAGAACGTCCCAGGCGATGGTAGCGTCCTTACCGTGAACGTGGTAGACCCGGTCCACCCACTTGCGCAGATTGGGGATCGGATCGATGAGGGAGCTCATCTGATGGCACGGCTCCCACTCCAGGCCGATGGTGTCGCCGGGAATCGCATTGAACATCATCTCCCAGGCGCACGGAGAGTGGGCGATGTTCCACTTCGGCCGGTGCCACGTTCCGCCCATATCGCAGTTCTCGAAGGCGATTCGGACGCCTTCGCCCGCCGCCACCTGCGCCAGATGCCCGAACACCTCTTTGTACTTCGGCAGGCTTTCGTCCACCGGTCGATCTTCCAGCGCGCCCGCGAACCCGCAGACCAGATCGCACCCGAAGAGGCGGGCGCTGCGTATCAGCGTCTCCCAATCTCGGGCCGTCTGCTCTTCCTGCAAGGGGTTGCCGAAGATGCCGACGCTGCTGATGATCGCCTTCTCTTCCAGAACATCCTTGACTTCTCGGGCCAATTCCGGCAGCTTCACATCACCCAGAAACTGCCACGCCGTCAGTTGAAACGACTCGAATCCGTGCGGAAGTATCTGTCGCAGATAGTCCGCGCCGAGGTTCATTCCGGCCAGAGTTCCGATACGTATATCCTGGTGGTGTTCATGCGACATATTGGGTCGATCCTTGTTGGAGGGGGAATGGTACGTTGACTTGCTGTGTGCAAAGTACGCCGTACGCCGTCTCGATTCCTGCACGAAAATAGCCGTCAGGCGGCAGTAATACCAAACGGGAACAACAACGTTATTGTTCCCTCACGGTTACTTTCTGAATTGCCGCTTGATCTGAAAAACCGATTTGCCGCGTCCGTGATTCCGTGTTACAATAGGGCATCGCTGGCCGGAAGAGTATCCTATGATTGTTCCTTCCCTGACTTTGACGACGCAGGGTTCACATTGACGCCAAAAGCTCCCGCGATGCGGCAGAAGATCCCGCAGCCCGCTTGCGAGAGCGTGCGGGGCACGCAGAGGTGCGCGCAACTGATCCTTATTGATGGTGTCGCCGTGGCAAAAGGCTCTCTCGAACTTCCGTCGCGGAAAGAGATTCGTCGTGGGGTAGATGTCGCTGTTCCATGTTCCTAAGTAGCCGTCCGGTCAACGCTCGTAGAAATTTCGCGCGCGCTGATCTCGCTGGCCTCGTAGAAATTACGAACCTTCAGCGGATGGCCGCTTATTGACCTTCAGACGTCTGCTTAACATTCGAGCAGGCACTCTGCGGGCGCATAACGAGATCAAAATGCGCTCGGTGAAGTTATGGCCGTCTGTAAGCCAAAAGGCCGAAAGTCAATAGTGACGAAGACAGGTGAAGGTCGGGTTCGTGAATTCTGGGCGATCTGTGCAGAGCCATAGGTCGGAAGTGCTAGCGCTTACAGGAAAAGCAGAGCTTGTTGCCGATATTCCGCCTCCGTGGGAGGCCGTTTGTGTGCCTTCTGGAATTCGGTGGTATAGGTTTTTGCCTTTTCGAGGAAGCCGTGCATCAGATGATAGACGGGCTGCTTTCGGCCTTTGTCGTCGATCAGCCAGAAGCCGACCTGCTGACCGTCTTTGACTTCGTTGTTATACATCTCCCAGTAGAGAATATAGGGGCAGCCCCACTCCAGCCCTGCCTGAATCACATCGCGCGAGCGGGCGGACTGCGTCTCTGCGGCAACGCTCTGCGCCGGAAAGCCATACTCCCCAATAAAGACCCGCTTGCCGGCCAGCCCCGGTTTCGCGGGCAGTTTGGTCTCGATGTAGTCCAGCGCTTTGCGCAGACCGGTACGCAGCGTTTCGCCTTCGCCTTGCAGCGAGTCGTAGGAGGAGTAGGAGACGTAGTCTACGGTCGTTTTCGGCAGGACGTCATTCGTAAGCGTGTGGCCGCCCCGCATCGCCTTTTGCACGAGATTGACCTCCGTATACTGGTACACCTCCACGTTCGCATGCTTCGTATCGCGCTTTGCATCCTCGATGGCGCGCTGACGGGTGTTCAGCCAGTCGATCATTCCCTGGACGGTCTGGGGATCGGGATCCTGCTTCGGGTCGTAGCCGGGGTGCAGATACCAGTCGCCCTCCCAGTGGCCGAGCAGAAACGTTTTTCCGGAGCGGTTATAGGCCGTGAGAAGGTAGCGGGTGAAGTCGTAGATCTCCCGGTATTCAGCCTCGGAGTCCTTCGGGGCGAAGCCATGATCCCACCAGCCGGCGGAGAAGCTATAGGTCCAGAAGAGGTAGTGACGAAACGGCATATCCAGCACGCGCCGGAACGACGGCTCGTCCCGCGCCAGATCCCGTAGGGAGCGGATCGCCGGATTCGGTACGACGCCGGGATAGGGCCCCTGTCCATAGTCGCGGCTGAGCTTGATTTTCAGGATGTTAGAGCCCAGATCGAGAGTCGCCTGCGCGGTCTCGACCAGCGCCGTCTGCTGCGTAAACCGGTACTGAGGCCCGATCGTCTGCGTCCCAACGATGTCGTTATCGGTTGTGACCGAGGCAGGCGGCGCACCGAAAGCCGGAGTGGTCGTAAGCCCCCAAAGCACCCCTACAAAGCTCAAGCGCACTCGCCATAGTACGGCTGCGGACAACATACATTATGCTCCCTGAAGGGACGGGCCGGGCAGAAGACAACAAACTTTCTGCCCGGCCTCTCTTTTGCTTTCGGACGGCCTATGGGCGAGGAGGGGCGGCCTGGAGGCAGGCTTGCATGTGGCCGCGGGCTTCGGCGGCGATGATACAGCACTGTTCGAGGGAGTAGTCTTTCGCGCCTATTACTTCGAGATCGACCGGGCCAGTGTAGCCGTGGGCATGCAGGACGCGGATATAGCCGAGCAGATCGATGTCGCCGCGCCCGTTGGCCTGGTTCTCCGGTTTGCCGGGGTTCTGCTGACGGCCTTTGCAGTCGCGGATGTGGACATGCTTGACGCGAGAGACGACGGCGGCGATGGCCTCGACCGGGTTTTCGTTGGCGCGCCAGATGTGCGACGGGTCCATATCGATGCCGAAGGCGGGCGAGGAGATAGCCTGCATCGCGCGCAGAGTCGTCGGGGTGTTGTAGATGCTCGCGCCGACATGGGCTTTCACACAGAGTGTCACGCCGTACTTCTCCGCCATATCGGCCAGACTGCCGAGCGATTCGATGGACTGCTGCAGGGTCGCCTCGTCGTCGGACTTGCCGCCGGGGCCGCAGTTCACGATGGGAATACCGATCTCGACAGCGGCCTGGAACGCCTGCTCCATGCGCGCCTTGTCCTGGGAGGGCTGCTCCATCGCCAGCATCTCCATCTCATACTCCTGCGCCAGACGCTTGATCTCCGGGGCGGCCTCGCGCCAGTTATTGAGGTCCAGCGAAGTTCCCATGCCGTCGATGGCCGAGATCTCGATGCCGTCGTACCCGGCCATTTTAAGATACTTGAAGGCGGCTTCCATCGGATGACCGCCGAACAGAACAGAATTGGCTCCCAGTCGCATTTGCAAAGGCTCCTTCGTCGTTGCGAGACGTCTTACACGCCCGCCCACAAGAGTGGCAGGCCGAAGCGTTCGTGCCGGGCCTGTCTGCTCGCACAGTTCGTGAGAGCAGAGAGGAATTCCTGTGCTGTCTGCGAAAAAGTGATGCTGGAACAAGCCGCGAACGCGATAAGGCGGCGGGAGCGAGGAACTATGGAGAGAGTATTTATCAAGTTGGGCAGCCTGATGGCGTTTTTAGCGGTTTTGTTAGGCGCGTTCGGGGCGCATCTGCTGCGGGGCAGGCTAACAGGTTTACGACTGGAAGACTACCAGATCGGCGTCAACTACCAGATGGTTCATGCGCTGGGTCTGATCTTGATCGGCCTCTGCATGGAGCGGCTGGGGGATTCTAAGAACGTGCGAACGGCGGGCTGGCTGCTGTTCACCGGGATCGTCTGCTTTTCGGGCAGCCTCTATGCCTTCGCGCTGACGGGCAATAAGATGTTCGGTGCGCTCGCCCCCATCGGTGGCCTCAGCTTCATGGTTGGCTGGCTCCTGCTAGCGGCTGCCGCCTGGAAAGCCCCGACGCGCTAACTGGCGTGACAGGAGTTCAAAGATGAAGAATGAACGAGCGCCTTGTTTTGCTAACCTGACGGATCAAGATTTTTACATGCAGCTCTATCGTAGGATAGTCGCGTATCAAAAACTTTATCTGCTCATGCCGGATGCAGAAGACTGCGCCTTGGCGCTCATCATAAAGTTGTGGGCAAATCATAGGTCGGAATTAGAGGATTACAGGCAGGGGGTGAAACCGGAAAGCTGGCTGCGTGTTAGCGCCCTGAACGCTGCAAAAAACTTTGTGCTTGAGCGAGAGCGTCACCAGGAACACGATGATCCTTACCCATCACAGCTTGATGAAGAAGGAGCGGACCGTTTTGCCAAGACAACGTCTCCACAATCCTCTGTGGATACCGCTGTGATAGCCAATGAACTGGATTGTAGACTGAAGAAAGCGCTGTCACGTTTACCGCAAACAACAACAAGCATTTTATTACGCCACTATGTTGAAGAAGAGACTTGGGTGGAGATCGCCGCGTCCCTGGAAGATACGCCAGACAATGTGAGGCAAAAAGCCGGGCGCGCTGTCGGTAGGATAAAGAAAATCTTGGAAGCAGACGGGCTGGACCTTGCCGAATTGAACGATTATCTAGCCAGTATACACTCAACACCCGAATGATGGGAAGATTTCCTCTCTGCTCCTCCCTTCAAAACGCACCATGTAAAAATATTTTTACATGGTGCCCTGAAAACCGTTCGGTTTCGGGAGATTTTACTGTCTATATTAGTGAGTGAGCCGTTTTATAGGATGCCTGACCCGCATCTTATTCGCGAAAGCCCCGATATTTGTTGAGAATCGACCATGCTGCGACGTTTTGATTCTCGATAGAGGTGTAGCGATCTATTTGCAGACGAAGGATAGATGTACAAATGTTGTTTTCACGTCGAGATTTTTTGGTATCATCGGCGATACTCCTTAGCGAAAATGCCGCATCCGCGCAACAAGTCGCCCAGGCCTCGCAGTTTCGATTTACTGTCTGGACTATTCGCCCGCTTGTCAAACGAACTCCAACTCCTGATGAACTTCAGAAGGAGGCATTGCGCTGGATGGTCGTGCAGGGATTTGATAAGCCGCAAATCAGCATCGCAACGGACCCTAAAGTGCTCGAAGCGCTAAGGAAGGTAAATCCGTTGCTTTCCATCCTGCGGATCGAACAAAAATCCGTGATGACTGTCCAAATGGATACTGTCACTGCTGCCGTCCTTACCGACGGAATCTCGTTTCAGATTGCTGTCAAGGTGAAAGAACGTGAGGCCGCTCTTGCCGAAATAGTTCAGAAAACCGGCAAGGTGAGGGGGGAGGAATTTCGACGATTATCAGCGCAGGAAATTGTTATTTATGTGGATCTGCGCATTCCTCATCTGGATACCCCTGTTCACGCTACTCCACAAGCGACTGTTATCAAAGGCTTCCGATCCGTCCAACCGGGCTTCCTTTACGCAGCAAACCCGGATCTGTCTTACACTACAATCCTCGCCAATGCGGCACAACCTGGTATCCCGGCAGAGTACAAAGTGCGGCAAAGGCCGTCGGACCTGGTGCTTTTCTGCCTGGAGCCTGTCACACGAAAAGGAGTACGGAAATGAGACAACGCTTTTTGATCAAAGCAGTGTTCGGTGCGCTCGTGCTTGGAGCTACGTTTTTCTCCACTTACGTTCGAGCCGACGTGGAGAAAGACGGTTACGGAATTCTTCACGCATCGCCAACCAGTATGGGTAGTTATAACTCAACTACCGCTGTATCGTTCTCTGATGGAACTACCTGGTCGGCCAAACGTGTGCCTACTCTGCAAACTCCCGAAAACATCACTGTATATTCCACCGATGGTACGATCAGGTAACTGTCAACTCTACAACTAATTCCCATTCATGGACCGGAACAGATGTCACCGACTGGAGCGACACAGCGAATCTTAGTGGAAGTGTGACGCTCGCTACGGGAAATTACGGCTACTGGACAAGAATCAAAGAAAAAGATACTACTCCTGGAAACACGGTGGGGATGTGGGTTGACGTATCGACTGGTAGTTCGGCAGATCGAACTGGGGGGTTCAGAGTAAATCCGTAATGTGTATGGCGGTTGGCAGCAGGGGGTAGTGCTGCATTAAACGGTGAGAATGGCCATACCGCCTTTCGTTTCTCTGACCCCTGTTTTTCGAGGCGGACGCCCTCTTCGTTTCGGAGGAACCAACGGCGCAGGAGCGACCTGGTAGCAGAGCAAATCTCCCACGCT
>JBBQPO010000090.1:0-20024 GCA_038217285.1 Chthonomonadales bacterium
TTGACGTTTAGACTAAATTGAACCTTCAAACGCGGCCTAATCGAAGGCAAATGAGATCAAAAAGCATTTCCCGAAAGTTTTGCCAGGAATTTATGGCACTTTGGAACAGCGAACGGGCTGTACCCAACTCTCTATAAATTCATAGCATTTCATTAGAGTTATGGTTTCCGATCTCAAATCGTCTTTTATCGCTGTTTCGGACAGGCGAAAATAGTCTAAACGTCAATTCCCGAGAGCGGGCGCACTTGCCGGAAAGTTACCTCCCAACTATCAGCGTCGCACAAAGCAGGAAAATATTTGTATTGGATTGTCTGGCTGGTCGGAAGCAGGGCTTGCATCGTGAACATCCCGCGCAGCGTGCCTGCAGTAACTCCTTAGGATCTGTGCATCTACTTCTCGACGCAAATTTATTTCACCACCTATACTTAATTAATCTATGCGAAAGCGACAAATGTGATATAGAGGACGAAAAATATTTCTTTGTGTCGCAAATCTGTGATGTGGTAGAGTCGCTTCATTCTCTCTGAAGGAGCCCGTAATGCCCAAGATCCATGTTATCGTCGAAACCTAGGATGGTCAATCCACCGAACAAATCTTCGACCCCCCAGCGGGAGGAATGGGAGAAAGAGATCCTGGGCTTTCTGTGGGTTGGCAACGTCGCGTCATACCTTTTGAGAAGGGACGCCATTGCCGTCTGGTGCCGGTAGCTCACCATGACAAGCAATGATAGATTCTCCATTTCCCCTGTAAAATGTTGATTGGGATCCGCGCCATGCTGCAGGAGATAAGACGCCATTGAAAGCCGATCTGTGCTCACCGCACAGAGAAGGGGCGTGGTGACGGAAATACAGTTGAGGCGACCGGTTGCGTTCGGATCGGCACCACGCATCAGCAGCAGCTTGATAGTCGCCATATCGTTGGCCGCGCAAGCTTTTAACAGACACCTATCGAGCTTCATAGGACACGCGCCTTTTTCAAGCAACAGGAGCGCACTGGCACGGCTGTAGTCAAATTCGGAGGCTTCATCGACGAGCGTGTCTCCAACGATATCACAGACATCTGGTTGTGCCCCTTGATCGAGTAGGAGTTTAACGATCGGAGTAAGCTTCTCTTGCCTGCGATCATGAAGACCCATGGAGGCTTTAAAAGCTTGGATGAGAGCCGTTGGACGATAGCAAGACGGCTCTGGCCTATGGGTGAACAGGCGCTGAAGATAGTCGCGCAGTGATGGCTGAGGCGAATAGGAACAATCCACGGCGTTGGGGGACGCTCCCGCACACAGCGTCTGTCGAACTGCGGCGACATCTAGTCGGCTGCAGGCGACGATGAGTTCCTGGTTCAGTCGTTGCTGTCGGATCTCACGGTAGACCGACGAGGCAGGGACCACAACCAGAATGGCAAGAGCGACGAGTACGAGAACGATAGGGATACTTTTACGATTCATTGGGCTGTCTCATCGTGACGCCGGGTGGCCAATAGTATGCCACTTCAGGATCAACGGACCTCCGTCCTGCGAGTGCGATAGTATAGAGCCGCGAAGGACGTTGATTTTTCCGGAAAAGCAATCGGTTGGTTGAACCGATCATGCCACTGCCATTTCTTCATCTCTTCCAAGGTTATGAGGGGGCCGCCGGAATCGGCCTGTGGGATCGGTTTGGGCAGCGCTGCCCAGGAGTCCTCATCCGCTACCACATGCGTAATTACGAGTGGGTCACCCGATGCCGTAAACAACTTCAGGCCTTCGGCGGATATGTGCCCTTGAAGCCGGTCTGTATCCTCGTGGATATTGGCAACGAAACGACGGGATCCCCAGCCCAGAACGACCGATATGAGGAGTACAAGCCAGAAACGATTCCAGAAAACGAGTCGGCGTATCAGGTTTTCCTGTACCACGGTTCTCTTCCTTTCAGCTTCGTTTACGAGAAAACCCTCTACACCGTCCCCCCCGATTAACGCTGTGGGCCGATCTTACCGTGGTACCGAACCTCCGACCAGTCTTTGATGCCAATGATTCGCTTTGCGAACTCCGTAGCCTCTGCCTCTCTCGCCGTGCCTAACGCTTGATAGACGTACCAGATCGGTTTTTTGCCGAGCGGTTCGTCTTTGTCGTCGGGGAAGCGGCGCAGGCCGATGCGCAGTCCGCCTTCGCCCCGGTTATCGACCCAGTTGTGATAGTCGAAGACTTCAATCGTTTTTAGGTCCTTGTACTTGTTCCACGCATAGGCCATTCCGGCCGCCTGGTCGGTCAGAGACTTTTCGCTGTAGTCCATAGAGTTCAGGCCCTGCTCGGTCAGGTGCACGGTGCGGGTCGCCTTCCCGAGGAACTGGGCGCGGGGCTGCCGGACCCAGGCATCGAGCACTTCGAGGTTCTTGTAGGTGATCTTCGGGGTGTCGAAGGTGTAGACGGCCTCGGTATCGGCCCAAACGCGGGGATCGAACAGGTTCTGCGGGTAGGGATGGAAGGCGAGGGCCCAGTCGAAATCGCCTTCGGCGGCGGAGAACTCCAGCAGCAGATCCAGGATCTCACGTCCGGCATAGATATGCGTTGGGCGGATGTTCCAGTGGTGCTCCAGAGAGATAAACGCTTTCGAATGGGAGTTGTACTGCCGGGCGATGAGGTGGGCCACGCGCATCGAGCGGTGATAGAGGTCGGTATAGAGGAGGGGAGTCTTATCGCCGGCATTGGTCCAGACCCAGCCTGCATTTACCTCGTTGTGCAGGATCCAGTGATGGAGACGCCCGTACTTCTCATCCGGACGACTGTAGCGCTGGGCGAGAAAGTCGAGCGCGGCCGCGTAGGCTGCCAGGCCGTCCTCGCTCGATACGTTGGGCATGACGAAGATGCCGGAAGGGTCGGCGTCGGGGTGGGCGATGCGGTGGCTGAAACTGTCGGGAGGCGCGTTACCGCCCTGACCGAGCAGGATAATTGCCGAGACGACCAGATGGTGCTGTGCCGTCGCCTGGAGCGTTCGGTCCAGGTTCGCCACCGCGCGGTCTTCAGCGTACCAGGTGCGGCCCCCATATTGGAACGCGGTGCGGCCCGGCCCCGGCGTCGTCGAAAAGAGGCTGTTCAGCACGATGTTGACCGTCGCGGCGGAGAGATCGAGATCCGCTACATCGCTGATCGGCCGGTCGGCTCCGAACCCTCCAATGCCTTTTTTGTTGCGCGGCTTCTCCTCCGGAAGTGCGTTGAGCGCTTGAACGGTGTCGGGATAGCGGGCATGGGAGAGCAGTTCGAACGCGGTGCCGCTCCGTCTGGCGACCGCCCATCGGGCCAGCAGCCGGTCGAACGTATGGTCCCCGGTTTTGCGCTGCCGGTCGAGCGTGACCGCGAAATGGCCCCTGGCATCCGGGCGCAGTTCGACGACCGTGGGGAACTGCTTTGTTTCGGTAATATCGGCGTAGAGCGGCGCTTCTACCAGGCAGAGATCCGTGTGCTCGCCCGCGACCTCCCCAGTCACGACGACCTGCTGGTCGGTCACGGCGACGTTCGTCACGCGACAGGGGTAGGTGTGGCGGAGATAGGCATGGAGACGGGCATCGCGCAGCCGCTCGGCCTCCCGCGAGGCCTCCCGACGGGCCGCCAACTGGGCCTCTTGAGGCGTCTGTTCGCGCAGCCGCAGGTTGCGCATCCGGATCGTTTTGCCGGCAAAGCCTCCGAAATCGAGCCGCAGTGTCTCTGCCTTGCCTGCCAATTTTTTCAGGATCGGCTGCAGATCGAGGGCGTAGGAGGACCAGCCCTCGCTGTTCGCGAGCCCCGCGACTCTAAGGCTGTGTTCCTCGGAAAGCGGCGGCAGGACGAAGACCTGGAAATGATCGGTTCCAGTCGTGCTGAAAAAATCGAAGGCCAGCACATGATGCCGCTTCGCATCAAAGGAGGACGGCAGCTTCTCGGTAAAGGCGTAAGGGTCGCCGCCGGTCGTGCGGATCTCGTACTCGCCGCCCGCCTGGACACGCAAGGTCATGTCATGTCTATTACCGTCGTTTATCGTCAGCGGAACCACTCCGCCCTGCGCCTGCGCCATTGTCGCTACTCCTGCCAGCATCAAAAGAATCAGCACGATTGTTTTCGTCATTTGTCGTCTTCTCTCCCTCTCAGGCTTTGTAGATTGGGAGTTTCCAGGGCTTGCGGTATTCGCGGTGGTAGTAGATGCTGTCCTTGCCCGCCTTACCGACGATGTCCATCTTCTCCTTGCTGAACTGCACGGACTCGCCCGCTTCGAGGGCGACATTGATCAGATGGCAGGTGATGGTCGTCTGCGCCATGGAGGCCAGGTTCGAGCGCGGCTGCTCGCGTGACTTCACGCAGTCCAGCCAGTTCTGCCAGTGGTCGTTGGTGGCGGGAATGCGCTCTTTGGGGATCGGTTCGCCCTTGGGGTCCATGATGGACCATCCCCCGCGCGAAACCTGCAGCGTCTTGCCGTCCGCACTCACGAACTCCGTGCCGTGGTCCGGCTTTCCGGGCTGATCCCGGCCCGTCTCCCACTGCAGCAGGAAGTCGGGATCCTTGAACCGCATGATGGCTTCGACGGTGTCGGGGGTGTCGCGGTCGTCGTCCACGAAGGAGAACTTGCCGCCGAAGGCGCAGACCTCGGTCGGCATCACCAGATCGGTGCCCTCGCTCATACCGAGCAGGCCGATGTCGATCATATGGACGCCCCAGTCGCCCGTCTTCCCGGTCCCGGTGTTCTTGAACCAGCGCCAGGCGTTGTGGACATGATTGGCGGCGTAGGGAAAGGCCGCCGCAGGGCCGGTCCACATATCGAAGTCGAGATTGGGCGGCGGAGTGGTCACGATTCCACGTCCTGCGCCTCGCTCTTCGACTTTCCAGGCGCGGACTTTGACGATCTTGCCCAGTTTCCCGGACTTGACATAGTTTAGCGCGTTCGTGAAGACGTCCGTGCTGCGCTGCCAGGTGCCGACCTGAACGATCTTGTTGTAGTGCTTGACGGCGGCCGCCATCGACTTCGCTTCGGTGATATCGTGGGAGATCGGCTTCTCGCAGTAGGCGTCTTTGCCCGCCTCCACCGCGTTGATCAGGATCAGGGCATGCCAGTGGTCGGGTGTGCCGACGATGACCGCGTCGAGATCCTTGCGCTCCAGCATCTTGCGGTAGTCGCCGTAGAGGTCGGGCGCTTTGCCATACTTCGCCGTCACGTTCTTGATGTCGTTGGGCATCCGGTTTTTGTCCACGTCGCACAGCGCGGCGACCTGCACCTCCGGCTTTTCCATCAGTTTGCCCATATCGACCGCGCCCATGCCGCCGCACCCGATCAGGCCGATGACCAGTTTGTCGTTCGCGCCTACACGTCGTCGGCGGCTCGTTGCTTCGGCATGGACCGGCAAAATGCCTGCCGCCAGACCTACGCCGACGAGACCCGCTCCCCCGAGTAGCTCCCGACGCGACATACTCTCTTTTTCCGTACTCATGATTCCTCCCTGTTCGTTTCTCGTTTGCCACGGCGTCGCGACCGCCTGTCCGACGGAGCACGAGGGCTTCCGAGTGAAGGCAGCGTCTTACTCTCAGACAATCGACATGACGGTTGTTTCACCAACCAGCCCCCCTTCTACCTCCTTGAAATCCGGGTCCGCCGTTCGGAGAAGGGAGAACCCCTTGCGCGAAACGGATGGTTTCGGATACAATCACGGTGGATCCGGCTCCCACCGAACGCTGGCGTCGGCGTGAAGGTCATGGCCTGTAGAACGAAGGAAACCGCTTTTGCCGCTGTTATCGCATCTGGTGTTGCTGTTGATACGTAATGGGCGTCTGCTGGGCTGCCTGCTGACCGGCGGCGTCATGATCGCCTGGTTCACCGGAACCAGCCTGCTCTTGCTGAATCGTCATCGTTATCGGCGTCTCTCCCGCATCGCGATACAGGCCGACGAGCGCGACAGTTTGCCAGCTCTCTCCGTACTGGTGCCCGCCTGCAACGAAGCCGCGACGCTGGAGCGCGCCATGCAGAGCCTGCTCGCGGTAGACTACCCGCGTATGGAGATCATCGCGGTCAATGACAGATCGACCGACAGAACGGGCGACCTACTCGAACGCCTTGCGGCAGAAAATCCGCGTCTGCGAGTGCTGCACATCACCGACCTCCCGCCAGGTTGGCTGGGCAAGAACCACGCGCTCCATGTCGCCAGTCAGGAGGCGACGGGAGACTGGCTGCTGTTTACAGACGCCGATGTGGTCTACACGCCGGATGCCCTGGTGCGCGCCGTCTCCTATGCGTGCCACGCGGGAACCGACCATCTGGTCGTCTCTCCGCGCATCGAGACCCGGGACTTCTGGGAGCGGCTGTTCGCCAGCTATTTCAGCCTGATGCTCAGTCTGCGTTGCCGTATCTGGGATGTCGCCGATCCTCGCCGCTCCGCCTATTTCGGTTTTGGTGCCTTCAATATGGTGCGTACAGCCGCGTACCGGGCTTTTGGCGGGCATGGCGCACTGGCGATGGAAGTGGCGGACGACACCAAACTCGGCAAGGTTATCAAGCGGCACGGTTTTCGTACAGAACTGGTGGATGGCAGCGATCTGCTTTCTGTGCGTTGGGTCATCGGATTTCGCGGCGTGATGCAGTGCCTGACCAAGAACGCTTTCGCCGGGTTCGATTTCAATACGCCCCGCATGCTGGTGGGCGTTTTCGGCTTGCTGATCACGGCCGTCTACCCGGTCGTGGCTCTCTTCTTACTTGCGCCCTGCCGTTGGCTGGCGGTCGGCGCACTGCTCGGCATGATGAGTGGGGCAGGCGCGATGCGCCGCGTCTCCGACGCCAACTCCGCCTACGGCCTTACCTATCCCCTCGCCGCGCTGATGCTGGTCTATATCATACTACACTCCACGTGGCTTGCCTGCAGTCGCCAGGGGATCGTTTGGCGTGGCACCCTTTATCCTCTGGACGAACTCAAAAAAGGGGTTGTATAGCGCTCATCCGTACGCAAGCTTTCTGCCACTAATGGAACAGAACGACGTCTTGTCGGGCGAATCTGTATGCCCGGAAAAAATAATTAAATTTTTCTAAGGGTAAGAAGGAATCCGAACTTAACCCGGTGAATGGTACGTCGTAGCTGATTCATAAGCCACCATCAAGCTAAGTGTGCAGTCGAGGATGCTCCTGGTTTCCTCAGACATTGCATATCGTGGTGGAATATGATATATTGAAAGAACCTAATACACATGTGAGGAGGTGATTTGAACTGAAAGAAAAAGCTGGTCCTGTGGTAATTGCAGTGGTAGTTATCATCGCTGTCCTGCTGATCGGGGGGCTCGGTTGGAAGTTCCTTGGCCCTGGGTCAAAGGATGGCGGATCCAACCCGTACGCGAATGGACATGCGGCTCCCGGCGGCGCGGGCGGTGGCCCTCCTGGTTCCGGCGGCGCGGGCGGTGGCCCTCCTGGTTCCGGCGGCCCCGGTTCCGGTGGCCCGAGTGCACCCGGCAGTGGAGGATAGTCCACGGACGGCACTCTGCCCTCTTCTGTAAACTTACTCAAGTTGTTTTCTTCGAGAAAGGAGCGACCGAAATGAATCGGCGCAACGTTAAAAGCCAATCCAACGGTGGATTTACTCTGATAGAACTGCTAGTCGTCATCGCTATTATCGCCATCCTGGCGGCTATTCTCTTCCCTGTGTTCGCACAGGCACGGGAGAAGGCGCGCACCGCCTCCTGCAGCAGCAACGCCCGACAGATGGGGCTTGCCATCAATATGTACAAACAGGACTACGACGAGCGCTTCCCGTTCGGCGGATGGCGTCCGCCGCCCGGCCCGAACGGCGGTACCGGCACCTGGGACTGGCAGAACTCGACCGCCCCTTATATCAAAAATAAGGGTGTCTACTTCTGCCCCAGCTCCACCGACGACAACGAGCAGGCCGATCCTACGAGCTGGAGCTGGAACCGCAACCCGGTAAGCTACCTCTATAACAATCAGCTCGGTCAGAACCGTACTCCGGTTTCCGACGCCGCTGTCACCCAGCCCTCCAACTGCTGGATGGTGCTTGATGGCCACTCCGACTGGGGCTGCGATCAGGCCAACACCAACGCCTGCTACGGAACCGACTGGCTTGGTCGCCCGAAGACCATCTGGCTGCTCGAGGATACCACGTTCGGCTCCGCTGCCTCGCTGGTAACCGGCTGGCTCAGTTGGCAGGGATTCACCTGGGGCCTGCCTCGCCATAACGCCGGCGCCAACGTCTGCTTTGTGGACGGACACGTGAAGTGGCAGAAGGTCGCGCCCTTCGATAAAGGCACGGCGTTTAACTCGAACAACAACAATATCATGAAGGGCAGCGGCGGTGCCGACAGCAGCCTGGAGCAGTTGTACCCCTACAACAAGGTCTGTATTCCGGACCAGAGCAACGCTGGCTGGAAATGGGGCATCAACTAGACCTCTCTGCTGAAACCTCAGTTCGCCTGTGACAGCCTGGAGGAATTCGTTCCTCCAGGCTGTTCCTCTGCACCGATATTCGGATCGGCCCGTTCGAGAGACCCGACCGGGAACTTTTTCTGCCCGATAAGGGCGTATTCTGATTAGGCACCGCACTCGCCTCAGGCAGTTCTCCTTACTCCCTTCGACTTACCTGGGTAGAGTGTGTCCGCCATAAACATCGATTCAGAGGCACACACTTTTTGAGATGACTATGGAGATCCTTGCAACTTTGGAAACCGCTCCACCGTCCAAGCCACGGACACGCCGCCTGATCGTTCTGTTCGTCGTTGGGCTGACAGCGATCATTGTCAGTCTCGGAGTGCGCAATAGCACCTGGGCGAAAGAGCGGCGTCTGAAGAACCTCGTCGTGGAAGATCTGGCTCTTTCCATCCATGATGAACCGAACGATCCCCTCACGTTCCTATACTACGGCTCCGCTCTGCTCAAAGCCAATGATCTGCCGGATAGCGAGCAGGCGTTTGAACGCGCCACCCAGCTCGATCCCAGGATGGCGCGTGCTTTTCTCGGGCTAGGCAGCGTTCAGTTCCGGCGAGGAGAGCTGCCGGCAGCACAAAAGACGTTCGAGACGGCGGTGACGCTCGACCCGAAAAGCACCGACGGCTATCTCGGGCTGGCGCAGGTCTACTATCAACAGGGGATGGCGGCGCATGCCGCCGCACCCCTCCAAAAAATCGTGGCCCTAGAGCCGAAGAATGCCCCGGCCTGGTATTTTTTGGGTAAGATGTACGGCGAAGCCCACGAATCGGACAAAGCGCTCGAGGCGCTGCAGAAAGCCACGCAGTACGATCCCAAACAGGGGATCTATTGGCGCGACCTCGGACAACTGGAACGACACTACTCCCGAAATGCCGAGGCGGAGAAAGCCTTGACAACGGCGCTGCACTACAGTCCCAACGATTCCGTTGGCTACCTGTGGCTCGGCCAGCTCTATGCGCAGATGGGGGATTCGCCGAAGCTGCGCGGGCAAGCGGAACAGTGTTTCCTCTCAGCCATCGCCCGCGACCCTAAGATGCAAGATGCCTATCTAGGCCTCGGGCAACTGTATCAGCGCAGCAGCAACTACTCCGCCGCTGTCACCTATTTCCGTAAGGCGTTCGAACTGGACAACTCCGACTCACAAGCGCTTCTCGCGGAAGGCCAGTGCCTGGTACAACTCGGCCGGAAGGCCGAAGGCCAACAGATGATTGCCGGCGCACAGGCGCTGGAAACCGCCAAACGGGATCTGGACTACATGCAGAAGCGCATCCTCGCCGAGCCGAAAACGCGTGAACTCCGCCTCCGTATGGCCCGCCTCTATCGCAAATATGAGAACTATACGGACGCCATCGGCCAGTATCAGGCCTATCAGCGCCTCGGCCCGGTCGATCCCATTGTCGAAAAAGAGTTGAACGACTACGGTATGGCGCTTCAAAAACAGGGCCTTTTGCGCGGAAACGCTCCTCCTCCCGCCCCAGTAGGGTCGCAATGACCGTCCGCAACCGCCTGGTTCTGTTTTTGTTGCTGACGTCTTGCTGCCTCGCGATGGGCTGTAACCGTGTCAAGCCGTCTGTCGCCGGTCCGCCTGCGAAAGGCAGCCAGGGGCTGCCCCCTAGGAACGGCATGGAACAGTATGCTGTGCCACTTCCGCCAGGTACGCAACCGTGGTTCGAAGATCGAGCGGTCGCCCTTGGTATCGATTTTAAGATGGGACACAACGGCAAGACGCCGCTGGATGTCCTCGAAATGATGGGGCCGGGCTGCGCTGTTTGTGACCTCGACGGGGATGGACACGCCGATATTCTGATCGTCGGGGAGACCGGGACGACGCCTGGAGGCCGCTGCGCTCTCTACCGCAACAACGGCGATGGCACCTTTAAAGACGTGACCTCCGGAAGCGGACTGGAAGCGCCGGGGCTCTATATGGGCGTCGCGATAGCAGACATCGACAATGACGGCAAACCTGACATCCTGATTACCGGCTACGGCGTCGTGAAACTGTTCCGCAATCTCGGCCACTGCAAATTTCAGGACATTACAAAAGGCTCCGGCCTGGAAGCGAAGTCTCCGACAGACTGGGCCACGAGCGCAGCCTTCGCCGACATCGACCGTGACGGTTTGGTGGATCTCTATGTCGGTCGGTATGTGATCTTCAATGACAAATCGCTCAAGTTCTGTGACTATGGCATTCCCGCCTCCTGCGGCCCGATCTTCTACGATCCCCAGATCGGCAGTCTCTATAAGAACCTGGGACACGGCAAATTCCGAGATATTTCTCGGGCGTGGGGGCTGGACGCCAAAGGGAAGTGTCTCGGAGTGGCCTTCGCCGATGTCAACAACGATGGCTGGCCGGATCTCTACCTGGCCAACGACGAGATGCCAGGCGATCTCTTTATAAACGACAGGGGTAAAGGGTTTCACAACACCGGCACTGAGGCCGGCGTGGCTCTCTCCGGCAGCGCGCAGATGCAGGGCGCCATGGGCGTCGATTTCGGGGACTATAACCGGGACGGCAATCTCGATCTGTTCGTCACGACCTACGAGTTCGAGGCGAAGAGCCTCTATCGTAATAAAGGACAGGCGTTGTTCGGTATCGTCAGCGCAGAGACGGGCATCGGGCTGCCGACAGCCCCGTTTGTCGGGTTCGGGACGAAGTTCATCGATGTGCAGAACCGGGGATGGCTCGACATCGCTATCGCGAACGGCCATATCCACGACAATCAGGAGAAGATTGACAAACTGGGCCACTACAAGCAGCCGATGCAGCTCTTGATGAATGAGGACGGCAAGACGTTTATAGATCGCACACGCGAGGCGGGGCCGGGCTTCACGACGCCCGGTGTCGGGCGCGGACTGGCCCTCGGCGACCTGAACGACGACGGCCTGGAAGACATCGTCATCACCGACCTGGAAGGTCCGGTGCGTGTGTTGATGAACCACTCGCCAGGGCATGGCAACTGGCTGCGCATTGGCCTGGAAGGCACGAAAAGCAACCGGATGGGCCTGGGAGCACGGATCACGTTGACAGCCGGAGGCCAGACATGGATCAAAGAGGCGACGACGGGAGGAAGCTACCTCTCTGCCAGCGACCCTCGCGTCCATTTCGGCCTGGGCAGCCTGAACATAGTCGATAAGGTCGAAGTCCGCTGGCCGAGCGGCAGACAGAGCGTCGTCCGGAACCCGCATGTTCCCGGCGACCTGATGATACGAGAACCATAATGACACCACTGCCTTCTTCCCGTAATCTGATTTTAGGACGTCTACTGCGGATCTGCGCCCTGCTGGCTCTGCCGGTAATCGTTCTCTATTTCGTCGCGCTGGCCGGACTGGCTTCGCATGATAACTGGGTCGACAAAACCTCTCTTTCCGATCTGCAGGCGCAGGTCGAAAAGAATCCGGACGATGCGGAGATGACTTTTAAGCTGGCCCATCGTATGGTCGGAGAGGGGAATTCGCGCGGCGCGTTTGTGCTGATGCAGCGCCTCGTGAAGCAACAGCCGAACTCGGTCACCTATTGGGAAGGCTATGGACGCTGTGCGGCTGCCAATAACGATATGCTGGAAGCGGTGCGCGCCTACCGACGTGTGCTGGAACTGAACCCCCGTGCGGCTCAGGCGCATGCCTATCTGGGCCAGATCGAAGTCAAGGCGGGGCTGACGACCGAGGGCCTCGTGGAGATCGATACGGCACGCAAGATCGATCCCAAGGTAGGGATAAACCTCGCCGTCTGGGCGGAGGCGCTGGTAAAAAATAAACGCCTGCAGGAGGCGTACGATGCCATCGTGACGTCTATCAGTATCGACCCGACGCAGGACAGCCTCTATCCGCTTTTCGGTCGCCTCGCGCCTCAGGTCGGCAAAGTGGACAATGCCCGGATGCTGCTCTGGCGGCGAGTCAGCGTCTCCGCCATGTATCCGACGGGGGAGGCACGGTCTGCGCTGGTACGCCTGACCCTGTCGCAGTCGCATGACGCGAAGACTCTTGCCGAGGACGAGGAGCTGGCCCGCGATGCCGTGCCGGGCAAGGTTGCGGATTTCAATGCGGCTCTGGCGGAGGTGCTGTTGGTGAAGAACGACCTGCGAGGAGCGCGAAAGACCCTGCTGGAAGGTCTGACTTATGGAAAAGACGATCCGGCCTGTCTGCGACTCCTGGTAAAGATAGCAGAGAAACAGGGTAAGACGGCGGAAGTCGCGCAGTGGCGCGCAAAACTTCCTTTAGAGCAGAGGGAAAGCGCCCAGGTCGTTGCCTTGAGGCAGTCCGTCGCGGCCGCGCCCGAAGACAATACGAAACGCATGGCGTTGGCACAGGCGCTTTACAAGGATGCGGAGTATGGCCCTGCCGCGGAGACCTGCCTGGAGATACTGCAGCGGCTTCCGAACGATGCGACCGCGTCGGCGCTGCTGGCCAAATCCCGCGAAGAGGCCATTCATAAACTCGCGCAGTCTCCCGAGGTTTTGGAAGGCAAGAACTGACTTGCAGAGAGCAGCAGGAAAATGGTGCGAGTGAACAGGATCCATGCCGTGGCGCTTCTGCTGACCTTGTTGTCGGTGGCTCTGCTGCTGCTGGCGGGTTGTACACACCGCGACACCCCTACGACGGTAAAGCCCGCTTCGGATGAGAGAAGCGAATTTGTCGGCAATAAGGCATGCGCGGAGTGCCATACCGCCGAATTCAAGTCCCACCAGGGCAGCCGACACGATCGTTCGCTGCAGGCCGCCACGCGTGCCGCCCTGGGTAGCCTGACGCCTGACCTGGGAGTCGTTCCCCTGGCAGGCTATGCGATGGCTGAACGAGACGGCGCCTTGACCCTGGAACGCCAGGGATTGGGTTCTAAGAAGCCGGAGGCGCAGTCGCTTCAACTGGTGCTCGGCTCCGGCAAACTTGGCATGACGTTCGTCACTCTGCTTGGGGACGATACGCTCATGGAGACCCGGATGAGTTTCTTTCCGCCCTATCGGCTGTGGGATATCACACCCGGACAGGAGATCAAGATTCCGGGCGACGCTCCGTTCGGGCGGGCGCATTCGGGCAGGGAAGCGCACAACTGTCTGGGCTGCCATGCGACCACGGTGCCCTCGCATCTTCTGCAGCTTGCGCCACGCTTCTATGGCGTGGGATGCGAAGCGTGTCATGGGGCGGGGAACGCGCATATAGAGGCGATGCGGGCGAAAAAGTACGGCGAGCCGCACATGGAGCATCTGGCTTCGAAGTCGCCGACGCAGATCGACGAACTGTGCGGCAGGTGCCATCGTACCGCCAGAGATGTAGACCTCCAGAGCCCGGAAGTCAACCTTACCCACCGCTTTCAACCCTATGCGCTGCAGAGGAGCGCCTGCCGTACCAAAAGTAATGAGCCGCTTTCGTGTCTGAGCTGCCACAATGCGCATACCGACGTCAGCACCGACCTGAAAGCCTATGAGAGAGCCTGTCTGAACTGCCACGCCGCGCCCGGAACCGCGCGCCCGACGCGGATCGACCCGACCGCCCGGCAGGCGAGGGTCTGTCCTGTGAACAAGACGAGCGGCTGTGTTGGATGCCATATGCGGCCCAAACCAGCCTTCACCCAGACGACTATTCCTGCACAGATGGCGGATCATCTTATCTCCATCGAGAAGAAGAAGTGAATTGACGAATACGTCCCCGATCGACTCATCCCCTTCCCTGCCGCCTGCCGACCGTCGCGTTGGACGGATTCTGGTCGTCCTGCTGGTCTGCGCGGCGCTGGGCAGCGTGGTCTGGTGGTACGGCCCCGGTAACAGCGCGAACCGCTATAGCCGGATGTCTCTGCTAGATCTCAACCACACGCTGAATCGCGATCCGCACGACCGCGCTGCGGCGCGGATGCTAGCCCTGCGCCTCGCGCGGTCCGGCGATGCGGAGCTGGCCGAGCCAGCCCTGCGAAACTCCCTGCTTCTGAGTCCGAACGATCCCGAAGTGATGACGGGCCTCGGCGAGCTGATGATGGCGAAAAGGAGCTATCCGGAGGCGTTTCAACTGCTGAAGTCGGCGGCGGAACGGTTCCCGCACTATGGGCTGGGGCGCTCCGCCCTGGGGCGTCTCTACATGAAAAAAGGCTCCTATCTCCATGCCTCCACGGAGTTCGAGGCGGTGGTTGAACAGGATAAGAGTGCGGACGACGCCTGGTATCAGTTGGCGGTCTGCTACCTGGAGATGCAACAGTCGGCGAAGGCGCAGGCGGCGATCGATGCCGCCCTGCATCTGCAGTCGAACGAGCCGCACTATCTGGCGCTCAAAGGCAGTGTAGATGTCGCGGTCGGCAATGCCGGAGCCGGCATCGACGAAACCAAACGCGCCTCCGAGCTTGCGCCGCGGGATGTTCGGATCAACTCTACGCTCGTCAACCTGCTGCTGGCCCAGCATCGAAACGACGCCGACCTCGATCTCGCCGAGAAGTCCATAGGGAAGCTGGAACAGATGAACCCGGACTACCCTCTGCTACCCTATCAGCGTGGGGAGCTCGAACGTCTGCGGCAGCATTGGGAACCCGCCGCGCACTATCTGGAGAGAGCGCTCCAGACGACGCCGCAACAGGATGAGGTCTACTTTTCGCTCAGTCAGGTCTACCGCCGCCTGAACAGGATCCCTGACGCGGAGCGACTCATGAAACTCTATACCCGGCGACAGGACATACATCGCAAAATGGATGCCGTCCGAATCGATCTCGGCGCTCACACGGAGAATGCGATGCTCTACGCGAAGCTGGCCGACCTTCAGATGCAGATGGGGGATCGTCCTGCTGCCATAAGCAGCGTGAAGTCGGGTCTGATGATCGATCCGAAGAACGCTCTTTTGCAGAAATGGCTGCGTATTCTGGACCCGTCGACAAAAGTTGGGACAACGCCACCGCAATGAGACATCCCTCGTTAAGGTGGTTTCTGCTGCCCTGCCTGCTCTTCGCGGGATGCACCGGGAGGGTGAGCCCTCCGGGACGCATCGCCCCGATTCCTGTGCCGCCCACGTCTGCGGCCTCCTCTTCCCCGATCCGTTTCGAAAATGGGACTCAGAAGGCAGGGATCGACTTCTCGCTCGGGAATGCCGGACGGTCGCCGCTGAATATTCTGGAAACCTCGGGAGGCGGATGTGCCTTCCTCGACTACGACTCGGACGGCTGGCCCGATATTCTTCTGGTGGGGCCGCATCACGTCGCTCTCTATCATAACGAACGCAACGGCACCTTCAAGAATGTGACGGCGCAGAGCGGGCTGGCGGCGGATCGAACCTGGATGGGCTGTACGGTGGGCGACTACGACGGGGACGGCAGACCCGATATCTTCCTCACGGGCTACGGCTGTTATGCCCTCTATCGCAATCTGGGCGGAGGCAAATTCCAGGATGTGACGCGACAGAGCGGAATCGCCGGGCTGGAGTGGAGCATGAGCGCGGCCTTCGCCGATTTTACCGGCTCGGGACGGCTTGACCTGTTCGTCTCGCAGTATGTCCATTTCGACGCTCGTTCCAATCAGATCTGTGAGGTAGGCCGGACGCGCTCGGCCTGTGGCCCAGAAGTCTATGAAGCCCTGTCCGGCAAGCTGTTTCGCAATCTAGGCCAGGGCAAATTTCAGGCGGCGCCCTGGAAGGACACTGGCAAGACGTGGGGCGTTCTGGCCTCCGATCTGCTCGGCACAGGGCATCCTGCGCTCTACGAAGCCAACGATATGATGCCGGGGGATCTCTGGACCCGGCAGGGCAAAGGCTGGAAAAATGTCGGCCCGGACAACGGTACCGCTTATGATGGGCAGGGCCACTTGCAGGGCGGGATGGGCGTGGATTCGGGCGACTACAGAAACGAAGGGCGGTTGAGCCTGGTCGTCACGACCTACTTTGCGCAGCCGATCAGCCTCTACCACAACGATGGCAATGGCCTGTTCACCGTGGCGAGCGGCCCCAGCAATCTGGGCCCGCCAACGACGCCCTTCGTAAAATTCGGCGTCGGCTTCACCGACCTCGACAACGACGGTTGGCTCGATCTCATGCTGACGAACGGTCATGTCCGTGACAACGTGCATACCTTCGATTCGGCACAGAATTATGCCCAGCCGCTGCAGGTCTTCCACAACATGCAGGGACAGTTCGACGACGGTTCGGCAGTGTCAGGCATTGCGAACCTGCGCGCTGTGGGGCGGGGGATGGCGTTCTCGGATTTCGATCACGATGGCAAGGTGGATGTTCTGGTCTGCAATCTGGAAGGAAAGGCGATGCTGCTGCACAACGTCACGCCGACGGCGAACCACTGGCTGGAAGTGCGGCTTCAGTCCAAAGGCAGCAACCGGTTCGGCCTGGGCGCTCTGGTGACCGCGAAGGTCGGGAGCCTCTCGATGCTGCGTGAAATCCGCACCAGTGGCAGCGTCCTCTCCGCCTCCGACCCTGTCGCGCATTTCGGCCTTGGCTCCGCCACCGGCCCCGTCGCCCTTTCCATTCGCTGGCCCGACGGCAAAAAACAGCGACTGTCCGTCTCCAAAATAGACGCCTCCCTCACCGTCTCTGCCCCCTGACCCGTCGTGCTTAAAGGGCAGGCGCAGGCCCTCCTTGGGGCTGGCATTTCCGCTTATACAAGGCGTCTCCAGAAGGCGCCTGCGAAGTCGACGGTCTCGATCTTTTCCTGGATACCATGCTGCGCGCGATAGTCATCGACGGCCTGACGACAGGGTTCCAGCATCTCATAGTCGTCGATGATAACGAAGCCGCCGACCGAGAGCTTGGGGTAGAGAGCGTTCAAGCCGTCCAGGGTCGATTCGTACATATCGCCGTCCAGACGCATCACCGCCAGTTTCTGCATCGGAGCCGTGGGCAGCGTGTCGCGAAACCAGCCCTTGAGAAACTTCACCTGATCGTCCAGCAACTCGTAGCGGGCAAAGTTCCCCTGGACCTGCTCGACGGAGATCATTAGCTCCTTCATGGTGTGGTAGGGAATGTCGGCGTCCTGGGGGTATTTGGCGTTGTCGGGCGGCGGTAGACCTGCGAACGAGTCGGCGACATAGACCGTCCGGTCGGCAACGCCGTGCGCCTTGAGAAGGGCGCGCATAAAGATCGCCGCGCCTCCGCGCCAGACGCCGGTTTCGATGAGGTCGCCGGGGATGTCGTCTGTCAGCGCGGTTTCGACGCAGTACTGGATGTTGTCCAGCCGTTGCAGGCTTAACATCGTCTGACCATCGGTTGGCCAGTCTCGGCCCGAAAGCCGCCTTTCCGGATCGAACTTCTTGGGACGTACAACTTCAACGCCTCCGGTGCGGATCGCCTTGAAGATCAACTGCTTCAGCAGTCCCCGCGGCGCGGTGTAAACGACCTCTTTGTCGCCATAGATCATATTCAAGAGGGAGCGCTTCATGAGATTGAGATAGAGCGTACAGCAGTCGTCCAATATTTTCACCTGAGATCGTTCGTGGGGTTGGGCAGGCTTATATTTCGCGTATGTAGCGGTCGAATTCCTCCTTCCGTTACCGTCGGCGCGGCACCGTACTGTTCTCCCAAATCAGGGTTTCACTTCTCTTTCGCCCCTCCCGGCGGCATCGGAATTCAGGCCGTGTGGAGGGCGGCCGCTTCGTTGCGTTCGGCGATGGCTTTCAGGTGCGCGGCGCGCTCCTTGGCCCCGGCGATATGATAGAGATCCGCGAAGATCAACAGCACGATCAGCCCGAAGATCCAGGCCCCGATGATGTCGGAAAACCAGTGGACCCCGATATAGATACGGGTGAAGCTGATGCCGATGGGGGTGAGGGCCAGTACCGCCGTCCAGAAACGACGTCGCGGGAGGTCTTTGATGTAGGTCCAGGCGAGATAGGCCAGGAATCCGTAGACGATCACCGAACCCATGGCATGGCCGGAGGGAAAACTGTCTCCTGGTTCCGGAAAGAGAATTCGTACCAGGCTCGCCACCGGACGGGGACGATGGACGATCAGTTTCAGGAGCATATTCAGCGGCAAGCCGAGCAGCGTCAGCAGGCTGAAAAGCGCGGCCCGAGGGCGCCTGGCCTGCTTGAGAACCACAGCCGCCCCGATGCAGAGCAGGGTCATGAACAAGCCGTTGCCGAGCGTGGTGACAAAGAAGGCTATATAGTCACGTACATCGGTGTGGCCCTCTTGCACTTCGCGCGTGATGGCGGTATCGTAGTGCAGCAGCCAGGGGGTGCGGGCAAAAAACGCGAGCCCGCAAAACAGCACGAGCAGAAGGATTATAAGCCCAAGAGCCCGAGTCTGGCGGTGCCGAGCTGCGGGCGGCGGACTGTCCAGGGTGGTCGGTTGCGTGGTCGATTGCATAGAACGAACCCTCCGATACGATTCTTCCGGGATAACTGGTAGAGAAACGGGCCGTACCGACATCGGGTTCCCGAATTTGCACCCTCGCCAGGGTTCCGAGTGCCATCTCTGAGGAAAGTCTCAATCGGACTGAACGTATTCTCAATATCGCTGCGAGTATACCGACGTGTGACCTTTAGCTTCGGCTTCGTTATCTACCTTCTCTCCCGGATAACTCCTATTATCTTGGAGGAAATTCCGTTTCCGTGTCCAATTTGAGATTGCACTTCGGCTTCGTCCAGAAGGGCAAATCTTAGTCAACCACCTTCGGGCCTTTCTTCAGGCGACCACCGAATGTCCGACTATGCGGGTCGCCGCCTCTTCGACGAGGGCGACAGAAGCGAGGTTCTGGTTATGAACGTATGGGGATTTCTAGCTGTCTTCAGTCTGCTCGTGTTAAGCAGTGTTCAGGCGCACGGGGCGAAGTTGAGCTTCTTGGACAACGGGGTGATTCGGGTCGGGGTGGACCTGGAACAGGGGGGAACCATCACCTGGGTATCGGCCTCCGGGTCGGAGCGTAACGTGATCAACGCGCACGACCGGGGACGGCAGATACAGCTCTCCTTCTACTCCGGCCCGCAGCCGTTCGGAACCGCACATCCGGACTGGAAAAACTGGCCCTGGAACCCTATCGGGACCGGGGATGTCTACGGTCACGCCAGCACGGTTCTCAAGCACACCAACGACGGGAAGACGCTCTACACGCGGAGCATTCCCCTCCAATGGGCCCTGAACAATGTGGCGGGCGAATGTACGTTCGAAACCTGGATCACGCTGGATGGCGCGACGGCACATATTCGCAACCGCCTTGTCAATTATCGCCCGGACACCACGCAGTACCGCGCCTTCGATCAGGAGCTACCTGCGCTCTACACCATCGGGAAACTGCACCGTCTGTTCACTTACGACGGCGACCGGCCCTATACACAGGCCCCGCTTCGGCAGGTGGAGAACGACGGCCCGCCCTGGACCTCCTGGAAGGCGACGGAGCACTGGGCCGCACTGCTGGACAACGACGGCTGGGGACTGGGAATCTATCATCCCAACCTTTTCTCGTTCATTGGCGGCTTCCACGGCAAGCCCGATACCGGCGGCCCGACCGACGATCCGACAGGCTACATCGCCCCGGTGCGCCAGGAGATCTTAGATCACAACATCGTCTACGACTACGACTATGTGCTGATCCTCGGCAAACTGGAAACCATCCGTGCCTATGCCACAACACATCGACCACGCGACACCCGCCCGGACTACGTTTTCGCACACGACCGGCAGCACTGGACCTATGTAAAC
>JBBQPO010000091.1:0-19906 GCA_038217285.1 Chthonomonadales bacterium
CGGGCCATTGGTCGTTATTCCTATACGCGAAACGCACCAGGTTATGCCTCTCCACCAGCGATCAAAGCAAAATAGCCGATGCGACCAGTCGCCCCTACTACCCGTTAGAAAGAGTAAGAAATTATGTGGATTGTTCAGCTCGCGCTGCGCCGACCATATACGTTTATAGTGATGGCCCTGCTCATTGTCATCCTGGGAGCCGTCACAATTCAGCGCACGCCGACCGACGTCTTTCCCGTGATCGACATCCCGGTCGTCAGCGTCATCTGGAGCTTCGGCGGCATATCGCCGGACGAGATGGAAAAGCGCATCGTCACGATCAGCGAGCGCGCCGCGACCACGACGGTTGCGGACATCGAGCATATCGAATCGCAGTCGATGCCCGGTGTGGCCGTCATCAAGTTCTACTTTCAGCCGGGAGCGAAGGTCGAGGCCGGCGTCGCGCAGTTGACCTCCATTTCTCAGACCCTGCTCCGCATTATGCCGCCCGGTATCACGCCACCGCTGATTATCCGATATAGCGCGTCGAGTGTGCCGATCCTTCAGATGAGCGCGAACAGCAAGACGCTTGCCGAGCAGCAGCTCTACGACCTGAGTATCAACTTTGTTCGCACACAGTTGGCGACGATTCAGGGGGCTTCGATTCCCCTTCCGTACGGCGGGAAAGCGCGCCAGATCATCATCGATCTCGATCCGGAAGCGATGGTCGCGCGGGGTGTCTCCGCCGTCGACGTCAACAACGCCATCAGCCTACAGAACCTGATCGTGCCTGCCGGCACCGCGAAAATGGGGGAGCGGGAATACAACATCCGCCTGAACAGCAGTCCCGATTCGGTGGAGGGCTTGAACAACCTGCCGATCAAGCAGGTTAACGGCGCGATCATCTATATACGCGATGTGGCCCATGTGCACGATGGCTTCGCGGTTCAGAACAATATCGTCAACCAGAACGGCAAACGCGCCGCCCTGCTGACCATCCTGAAAACCGGTGACGCCTCGACCCTGACCGTCGTGGACCGAATTAAACAGGCGCTGCCGAAGGTACGCGCCACCCTGCCCCCGGCGCTGAACCTGCAGACGATGTTCGACCAGTCCGTTTTCGTCCGCGCATCGGTCAGCGGTGTCGTGAAAGAAGCGCTGATAGCGGCCTGTCTGACGGCAGCGATGATCCTGCTCTTCCTGGGAAGTTGGCGCAGCACCCTGATCGTCTCCATCTCGATTCCGCTCTCCATTCTGACCTCCATCATCGTATTGGGAGCCATTGGGCAGACGCTGAACGTGATGACGCTCGGAGGGCTCGCCCTTGCGGTCGGTATTCTCGTCGATGACGCCACCGTCGAGATCGAGAACGTTCACCGCAATATGGGTCTGGGCAAACCGCTGACGCGCGCTATTCTCGATGGCGCGCAACAGATCGCGGCCCCGACCTTCGTCTCGACATTAAGCATCTGTATCGTCTTCGTGCCGGTCGTTTTTCTCAGCGGCGCGGCGAAATCGCTCTTTACTCCCCTGGCGATGGCGGTCGTCTTCGCCATGCTCAGCTCCTACCTGCTGTCGCGCACACTGGTGCCCGTGATGGTCAAACTGATGCTCCGATCAGAGCTGCACCTGTACCAGTCCCACGGGCCTGCGGTCACCAAAGACCCGATCTGGAAGATTCACGAGAAGTTCAACGGCGTGTTCGAGCGCTTCCGCACCAGCTATGTCGGCCTGCTGGAGTGGGCGCTCCATCATCGAATGGTCGTGGCCGTGATGTTCGGAACCTTCTTCCTCGGGTCGTTCCTGTTGCTGCCGATGATCGGCCAGGACTTTTTCCCAACGGTAGACGCAGGCCAGTTCCGGCTGCACGTTCGCGCTCCGTCCGGCACCCGCATCGAGCAGACCGAGCGCCTGTTCCATGAGGTCGAAAACGAGATCCGCCGCACCATACCCGCAAAAGAGTTGAATATGACGCTCGATAACATCGGCCTTCCGGTCGGCGGCGTCAACCTCGCGTTCAGCGACAATGCCTCCATCGGCCCTGCCGACGGAGAGATCCTGGTCTCTCTGAACGAGAAGCACGGCTCGACGCCGGAGTATGTCCACCAACTGCGTCGTCGCCTCCATGATAAATTTCCGCAGTTGGTCTTCTTCTTCCAGCCCGCCGACATCGTCAGTCAGATCCTGAACTTCGGACTGCCCGCGCCCATCGATATTCAGGTGGTCGGACGGGATAAGGGCAACTTCGCGATCGCCACGCAGATCGCGGCGAAGCTGAAGAACGTACCGGGCGCGGTAGACGTCCATGTGCATCAGGTTCTGGATGCGCCGGAACTGCATATCAATGTCGACCGTGAGCGGGCGCAGCAGTTGGGTCTGACGCAGCGCGATGTGGCAAACAATATGCTCATCTCGCTCAGTTCGAGTGGGCAGTCCTCCCCGAACTACTGGCTCGACCCCAAAAACGGCGTCAGCTATCTGGTCGCCGCGCAGACGCCGCAGTATAAGATCCATTCTGTGGAAGAGCTGCAGAACACGCCGATCCTCGGCAGCACACCGGGAACGCCCCAACTACTCAACAATGTAGCGACGGTCGAGCGCGGCAAATCGGCGCAGGTCATCAACCACTACAACGTCCAGCCCGTCTTCGACATCTACGCCAACGTGCAGGGCCGGGACCTCGGAGGCGTTTCGCATGATGTCGATAAGATCCTGGCCGGGGTGAACCAACACCTGCCTCGCGGCACGACCACCATTGTACGCGGCCAGGTGCAGAGCATGAACTCGTCCTTTCTCGGCCTCGGTCTGGGACTGATCTTCGCGATTTTGCTCGTCTACCTGCTCATGGTCGTCAACTTCCAGTCCTGGCTCGATCCGTTCATCATCATCACGGCTCTGCCGGGAGCGTTGAGCGGCATCGTCTGGATACTCTTCGTCACCCAGACCACGTTCAGTGTGCCGTCGCTCATGGGCGCGATCATGTGTATCGGCGTCGCCACCGCGAACAGTATTCTGCTTGTCACCTTCGCCAACGAACGCCGCCAGGAGGGTGACGACGCGTTCACGGCGGCGCTGACCGCCGGCTTCACACGGCTGCGGCCCGTCTTGATGACTGCCCTGGCGATGATCATAGGAATGCTGCCGATGGCGCTCGGTCTGGGCGAAGGCGGAGAGCAGAACGCCCCCCTGGGCCGCGCCGTCATAGGCGGATTGGCCTGCGCCACCGTGACCACCCTGTTCTTCGTTCCCGTCGTCTACAGTGTGTTGCGACGCCGTCAGCCGAAGCACGAGGACGAGGAGGCCGATGCCGACCTGTCCCCGTCCGCAGCCTGAATTGATCCATGACGCAACTGCCCAAGTGAGGCGTCTAAACAAAAAGTTCACCCAGACCGCGCCCAACGAAGCGGCTTACGCGATTGCTGATAGTGCGCAGAGGAAATAACATCGATGGAAACTACGCCCACTCCTGATATAGCCCACACGGCCCCTCCCTCCGGCCGCAGAATGACGCTGATCTTCGCCGGGGTCGCGTTAATGCTGCTCGTACTGTTCGTCGTGGGTCTCCTGCCGCATCTACGCCAGCGGGCTTCGCTGGCATCGGAGGCGCAGCAGGTGCGCACCGAGGTCCAGCAGGTGACGATCGTGAGGCCGCATCTCGCTCCGTCCGATGCGCTCATTCTGCCGGGGAGCGTCCAGGCGATCGAGGAGACCACTCTTAATGCACGGACCAGTGGCTTTGTACGGCGTCGGTTGGTGGATATCGGTTCGCGTGTGAGAGCGGGCGACCTGCTGGCCGAGATCGAGTCGCCGGAGGTAGATCAGCAGTTGTCGGCGGCGCGAGCGGACGAGGCCAGATCGATGGCTGGCACCGGGCAGGCCCGCGCCGATGTTGCGAAACAGCAGGCGACCGTTGCGCAGATGCAGGCCGAAGTAGCGCGACAGCAGGCCAATCTAGGACAGGCGCGCGCTGCCGCAAAACGCACCGACGCCAAATTGCTTCAGGCCCAGGCGGCGACTTCGACGGCGAAGGCGAAATTGGCCCAGACCCGGCAGGCGCTGGCAGGCAGACAGGCCGACCTCGTGCAGGCTCAGTCCCAGTCGTCTCTCGCCGAGCGGACCTGGAAGCGCTGGCAGGGACTCGCCAAAAGCGGGGCCGTCTCCCGCCAGGATGCGGACGAGAAGGAGTACGCGTTCCAGGCGCGGCAGGCCGCCGTCCACGCGTCTGAGGCAGCCGTCCAGGCGGCGCAGGCAGACATCGAGGCCGCGCAGGCCAATGTGAGCGCTAGCGAAGCCGACGTTCAGGCAGCCCAGGACGATATAGCGGCGGCAAAGCAGAGCGTCAGCGCGGCAAGCTCCCTGGTCGTCTCCAGTCAGTCAAACGTGCAGGCCGCCAGGGCTGGAGTCACTGCATCGAGAGCCAATGTCGAAGCGACCCAGGCCATCACCGGTACCAGTCAGGCTACGACGCGGCGCTTCGCCGCGCTGCAGTCGTTCGAACGCATTGTTGCGCCCTTCTCCGGCGTGATCACCTCGCGTAATATCGATACCGGCGCGCTGGTGAAAGCGGACGACAGTGCGAACGCGAAGGCCGGACTGTTTGGGCTGGCGCGTACCGACGTCCTGCGAATCATGGTCAGTGTGCCGCAGACCTTCGCCGCCAGTATGCAGACCGGCCAGACCACGAAGGTGACGATCCGGGAGTTTCCGGGCCGCATATTCACCGGAACGATTGCGCGGAACGCCGGTGCGCTCGACCCTGCCACCCGCACCCTGCTGACCGAGATCCATGTCAACAATACCGATGGCAAGTTGCTGCCGGGAAGCTACGCCCAGGTCGAATTCGGCGGTATCAAGAGCGCGCCTCATCTGCGTATACCGGCAACAGCGCTCATCATCGGGGCGGAAGGTACGCGGGTCGCCATCGTCACAAAGATCAACAGAATTCATTTCCAGCCCGTTCAACCCGGCGCCGACTACGGGCAGGAGATCGAGATCGTCGCAGGACTCTCGGGAGAGGAGACCCTAGTCACCAATGCCAGCGACGATCTGAAGGAGGGCACCCCTGTCAAAGCGATCCCCGCGCCTCCCATCGAAACACCCCTCAGGCGATGAGCGGTTTGAGGACGGAGCCATACACGTCCGTGAGGCGACGCTGCGTACCATCGTGGTAGTAGGTGAGTTTTTTGTGGTCGAGGCCGAGAAGGTGCAAAACGGTGGCGTGGAAGTCGTAGATCGTGCAGGGGTCTTTTTCCGCGCGGTAGCCGAGAGAGTCGGTCGCACCGTAACTGAAGCCGCCTTTGACACCGGCGCCGGCCATCCAGGAGGTGAAGCCGAAGGGGTTGTGGTCGCGGCCTTCGGTGCCGATCTGATGCGTTGGCATCCGACCGAATTCGGTGGTCCAGAGGACGAGGGTATCGTTGAGCAGTCCGCGCTGTTTGAGGTCCTTGAGCAGCGCCGCCGTCGGCTGGTCCATGATGGGTGCATGGCGCTCGTAGTCGGCTTTGAGGGTCTTATGCGCGTCCCAGTTGAGCAGGCCGTCTACACCCGAGGCATGCGAACCACAGTAGAGCTGCACGAACCGGACTCCGCGCTCCACCAGACGGCGAGCGAGGATGCAGTTACGCGCATAACTGGCCTTCAGTGGCTCCGCGCTGTCGGCTCCGTAGAGTTTGAGGGTCGCCGCCGTCTCCTTCGAAAGGTCGGTCACTTCCGGCGCACTCATCTGCATACGCGCCGCCAACTCGTAAGAGGAGACGCGCGCAGCCAGCTCGCTATTCCCGGCATGGCGCTCATTGTAGTCGCTGTTAAGGCGCTTCAAGTAAGCGCGAAGATCGACCTCTCGTCGGACGGTCGTGCCTGGAGGCGATGTGAGGTTGGCGATGGCCTGCTCGGTATTGAAGGCGGTGCCCTGATGGGCGGCAGGCAGAAAGCCTGCGGTCCAGTTGGCGGGACCGTTCGGCGGCATTCCTCGCATATCGGGTATGGCCACAAAGGCAGGCAGATCCTGGTTCACGGAGCCGAGCGCATAGGTCGTCCACGCGCCAAGGCTCGGGAAGCCCTCGAACACGAAGCCCGTGTTCATCTGAAGCATGCCGGGCCCATGCGTGTTGCTGCGGGCCGTCAGCGAGTGTACAAAGGCGATGTCGTCCACGCACTCGGCGAGATGCGGCAGCAGGTCCGAAATCCATTTGCCGCTCTGTCCGTGTTGCGCCCATCCCCAGGGACTGCGCATCAAGCTCCCATTGCCTCCCTGGAACGTGATGACGTTCTCACCCGACATCGGCTGGCCGTGCCGTTTCATCAGCTCCGGCTTGTACTCGAACGTGTCCATCTGACTGACCGCGCCGGGGCAGAATATCTGGATGACCCGCTTCGCCCTGGCCGGGAACATCGGTGGTCTGGGCGCGAGTGGAGCGCGTTCGGCGGCCGCCTGCCCCTCCTCCGCCAGCAGGCAGGCCAGCGCGATGCTGCCCATCCCGGTTCCCATCTTGCCCAGAAACTCCCGCCGATCCAGCCATGGACGCGGCGAATCCGGCATATTTTCGGATTGGCTCATGGTGTTCTCCCGTTCAGTAGTACAGAAACTCGTTTGCGTTGAGCAGACCCCGGCAGAGGGTCGGAAGTCCATATCCGGTCAGAAGAGGCAGAGCGTCCCGCACTTCGGCATCGGTAGGTGTGCGACCGAAGGCAAGTTGAAACGCGTCTCGAACCTGTGCAGGCGGATTTGCACCGACATCGTGCTGAACCCGCGCTGCGAAGAGATCGGCCTGCTGACTGATAAAGCGGCTGTTGAGCAGGCTGAGCGCCTGGAGGGCGGTCGTGGTGTTGGTGCGCTGCGGGGTGCGCTCCGAGGAGTCGGGACAGTCGAAATTGCCAAGGAGATCGTCCCGAATGCCCCGCGCGGGGATCTGGTAGACACCGCGCCGCCATGTCTCCGGCCCCTGCTCTTCCCGAGTCCCGTAGATCGCGACATTGACGACGTTGTACGTGAACAGCGCGTAACCCGGCCCGCCCATCGCGCGGTCCAGCTTGCCGGTGGTGAGAAGGATGGCGTCGCGCACCGCTTCGGCCTCCATGCGCCGCAGCGGCATGCGCCAGAGCAGGCGGTCATCCGCATCTTTCGCGCCTCCTGCCGGACTGACCGCACTCGTCTGGCGGTACGTATAGGACGTTACGAGGAGCCGGTGCAGGCGTTTCAGTCGCCATCCGTGCGTCATAAGATCGTTCGCCAGCCAGTCCAGTAACGCTGGATGTGTCGGCGGCGACCCAATATTCCCGAAGTCGCTTGGCGTATCGACGATGCCGTGCCCAAAATGATGTTCCCACACGCGATTGACGCAGACTCGAGCGGTGAGCGGATTGCGGGGATCGGTGATCCATTTCGCCAGCAACAGCCGAGGATCGGCCTGGGTGTCGCCCATTTCCACATTACCGGCCAGACGCAGGCGGATGAGCTTCTCCTGCTCGTTCGCGGCCCTATCGGTCGGCAGCAGATCGGGACGCAGCGCGGTTATCTTCGAGAGCGCGCCCGGCGTCATCCGCTCCTCCCGACGCATCACGTCGCCGCCTTTCAAGAGGAAGGTCGGATCGGGCTGTGTAAACTGGCCGCAGTAAGCCATTCTTATGGGCAGCAGATTGGATTCGCGTTGCTTCAACGCCGCCAGTTCGGTGTTCCATTCATCGGATTGCACGCGCTCGGCAGGTTTCATGGCGGCAAGAAGCGCGGCAGTGGGCAGCGTATCGGAGGGCTTCGACCGGTCACCGCCGTTCGCCACTTCTCGCCAGGTGCGGCCATCCTCCGAGACGTCTATGCGATAGGCCGTTGGAAGTCGATCGTGCAGCCTCTCTTCGCGATCCCGCTCCCACAGGAGGCGGGAGATACGCGTCGGCTGTGGAAGTTCGATCTGCGCCCAGCCGCCGCCCGGCTCGTTGCTGATCCAACTGTGGTTGTTGCCCAGTATCCCGTCGTTCAGATGCGCGACCTGATGGATCGCATAGCCAGGAAGCAGGGAGGACGCGGTCGCCTTCGCCCCGCGTGACGCCAGCGCTACATTGACGTCGCTGTCCGGCCCGAATATCTGCAGCTCATCCAGACAGGGCTGACTCCCGTCGTTGGTCGCCAGCACGGTAAAGCGCACGAACCGCGCCACGTTCGGAGCGAACTCCTCGACATTGAGATGCCCATTGATAGCCGACCGCCGCTTCGGCTCCCCTCCCCGCACACGGTTCTGCACCTCGACTCTCAGGCGATCCAGTTGCGCCGTCCGCTGCTGTATACCGGCTTCAATCTGTTTGAGTTCGTCCTGCTGGGCACCTGGGAGCAGACGCGGTGACAGCGGGCTCTCGCCATGCCGCACACCTGCGAACACGCATGTCAGGCGATAGTAGTCTCGGGTAGGAATGGGGTCGAACTTGTGGTCGTGGCATTTGGCGCAGTTGATCGTCAGCCCGAGGAAGGCGGCGCCCGTCGTGGAGACCATATCGTCGAGATCGTTGGAACGCTGTTGGCGCGTCCCCTCTTCAGTCGAGTTACCCACGGTGTCGTGGATACCGGCTACCAGGAAACCTGTCGCGACTTCGACGTTCGGATCCCCTTTACCGACAATGTCGCCTGCCAACTGTTCGGTCACGAACTGGTTGAACGGCTTGTCCTGATTGAATGCGCGGATCACATAGTCGCGATACGGCCAGGCGGTCGGCCGCAAATGGTTCTGCTCATAGCCATGACTTTCGCCGTAGCGCACCACATCCAGCCAGTGCCTTCCCCAACGCTCGCCATAGGCAGCCGATGCCAGCAGGCGGTCCACGACCCTGTCATAGGCTGCAGGAGAGCGATCCGTGAGGAAGGACTGTACTTCGGCAGGCGTAGGAGGCAGGCCGGTCAGGTCAACCGTGACACGGCGGAGAAGCGCAAGCCGACCGGCGGGCGGCGAGGGCCGCAACCCGCGCTTTTCCAAGGTTGCGAACAAAAACCGGTCGATGGGATTGGTCGAGAGGGCATCGAACCGTGAGGCTGGGACGACCGGATGACGAACCGGCTGGAACGACCAGAGCGGCTTTAGAGCGGGCTTGATCTCGGTGAGCGGCTCCTGGGAATAGGCCGCGCCTGCGGCAATCCAGCGCCGGAGCAGGGCGATCTCCGCGTCCGGGAGGCGACCATCAGGCGGCATCTTCCCGAGCGAAACCTGCCGCACCAGTCGGCTCTGCTCAGCGTTTTGAGGCACGAAGGCGCGGCTGTTCAGCGCAGCGCTCCGCGTCGTCAAGTCGATTCCACCCGCCTTCTTTACCGGGTTGTGGCAGGAGAGACAACGCAGTGCCAGCACCGTCGCCGCTTTCCTGGGCAACGCCATCGGGTCCCCGCCCGCCGACGTCGGTGGACCACTGGCGGCAACCGTCGCCAACAGCGACACTGACGCCGCCGACAACAGCAACCAGGCGATGTATTGTCCTCGAATCCTGTTCAACACGCTCTCCTTGCCTGTGGCAGCCTCAGTTCATGGTTTCACGACTGCCGACGGCGTTGCCAATAGTGCGATGAACGGCGAGTCCTTGAGCGCTTTGAGTCCGACGACGACCATATCGGCGTTGATCTCGGCACCGGCGGGGTTCGTGTGGGTATGTGGGTCGGCGAACAGCGTCTCGACCTTTTCTTTGCCCAACGCTTCGTACCGCTTCGCGATCAGATCGTTGAGGTCTATAAACGCAACCCCCTCCTGCTTTGCCGCTTCGGACGCCCACTTACCGTAGTCGCCGGAGGCGCGGGCAACAGTCTTGTCGTCTTTCCAGATTTTGCGCGGCACGGGCGAGAGGACAATCGCAATCGCGCCTTTGGCCTTCGCATCGCGAACATAGCGGCGCAGATACCATCCGTAGCTATGGACCGTCTCTTTTACACCGGTCATCGGGTTCGTGACTTCCTGTGTCTCGTCGCCGTTGCCTTTGATCGAGGCCCGGTTACGCGGGTCCGTCAAAGCACCGCCATCGTTGTGCCCGAACTGCATCAGCACGAAGTCGCCCGGTTTGAGATCGGTGACAATCTTGTCCCACAGCCCCTCGGTCAGATAGGTACGACTGCTGCGCCCACCTCTGGCCCGGTTGATGACTTTGAGCTTCGCCGGATCAAAATGTTGCACGAGAGGGTCTCCCCAGCCTAACTGCCCCTTCGTACCGTTCTTCACCGTCGAATCCCCGATGAGATACAGGGTAGGCACCCCGGATTCAGAGAGTGTCTGCTCCTGTGCCAGACTGGACGCTGCCAGGAAGAGAGCCACAAACAGCACACGAAAAATCTTCATGCTTGATCCTTCTGACGAACGGCCGACGACCGGCATTTGCTCTGTCGCGGTTTGGAACGCTCGCGCGTTTTCAGGGTATTTTGCGTTCGATCGGTTGCAGTGTCGCCGGTCCCAATAGTCCGCAGTCGGTCAGGGGCCAATCGGCGGCATTGAACGGTCGGTAGTTGAGGTTGACGAAGTTGATATCTTTGAAAATTTTCCAGTCCACACCGCGCCGGTCCATATCCCGGATGCGGTTGGCAGCGACACCGGTCACTTCTACCTCCAAAACATTGTCACCGGTTTTCAGGTTCTCAACGACGATCTGAAACGGCGCGGACAACAGCGTTCCAAGCGACTTGCCGTTCAGTCGTACCCGCGCACTCTGACAGACAATGCCAAGATCGAGGCGCGCAGAACCGATCCTGGCAGCCAGTCCAAAATCCAGAGTATAGCGTGCCGTTCCTGCGAATTTCTGCGCCTGTTCTCCGCCCATAGTCGTCCAGGACGCAAGCTTCTCCGTTTGGAAGGCGAATGGCGTTTCCGGCCCACCTTCGATAAACTGTACGTGCCACGTGCCCGTCAGATCCTGTTTCGGCCCGGTGACACGCCAGTAGTTCCAGGCGGACACCCGTTGTTGCGGAGCTGCGGGACGGAGAAAGAGCGATTCGCCTGGAGCCAGTTGCAGGTAAACTTCGGTTTCGCCCCTGCCTTTGCCGCGTGTACTCGCCAGCCCTGCCGAACCTGTCATCGGATCCAACAGGAGAACCTTAGCGGGTAGAGAAGAAAACGGAACCCAACGATCTACCGGAACGGCTCCCTTGTTTACAACGAAGTAGAAGTCTCCCGTCGGATGCGAGCGCCTCAGAAACGTCAGGCCCTGCGCTTCGACCATCCGTTCGCGGCGTACCGAAATATTTTGCAGAAGTTTCGGCAGATCGTCGGCGACCCAGACCGTTCCTTTCCCGACCTGAAAACAGCGAGACTTCGCGGCACCGGAAGAAACGATCAGAACCGGAAGGCGCTGAAAGGAGGCGATCAGAGCGTGGAGACGCTCACGCCGCTGCGCCAGATCGCCCCAGCCGGGCACGTCCGTCGGAAAGCCGGCCTGGAACAAAACGGTCGCCCCACCCTCTGCCAGATGCGCCAGATGTTGTAGGGTTTCCAGTGGCATGAAGCGACAGGTCGGAACGATCACGACGCGATAAAATCCTCCAGGGAGTCGCAAACGACCGGACGGTTCGGTTCGAGCCACGGCAAGCTGCCTGTCCGACACGTAGTCCAGCGCGTAGCCCAGCGCCGTCAACGACTGCGCGACATGCCCGAACGGCTCCTTTTCGAACCACTCGCGCTTGTGTACGGTCAACTGTTGAATGAGATGCCTGGCGTCGCCTTGCCACACGTCTCGCTCTGGCCAGTAGAGCAGAATGTCGTTGTCCGGTTTTCCGGACTGTAACAGCGACTGGCAGCGTGTGATGTAAGCGTTTAACGCAGGTGAGTCCCGCCAGATGGGATTGTTGGGATTCATCTCTGTTGAGGCGTAGAAGAGCCATCCCGGCCACGGCGCCTCCACCGGCGAATAGGCGGTGCCATGATAGACGATGTGATTGATGCCCGCGCAGAGCAGCATATCCACCTCGGTCTTCATTTCCGCCAGAGTCTCGGTAAAATGCTCGGCCATCCAGGTTCCGGTCTCAGAACTAGCCAGCGGTCGGCCTGCCACATGGGCTGCCGAGGAGGCGAACATCGCCATGAGGGGCGCACGGTCGGCCCCAAAGACTTCCGTTTCCGGAATGTCGGCCGCTGCATAGAGGTCTAGCAGGTTACCCGGCGATCCATGCGCCTGATTTCGAGCAAGTTGACCGTGCCGATGCGCGTCGTCGACCCAGGACTTGATGACCTTATCGAGGAACAGTTCGCCCATCACATGGCGATAGTCGTTCCGGACCCGCTCCCCTTCGTCCGCGTCGCCTTTGCCCTGCAGCGCAGGCAGATGCTCCCGCAGGTCGTAGCCGCTGCGCGCGAGAAACTCCGGGAAAAGGTCGTCGGTCCAGTTGCCTTCGTATTCGTAAGAGTCGTGGAACTGCGCCCGTATCGCGCCGGTCGGCAACTGGGCGATCATCGCGTCGAAGGGCTCCAGCCCAGCCTTCAGGGAGCGCTGTGAAAACGGATTGATCGAATTACCGGCTCCCCCAGGCCCCGGCCGCTTGACCCTGCTCCCAGAGAACTTCTGAGAGACGCTGTAGACGGTCCAGTTGCCCGCAGGTGCAGACCAGTTGAGGTTGCCGGTCCCGTCGATTTTGTGGGTGAGAACAATGGTCGTATGATCGGTGCCGTAGGCTACGACGGCCTGTGGAGGTGCGTTCGCAAAGGTAAGGTGAAGGCGTTCGCCGCCGACGGCAGGATGCGTCTCGATGACCACGTTGGCGCTCGCGAGTTCGGTCGGCAGGTTCGGCCCGCCGATACGCCAGCCCGATCCCGGCGGGAGATCGACACTCATGTCGAGGCGCTGTGCTTCGGAACAGGTGTGTCTCAGCATCTCGGTCCAGGCCGCAGAGAGATATGAAATCTCTCTGCCATCCTGCCCTTTTACGCCGTAGATGGACGTTATCTCGACGCCGCCGAGTCCCGCCTGCTGGTACGTTTCCAGCAAGTGAGTCAGGTTCGGCTTATCGACGGCGTTGCCGTGCCACCACCATCGCGTCCATGGTCGCGCGGTCCGGGTAACCGGCGGCCAGAGTGGGGCGCTCGGCGATCCTGGCTCGCTGCGCCCCTGACCGTCCCCCGTTCCAATCACCCCGGACAGCATCAGCATCCCCACCGCCATCACCGTGCCTACCGTTCTGCGTGTCGCCATTGCGGACACGTCCCTTCTCTCCAGCAGGACACGCCTACTGACTGCCGACACCTTTAACGCGCATTTTCATCGTGTAGACGCTCTTGCTCGCCGTGATGAACAGCGTATGCATGTCCTTGCCGCCGAAGCATATATTGGCGGTCCAGTCTTCCACGATTGGGATCTGCTCGATCTGCTTTCCGGTCTTGTCGAAGACGGTCACGCCCGGTTTGCCGGTTACGTAGACATTGCCCTCATTGTCGATCGTCATGCCATCGGAACCCATCTCGCAGAAGAGCCGTTTGTTCGCCAGCGATCCATCCGACTGAATGTCGTAGGCGTAAGACTTGTTGGCGTCGATGTCGGCGACATAGAGCGTCTTACCGTCCGGAGTTCCGATGATGCCATTGGGCTGCACCAGATCGCCGACCACACGCACCATCCTCTTATGATCCGGCGCGAGATAGTAGACTCCATGAACATCCTGCTCCATCGGCCCGCGCTTCCAGTAGTCGCGCTTGTAGTAGGGATCGGTAAAGTAGAGGCCGCCGTCGGGACGCAGCCAGACATCGTTCGGCCCGTTGAGCAGCTTATGTTCGTAGCCCTTGATCACGACCGTCGCCTTGCCTTTGGGAGTGATCTTCCACATCTCGTTCTTCTCATCCGCACACGCCCACAGATCGCCGTGACTGTCGAAACAGAGGCCGTTGGAGCGTCCGCAAGGCTTCATGAACGTCGTGATCTTGCCGTCGGTCGCGCTCCATTTCATAATACGATCGTTCGGCTGATCGGTGAAATAGATGTCGCCCTTCTTGTCTGAAGCCGGTCCTTCGGTAAACGAAAACTCCTGCGAAATCGTCTGCAGTGTCGCCCCGGCCGCGATAATCCCGCTGCCCCCCGACTGTGCCTTCCCCACGATAGCTCCTCCGATTCCCAGACAGATCAGTGCCAGTACCGCTCGCGTTGCTCTCAAGCTCATGTTCCTTCTCCCATCAAGCGTCTTCGCTGCTATCATGCACTGCCACAGCACTTCTTATATTTTTTGCCGCTGCCACAAGGACAGGCGTCATTGCGCCCGACTTTCGGACCTTCCCGCACATACGTTACGACAGGCGATGAATGATCGGCCTCCCAATCTTCTTCGTAATCCGGCTTGATCGGCGGAGCCTCACTGCCCAATATGCTGGCATTATAGTCCATCGCGAACGACTGCATCTGTCTATCATCCGTTAAATCTACCCCTTTCGCCATCGCCGTCATCGCAAACGATTTAGCCATTCCCCAGTTGCGTGGGTCGTTCGCGACCGCGATGATCTTTTTGCTCATGCCCAGGATGCGTCTGGCCATTGCGGCGCCGTGACGGAGTCGGCCCGTGGCTTGCAGGAACGTGAAAAAGGAGGCCAAAACGGGAGCCAGAGCCTGAAAGTAACTCTCTTCAGTCGAGATTTTGCGGGGAAGCGTCTGCAGGCAACACTCCTCCATATCGGCGACATTCCACTGTTCGGGGGTCGCGTCATAGTCGGAATACATATACGCCGTGAAGTTTGCAATAACACCCTCGGACTCGCCCTTTTGTTCGTCCGTCAACGCCTTGAACGCTGGAGTCTGCAACCATTCCCGGGCCCATTCATAAACCTGCTGTCGCATCTCTTCGGGATCAGGTTCTTCGTAATCCTCGTCTTCATCATCCTCGCCTTCATCTAATTCGTCCGTGGCATCCACAATCTGGACGTTCATCTTTTCACGTTTACGAAATCCGGGGATAAACATCGGGAATCTCTCCTCTCTTCTCGATCAGGATCCAATCCATGGTCCTGCCTGATACTGAATCCTGAGAGCGAGACAAAAGTCAACGCTCACTTCCATCGTCCTTAGATTGTGTGGTTATTCGCTATTCACCAGGAAAACCCCTGCCTCGCTAGGTCTAGCACGGGTAAGTCCACCATTTTCGCGTTGCCGCAGAGGATCATGAGCGATGAAGAAGGGAATGATCCTTCGTCGCTCTCGCCCATCGCAATACTATCCACCGCCGCCAGATGTTTACGTTAAGCTATGTACCGAGTGCGGCGTAACGCAATGCTGACTTTACGTAGAATCAGTAGACAGTAGTCAAGAATCTACCCCGTAAGCAAAGGACGATTCATATGGCCAGTTCCTTTCAAACTCTCCGTTATGTGTCCCGTTTACGAAAGTCCGAACAAGAGGCCGTGTTCGCGCATGACGCCGCATTTCCGAGTTCCAATATGAAAGCCACCTTTTTAGAAGCCGTGGGCGACGTGTGCGTAGACCGCCTCATACGCGCCCGTAATTGCCTGGACGTAGCAAAGAAAATAGTTGTCGACGCTGACGAGGAGGCATTACGCACCGCTGTAGGCCGTGCGTACTATAGCGTTCACCATTCAGTGCGTGCGATCGCTCTTTACCAAAATAAAGGGGATCCGGATGGACACGAAGAAAGCATACAAGAGTTCAAAAAGCTTCTGAAGGATAAACCGTTTTGTAACCGCTCAGGACTCAAAACCGATACGTGGACGTCCGTCGTAGAAGCGCGCAGCAACCGCCACGTAGCGGACTATTCTCCCTATGACATTCAGCGCATATTTCCCAACGGCTTCGAAAGTATCACAGGCGGCAATTGGACAGCCGCAGCACAATTCAATGTGAATTGTGCTGAAACAATCTGGCAGGCAGCACTAAAGATCGTCGGCGCATAGGGTCGGCGCATAAGAAGGATTACTATGCAACTATCGGTTGAAGATACTCTCACTAAGTTAGAGCAGACACTACAAGATGAATTCCGTGATGTACCCCTGGAATTCACCAGACAGATATTCCCTAATCATGCGGAACTCTGGGTTTACGTCCTGGAGTTATCAAAATATAAGAACGTTCATGAACGATGCGACGAAATTGCTCAAGCTGAGAGATTGGACCAACAAACACCTGAGATCTGGCTACTTGCAAAAACGTGGACGGGTCCTTGGCCGGGTGGCGAGTCAGAGCAAGCCTTGCGAGTTCGCAGAGACGAATTCAAGCGACAACATGCCCTGAAATAACGATCCAATCGCGCTGCCCCATTCGTGCGAGACGAACGCTGTGGCCGCCAATTACTCCAAACTGCATCCTAATCGAACGTTGCAGGGCAGCTCGTTCGGTCAACTGAACAGAAGCAACATCGGTAATCCTTCCGTAATTAGCAACGTGCTGACACTACCGAATAAATTGTCGCGCGGCAGGGATTCTGGTTTCGTATCGAGAAATGGTGGGGCAGACATCCTCGCGTCTCACAATAGACCCTATCGGAGAAACCGCCCATGGTACAGGTTACCTCGTCACTGCCGACCCTCGACACCGACTATACGCTCAGCGCCGACCAGATCGCCACCTTCCAGCGGAACGGGCATATCATGCTTCCGGCTGTCTGCTCGACGGTAGAGATCGCCGCCTATCGCCCGGTCTTGAATGCCGCAACTGCACGGTATAAAACCGAGAATCGTCCTATGGAGGAGCGCGACACCTACGGCAAAGCCTTTCTTCAGATCATGAATCTCTGGGTACAGGATGAGAAGGTTCGGCGCTATACGCTGGCCCGGCGTTTTGCGAAGATCGCAGCCGAATTGATGAAGGCCGAGGGAGCGCGTCTCTATCACGATCAGGCGCTCTACAAAGAGGCCCACGGCGGGCACACCCCGTGGCATCAGGATCAGTACTACTGGCCGCTCGAAACGGAGGGCATTCAGGCGGTGACGATGTGGATGCCACTGGTCGATGTCTCCATCGACATGGGCGCCCTGACCTTTGCGTCGGGATCACAACTGGATGGCGTCATCAGCCGGCTTGCGATCTCCGACGCCTCCGAAGAGGTCTTCGCCGACTATGTCACCAAGAAAGGTTACCCTGTTCACAACGAGATCATGAAGGCCGGGGACGCCACGTTCCACGCAGGCTGGACCCTCCACTGCGCTCCCGGCAACTCCAGCGACACGATGCGCGAGGTTATGACCGTCATCTACTTCGCGGATGGCATCCATGTGCTTCAGCCGGACAACCCGAACCGGGAGAACGATCTCGCTGGCTGGCTACCCGGCCTGAAACCGGGCGATCTCGCTGCAAGCGAACTGAATCCCCTCGTCTATCGCCGCTAAGGCAACGCGCAAGAATTAACGCTCCTCATTTTCGCTTCGAATGAGATGAAAACTGCCTTGATTGTGAAGCAGTTATTCTTGCGCCTGTCCTAAGCCCGCGCAGCCTCCTTGTTTCCGAGGAAACAACCAGACTATGAATGATCTAAATACGCGCTTCTCTAAACGCCGCAAAATTTTGACGGTGCGGCAGGATGCGATGCAAGTGGCTGCGGAAATTCGAAATCTTCTCGGTCCGAACAGTGAGTCGGTGTTGCGGACCTTACTGGACGAACTGCATCCCGCCGATCTGGCCGATGCGATGCTGTTTTTAACAGCCAAAGAAGAGAAGGTCGTCTTCAATCTTCTCGATTATGCGGAAGCGGCCGAAGTGCTTGATGAAGTCGACGCGACAACGGAAGCAAACCTGGTCCAGGGCGTAAGTGCAGAGCGACTCGCCCGAATTTTGGAAGAGATTCCCTCCGATGAAGGGGCGAACGTGCTCGGGGAAATCGGCAAAGACCAGGCGGAACAAGTGCTTTCGCTTATGCAAGCGAAACCCGCTCAGGAAATCCGTACACTACTCGCCTACCCCAAGCACTCGGCAGGCGGCATCATGTCTTTAGGTTTTGTGGATGTGCCGGAAACGGCGACACAAGCGGAAGCGCTGCAGCGCTTCCAGGCAAAATCGCAGGGGCGGTTGGGACGATTGTACCCCTGCTCTCTAAGCGGGCGGGCTTTGATCCGGCTCTCACGGCAGGCCCCTTTGAAACCGCCTTTCAAGATGTCATCGGCATCAGTATCTTCCTCAGTTTAGCAGCAGGGCTCCTGCATCTATTACGCTGACAGTCATATCCGAACTTCTATCAACACCGTCGCCAAAAGGGCTGGCGGATCATGAATGACGATAGGGCTTTCGGATCGAAGGTGTACGAGCTAACTCAACAACTTTCGGAGGCCGAAAACCCATCGTGTCCGTTGTGAATTGTCACCATTCTGGTAGTCGATCCGACCCCGGATCCCTGCTACTGGCGCGTCACCTTGTAAGTATAGACCTGGCCTTGAATCACGGTGCCGGTAATCGTCGTGCCATCGGCGCTGAGCGTTCCCGTTATCGGCAGTCTGCCTTCCCCGTTCGAGACAGAACCGGAGAACTGTGAGGCCGACGACGCCATGCCGACGAGCTTCAGTGTAGAATCGAAGATGGGAGCACCGAAGTGGACGCTGCCGCTCAGAGCGGATACAGACTGCGAGATGCGCATGGTAAACGCTCCCGTCCCAAACGAAGTGGTGATAGTACCGCTCCAGTTGCCGGAGAAGGTCGCAGACGCAGTGCCGCCGCCTCCACCACTTGCCCGAACGCCCGAAGGTGCGAACAACAGTGCCAGACCACACAACAGTACAACCAAACTGAGAATGCGTTTCATGATGTCTCCTTTGAGATCGTTCCGACCGATAGCGAAAGTCCATTGCTGCGCTGAGCGGATGCGGTCGTTGCGTATCTGCAAAGGAGAGGCTGCAGGGGGCTGATTAAATACATCAACTGACCAACTCTCGTGAAATACTTGACTGTCACTCGGCCAGCAGCCCAAATGGGAGACCCAACACACAACCTATCTCGACCATTGTGCCTTGTCCACAGAGTATCTGCAACACCTGCTGGCGGTCGCCGAGATGTACGTGCTGGACGAGGCTCGGTGAATGGTGGAAACAGGCCAAGTTACCAGGCGGTGACTCCGCCTTCGGTAACTTCACAATACAGAGACAAAACCTAACTGCTCGCCCGCCGACGGCGTTTGACACTTAAGACTTATTGCGTAATTTGGCTCTTTGTACCAGCGGAATTTGAAAGAGAACTGATTCGCGAGAGAACCAACGCGGGTTTGGTCGCAGCCCGTGCCCGAGGGAGAAAGTGCGGTAGGCCTCCTGAGAACATACCAAGAAGCAGGAGGCGGTCGTGGCATTGTGGGAGGATCCGAAGCGTTCAGTCCAGGAGATATGTGAAATGCTGCACATTTCGCCAGCGACATTCTACCGCTATGTCAGTACTGGCAAGCGGCGAGGGGAAAACGACCAGCTAAGATGAAAAAGGACTTCAGACAACAGGTTCCCGCTTCTAAAATCTCCATAAGGAGTTCCCATCTATGATAGTAAGCACGCGTACCATCCTCACCAACATACTTTTGGTGTCGTTAGCCTTTTCCAGCCTTGCACGCGCGCAGAAAGTCTCGGACAAGCAGACGGCTGACCGCGTGCTTCATGCGGCTAACTTTGACGACGGTAAGCACGAAGGGTGGACCAACTACGGAGCTGATGTCATTGTTGGCCCGATCAACGGAATCCCTGCTCTGCAGACTCAGGGTGACAGCCAAGTCTTCTGGGGGGACGCGAGCGACCAGAGCAAGAGGCACCAGGATGTCTCCATAGAGGGAGATGTAACGGTCGAACGAAACGACGGGAGTTCTGGCTTCATCGTGCGGGCCACCAGGCAGACGAACGGCAGCGACTGTAGCGGATACTATGCTTGCATCCGAAAGCTGGGGGCAGGTTATACAATCGGTAGTGCTGCATTAAACGGTGACACTGGCCATACCTCCTTTCGTTTCCCTGGCCCCTGTTTTTCCAGGTGGACGCCCTCTTCGTTTCGGAGGAACCAACGGCGCAGGAGCGATCTGGTGGCAGAGCAAATCTCCCAC
>JBBQPO010000092.1:0-19889 GCA_038217285.1 Chthonomonadales bacterium
CTAACCCCTTGGCTTGCCGAAAGCAGAAAGGCCCTGGTTCTCATATCGCTCCGTCCGAAGGACGATCCGCCGAAGGCGCGTAGCGAGGGGTGCTAACCCCTTGGCTTGCAGGATTTGGGGTGCCCGAAGGGCTTCCTTCTTCGCGCGTAGCGAGGGACAACGTCCCTTGATTCCCGTTACGCCATTGCATTCCGGGTGACCTCGTTCCCGGCCTCTCGGCTGCCCTACTTGATCGGCTCCAGGCCGATCGCATCGACGCCGATCAGGTAGCCTGTTCCTGCCGGATTCTTCCCGACGGACCGGAAGGTGATGCGGTGCGGCCCGGCCGTCAGTTCGACCGCACCCAGGGCGGTCCTGCCTTTGGCATGCACACCGTTGCTGTAACAGTCTGTGGGATCGCCCACCGGTTTGTCGTCGATCAGGACCTGGACGATGCCATAGTCCTTGGCCGTCGTGTAGTAGACCACCAGATTGTAGCTGCCAGTGGTCTGCACGGGAAGTTCCAGGCTGGCCTCGGCTCCGACTTTCTTCCCGGTGAACCAGAACTGCGCGTCGCCGCTCCAGTCGTGACTGAACCCGGCCATATCCTGTGTCTGCACGTCGCCATCCTTATGGTCCAGTATCCGCAGCCCCTCGCCTTCGACGCTGTAGGGATAGCGGGTCTTCAGCACACGGATGTAGTCCAGAACAAGTATCGGCGAACGGGAGGCGGGATCGTCGCCTTTGTAGAGGAGCGTCAGCAGATGATTTCCGACCGTGAGGTGCACGTTGTCGCCTAGCCGAACGTTCTTGCGGCCCTCGGTCGCCTTATCGGCGGTCTCGACCGGCATCAGCGGGTCCGCCGTGTCGATCTGCGCGGCGATCCTGGCGCTGCCGGGTCGCCGCCCCACCCCGATCTCAATCGCGTAGTCGCCATCCTTACCGACGGTAATCGGCAGCTTGAGGTAGGAGGTCGTCGCCTTCGGGCTCCACTGGAGGGCGCTGTAGCCGCTGAAGGCTGTGTCCGCAGGTGTCTCGCTCAGCGTCTCTTTCCCACCGGTGTCGGCGCTCGTCAGGAGGTTCTCCGCCTCGATGACGCCCTTTTCCTTCTTGCTGGGCTCCACCTTGACATAGTCCAGATAGAGCGTTTTGCCGGTCGGTACGTCGAGTGTCATGCGGTGCTGGGTATTGATACCCCTGAATTTCACCATTACCGAGGTATCACTGCGTCCGTTCTTCGCTGCTTTGAAATCCCCAAACTTACCGCCATCGATCACGCGATTATCCACGGCGATCCTGACTTCGGACGGGCTGTCCGGCAGAACCAGCGATGAGAGCGTAAGACGGTAGTAATCAGAAGAATCGGCGAAGAAATCGAAATTCGCGCCGACGCCGGGGGGAATCGCCGCCAGTTTGCCGCCACTCGCCTCATTCGGCAGCAGGGTATCCTCCATGATCTTCGGCATCGCGCCTGTCCACAAGAGCGATTCGGCTTCCAGAACGCCGCCGACTTTCAGGCTGGTCGGGGTCAATTGCTTCGGATTGATCGGAGACCAGTCGTGGTCCGCAGAGTCCTGATACCACAACGCAACGCAGGCGTAGTCGGCTCCAGGATAGTCGTTCGTGCCGCCATGCTCGATGTCCACTTTGAGGCTGCGCTGGAACGGCACACAGTCCTGAATCTGGTAGCGGTACGCCGAGATGCGGGAGAATTCGTCGCTCTTCACCGTACAGCCGTGATACGCCAGGCTGAACGTTCCCTCGTCGAAGTACCAGCCGCCCGTATAGAAGTCTTCGGTGCCGGTGCCGTGGATTGAGGGGAACGTGTCGTCGTCCGTGGTGAGTTTTTCGTCGCCTTCCAGAAAGCCAATTCCGTGGTCGCCCTGCATGTCGGTATGCTCCCCGACATAGAGGCCGCGGCCGGTGGTCTGGAGAATGTGGAAGTGCTCGCCGGTAACGGTGGTCTGGCGGTGCCACTGCGCATGGAAGTAGCCGACATTCGGGAGCGGGGACTTTACTCTATTGTAGTCGATGCTCCAGACGATCTGTGAGATCGGCTGTTCGCCCAGGTTCGCCAGTTCGAACCGGGCATGCTTGCCGAACGGCATCGGCCAGTAACAGACGTAGCCGGTATCGGTCATGGCGGCGGGCAGCGATTTGTAGCGCTGATCTCCGAAGGCGATGCCGAAGAAATCGCCGACGGGGGCCTCTATTCCAGGCTTTTTCGCATCGTCCCAGTAGACGCGGAGCACAGTCTGCCGCAGGCTCGACCGCGTTGCAGGCGTCACCTTTATCCGCAGAACGGTGACCTCGCCCGCTCCCTTGATGTTTGTAAAAGCGCGAACGGCGCCCGGCTTGAGTCCAAATGTACCGTGCAGCTTCGTCACCGTCGGCAGCGTTTCTTTGGGATCGTCGCCCAGATGGTTCCACTGCGCGACGATTTTATCAAGGCTCGCCTTATCCTCGGCGGACAGCTCCCGCGTGAAGGTCTTGATCGGAGTTGCGTCCGGGTAGAGCTGGTACTGAACATGGTAGTACATGCCGCCGGGATCGGTCACTTCGATGCGGCAGCTCTTCTGGAAGGGCATGGGGAAGAAGGAGAACCAGCCTCCGCTCTAGTGACCGACGAGCGGGGCGACGAACGGCGCGACCTTGCCGAGAAAGAGATCCTGCATGGGGCAGTCGATGGTGGGGGTCGTCTCTCCATCAAAGAAAATGCGAAGCTGACCGGCCGCATTGGCCGACCAGAATCGGTAGATGCAGCCCGGCCCACGAATATCGGAGAGGATCGCTTTATTGCCCTCTTTGCGCAGATAGTGGTCGGCATCGCCGTTCCCGCCACTGTGGTCGTAGCTGGAGTCCATGACGCACTTCGTGTCGCGCAGGGTCGGCAGCAGATCGAAGCGCGCCATCAGCGCCAGCCCGTACGGCAGCGGCGGAGAGTTCGGGACTCCGGATCGCGGCGCCTGCGAGTAGGTTGATCCCGGCCCATCGATGGGCAACGGTTTGACAGGCGTTTGCGCCGAGACAGTGGCTGGAGCGAGGACGTAGACGCCGAAAGCGATAACAGCTCTCGCGACAGTATGCAAACGACACCATAAAGGTGAGATCACCCTGCTCATAATTGAAATCCCTTTGGGTTTGACAGGCTTGGGGCGGTGAAATCAAGGGGTTATCACCCCTCGCTACGCGCCTCCGGCGGAAAAAGGAAGCCCTTCGGGCATCCCAAATCCTTGGCTTCCGCGCCAAGGATTTCCTTCGGACGAAGCGACATCGAACAGCGACATAGAACAGTGTTACGGTCGGAAATTCCTAGAGCGGGGTTCCGCCCTTATCGACGCTCTCTTTCGTGAACCGCTTTGTGCCAAGAACGATGTTTTTTTCGAACTTCTCGCCCTTTAGAATTTTGAGAGCGTTATCGATGGCCTCGGCTCCTCCCGTGGGATACTGGAATGTGGCGGTCAGAATGCCGTCCTTGACGTAGCGCACACCTTCGGTCGGCAGAGAGTCGATGCCGATAAATTTGATCTGCTTTTCACGGCCTTTGCCCTCCTGCTCCGCCGCTTTATAAGCGCCGTGCGCCGAGGGATCGTTATGGCCGTAGACGGCATCGATCTTCGGGAATCGGCTCAAGGCAGAGGTCATTTCGCGCTGGGCGTTCGGCTCCAGCCACTGGCAGTCTACCGAGACGAGAATTTTGATGTTCGAGCCCTGTATCCCCTCCATGAAGCCGTCGTGCCTCTCTTTGGCGGGCGTGGAGGTTTCCAGTCCCTTTAGCTCCACGATGTCGCCCTTGCCGCCGAGCAGTTGCACCATATACTTCCCGGCTTCCCGCCCGATCTTGACGTTGTCGCCGCCGATGAAGCAGGTGTATTTGTCGCCCTGGATCTTACGATCCAACACGATCACGGGAATCTTCGCGTCCATCGCCTCTTCAACGGGCCGCGTGAGAGGCCGCGCCTCCTTCGGACTGAGGAGGATCAGGTCCACCTTCTGCTGTACGAATTCGCGCATCTGACTCTGCTGCGTCTCACTGCGATTCTGCGCGTCTCGAAAGATCACTTTGATCTCGGGATGTTTGGCGGCGGCCTCCGCGATGTCTGCATTCATCTGCACACGCCAGGGTTCACCCAGATTGCATTGCGACATCCCGATGGTAAAGGTCTTCTGCGCCCCTCCGGTGGAGGGAGGCGTTGCGGGGTTGCCGGTCGAGTCCGGGCCGTTGGGACCCTTATTGTCGTTGCATCCGCAGAGGACGAGGCAGGCAAGCGCACCCACGAATGCAAACTTCATCGTTTTCATAGACTAACTCCTTTTTTGTCGTTGAATGAGAACTGCCACCAGAATGATGCCCGCCTGCACGATCATACGCGGCGCGATGGCGACGGCGTTCAAACTGAGAATCTTATTGATGTAGGCGATGATCAGGACGCCTATGAGCGTGAACAGCATGCCGCCGCGTCCACCCGCAAGGCTGGTTCCCCCGATGACGACCGCCGCGATGGCGTCCAGTTCGAAGGAGAAGCCCGCTTCCGGATCACCGATATCCTGCCGACAGGCGTTGATGATCCCCGCGAGCGCCGCGAAACCGGCGCAGAGAGCGTACGCGAGGATTTTGACGCGTCCGACCGCGATTCCGCTCAGAAGCGCCGCCTCCTCGTTTCCGCCGATAGCGTAGAGTTTCCGGCCGTAGGCAGAGCGGCCGACCAAAGCCGCCATGAGGAGAATGCAAATGAGAAACAGCAGGGCGGCGGGTTTGATTCCGAGGCCGGGCAGGGACTGGCTTATCCAGCGGAAGAAGGGCGGCGTGTCGGACTGAAGCTTGTACCAGGGCAGAGCGGCGGGCTGCACTTTGATGCCGCCGGAGATAAGTTTGGCGAGGCCGCGTGCCGCCGTCATCATGGCGAGCGTCGCCACGAACGGCTGAATCCGGAACCGTGCGATCAACAGTCCGTTCAGCGCGCCCGCAACCAGTCCAAACAGAACGACCGCAGTGATCGCTGCGCCGATATTCCAGCCGTAGCCAATGGTCAGCAGAGCGAACAGCGTCGCGGAGCAGCCCAGCACGGAGCCGACCGAGAGATCGATCCCGGCGGTCAGAATGACAAGCGTCATGCCCGTCGCGAGGAGGCCGTATTCGCAGTACTCGTAGAGGATATCGAGCTGGGTGCGCCAGGAGAGAAAGATAGGAAGGCCCGTGTCGGCGGCATGCGGGGTGTAGAGGCAGCCCAGCACAAAGACGCAGGCGAAGGCGAGCAAGCCGCGATACGGACTGAATCGCTCCCATAGACTCTGTTTCGGGTTCTCTGTCACTTCCCCAGCCAAAGGATCTCCTCCACGTTGAGATTCGCGCCGGGTGTCAGCAGCAGGCGAACCCTACAGGACAGACTGGCTTCAAAGCGTTCACCGGTAATGCGCCGATTTCCTGCATCCGAACTGCAACTGCGGGAGCAATAGCAGGCAAGCGATAGAATGAATTCCGTTCGTGTGCGTTGGCAAAAAAGGCGAAGGAAAGATAGCAAGTCCGGTCGAACCATAGCAGCAGACACGTTTCTTGACATTCCTACCTTCCGAACCCCCGACAGAGGAGATACGTCGTGAGCAGCAACAGGCCCCGGTACCGGTCCTTCGTATTCGATAGCGCGCGCTGGGACGGCTTTCAGTTCCGACCGGGCGACATTGTGATCAGCACCCCGCCAAAATGCGGAACCACCTGGACGCAGATGATCTGCGCCTTGCTGATCTTTCAACGTCCGGACCTGGACCGACCTCTCACGGACCTTTCGCCCTGGCTCGATATGCTGACACTGAGCAAAGCAGAGGTCTTTACCCAGCTTGGCGCGCAGGGACACCGCCGCTTCATCAAGACGCACACACCGCTCGATGGGCTCCCTATGGACGATCAGGTGACGTATATCTGCGTCGGTCGCGATCCACGCGACACGGCGGTTTCGATGTTCAACCATATGAGAAACCTCGACATCCCGGCATTCCTGGAGCTCAAGCAAAAAGTGGTTGTGGCGGATGGGCTCGATCACCCCAATTTATCCGGTGGCCCGCTTCCGTCAACGACCGAGGACTACTTCTGGCACTGGGTCGGCGATCCGACTCCGGTGACGGAGACCGGTTCGTCCCTTCTTTCGGATCTACACCACTACAATGTCGCCTTGCGCGCACATGAAATGCCGAACGTCGTGGTGCTGCACTATCGTGACCTCAAGGCCGACTGCGGAGCAGAGATGCGTCGCCTGGCGACGAGGCTCGGCATCGAGGTACCGGAAGAGAAGTGGCCCGCGCTGGTGGAGGCGGCCTCGTTCGAAAGTATGAAGGGGCGTGCCCTCGAGCTCGCGCCGAACTCTACGCAGAATCTCTGGAAAGAGACCCGGCAGTTTTTCCACAGCGGAACGGGCGGCCACTGGCGCGAATTCTTCGACGACGCGGCACAACAGCGCTACGAAGCACGTGTCGCGGCGCTGGCCTCGCCGGAAGTTGGAGCCTGGGCGCACAACGGTTGGCGCGGCGCCACGCCGTAAACGAATGGCGAACCTCTCCTCTTCTGCGAAGTTCTGGTAGCGGGCTCCTTTCAACCCAACGTATCGCCGATATACTGCATGAGTTGTGAGGGGATGGCAGCAAGAGGCCGATCATTATATTCGACCATTCCATGCAAGAGGAGTGATTTTCATGGAACACTCGAAGCCTAGTGAAGAGAAGCTCTCATCGCGGGAGAAGGCTGCGAATGAGCAGAACCGTCAGGATAATATCAAGGCGGACAACCTGTTGCCCTCTTTTGCCCGGAGGGACGGCGTTCTCTTTGAAACGACACGCCTGGTCGGGCGGCGCCTCTCTATGGACGATGTAGACGCCCTGTACGCTGTTTATGGGGACGCAGAGGCTATGCGCTGGGTCGGAGACGCTCAGCCCCTGACGCGGGCGCAATGGGTTGAGGTTACCTACAACAACTATACTTCCCGCGGTTACGGTATGACCGCCCTCGTGGAGCGTCAGACGGGCGCGGTCGTCGGTTTCTGCGGCCTTGTGCATCCGGGCGGCCAGGAGGATGCCGAGTTGAAATATGCGCTCCGACGTGAATATTGGGGAAAGGGCTTGGCCACGGAAGCGGCGAGTGCAATGCTGGATTATGGCGTTCGGACTGTCGGATCAACCCGCATTATTGCAACGGTCGCCCCCGAGCATGCCAGGTCGCAACGGGTGTTGCTCAAGGCAGGCATGACGCAGCTTGCAACGCGACAAAATGACGATGGGACGTTCACAGAGATTTTCGCCTTGAGTATTGGCCCACCCTTATAGTGGCCTGTAGGGCGAAGTCGCAGCCGCGTGCGCAGCTAATCCGCGATGCAGCGGGAGGCAGCCGAGGCGCGGGCATCCCTGCTGTTCGTGGTACGATGAGAACATACTATTTCATGGCCGGAGAAGGCAGGTGGGTAGAACCGCATTATACGGTGAAAATGTGAAAAGTGGGGCATGTCCTTCGTAAGTTTGATTACCACATCGAACTTGGGAGGTTGCCATGCACCCACAACCTACATTTTGCCCTAATCTCGACTGTCCGTCAAGAGGCCAGAAAAACCAGAACAATCTCCATGTTCACGATAGCCTCAAAAACCGATGGCGATGCGACGTCTGCGAGACGACTTTCTCCGGCTAGAAAGGAACGCCTTTCTATCGCCTCAAGACCGATCCCCAGATCCTCACCTGGGTGATCACTTTGCTCTCCTATGGCTGTCCGCTCCAGGCCATCGTCGCGGCCTTCGGCCTCGATGAACGCACCGTCGCTTCCTGGCAGAAGCGAGCCAGCGAGCACTGTGAGGGCGTGCATAATGCCTTGGTGCAGGTGCCCCAGGAGCTGCCATGTGTGCAGGCCGACGAGATCCGTGTGCGTGCCAAGAAACGTCAGGTCTTCTGGATGGCGATGGCCCTGTGTGTCCGCAGTCGCCTCTGGCTGGGAGGAGTGGTCTCGGCGCGTCGAGACAAATCCCTGGCGCGAAAGATCGCCCAGAAAGTACGCGCCTGTTCGCGGGTGGGAGCCCTTCTGGTTCTCACCGATGGCTGGCCCGCCTACAAAGAGGCCTTCGTGCGCTCTTTTCGCAGCCCGGTCTACACGGGCAAGCGGGGACATCCGCGTCAATTACCCTGGCCGGATTTTGTTTTGGCGCAGACAGTCAAATGGCAGGAGGCAGGTCGTGTAATCGATATCCGGGTCTGTCACCTCTTCGGGAATGTGGGGCAGATTGTGCGTTTGCTACCCAACCAGCAAGTTCTGAACACGGCTTACATCGAGCGTTTGAACGCCACGTTTCGTCAGCGTCTTTGTGGTTTGTGTCGTCGCACCCGCTGTCTTGTGGTCTCGGAGGCGAACCTGACGCGCTCGATGTATCTGGTGGGAACGATTTATAACTTCTGCACTCCCCACCAGAGTTTAGGGGAGATCCGTTTTGGAAAGACACGCTGGCCGACGACACCTGCGATGGCGGCGGGTTTGACGGCAGAGGTCTGGAGCGTGGGAGATTTGCTGTGCTATCAGGTCGCTCCTGCGCCGTTAGTTCCTCCGAAACGAAGAGGGCGTCCGCCTGGAAAAACGAGGGCCAGAGAATCAAAAGGAGGTCACCACGTTGTCACCGTTTAATGCGGTTCTACTGGCAGGTGAATTCAGAGCAATGAATGTTGGAGATTTTAAGACCGTGCTCTCCTCCGCAATTAATTCCCACCTACGCGCCTCTTTGCATTTGTGGGTGCCGATCGGTTGTCTGGTAAGTTCCACCCTGCTTCTTGGTTATCTCTCCATGGTATCGACATCGACCAGCTTTGCGGCTCAGACGCCGCCTTCCGACTATGACAAGACGGTGAAGCCGTTCTTTGCGAAGTACTGTGACCAATGCCACGGTGAGAAGCTCCAGCGCGGCGGGATTCGGCTGGACACACTGGGACACGATTTTTCCACGCCGGTCACCGCCACGCACTTTGCCGACATTATGGAACGCATGAACGCGGTGGAGATGCCCCCGAAAGGCGCGTTGCAGCCCAAGCCGAAAGAGGTCGCGAATATCGCCGACTGGATCACGGCCCAACTCAAGGAAGCGGACGCCGTTCAGAAAGCCGGATTGGGGGAGAAAGTCTCGTTTCATCGGCTGACGCGCGAGGAGTACCGCAACACGATATATGATCTGCTGGGCGTAATGGTCGATGTCTCCGATCCTTCCGGGCTGCCGGAAGATCCCGACTGGCAGGGGTTTCAGCGGATCGGATCTGTGCTCACGATTTCACCGGCGCATATAGAGAAATATATGGCCGCGGCGGAATTCGCGCTGAACGAGGCTCTCCCGCCGGGACCTCCGCCCGCGCGCGACACGGTACGCTGGACCCCCTTCGATATGCGGGGAATTTCCGGCAGAGACCAGTTCTTCGCCAGAGGACATCTGGAGAGAGTGCGCACGGACATCGTCCCCAACAACGGCGCGAACGGCACCCCCGGTGAAAACAAGCTGCTCACGATCAAAACCGCCGGAGACTATCTTGTCCGGCTGAAGCTCAGCGGCCTGCGCCCCCAGGGCGGCATCCCGCCGCGCGTGAACATCTATGCGGCCGACCTGGGACGGACGCTGTTCGAGCAGGATGTGGAGGCACCGGAAACCAGGCCTGTTACCATCGAGTTCCGGACGCACCTTCCGGCTGGCGCGCATCAGATTCGCATTCTCAATGCCGTTCCCGGCCCGAATCCGGAGGCGAGCTCTTCTCGCCCGGACGGCTACCATCCCTTCACCGATCTGCGCCGCCGCCAGCCCTGGCAGATCAAGCTGACGGATGACGACTTCAAACCGCTGGTGCCGACCCTTCTGCTGGACTCCGTCGAATGGGAAGGGCCTGTGCTCCCCTCCTGGCCTACGCCTGCCTATCACCGCATTTTCTTCCATGGGCAAGGCGCGACACAGGATCTCGTGTATGCCCGGCAGATCCTGGCGCGCTTCGCCGAGCGCGCCTATCGGCGGCCTGTACAGCCTGCGGAAGTAGATCGTCTCGTCGGGCTCTATGTGCAGTCGCAGAAGCTTGGGGACAGCTTCGAGGCTTCCGTGCAGACCGCGCTGCTGGCGGCGCTCTGCTCGAAAAGTTTCCTCTATCTCATCGAGGGGCAGCCGAATACGCCCGCCGCCACGCCATCGCAAACAGGAAGGCCCCTGCACACGGTAAGCCTTCCTCCCGCCCCAAAAGCGACCGGCAAAACGCCCCACCCGTCCACGGCACCCTCCTCCCCGTTGACGGACTGGGAGATCGCCTCGCGCCTTTCGTATTTCCTATGGAGTACGATGCCGGATGACCGCCTGCGGGAGCTCGCGCACGCTGGCAAACTGCATCAGCCCACGGTTCTCCGCGCGGAAGTGCAACGGATGATGGCAGACAGCAGACGCATCGCCGCCTTTGCCGACTCCTTTCCGAGACAGTGGCTGCAACTGCGCCGCGTAGGCATGTTCCCGCCGGACCGGAAACTTTATCCCGCCTACGACGACTATCTGGAGAAGAGCATGGTCGAAGAGACCACCGCCTTCTTCCGCGAGGTTATGGTGCATAACCTCGACATCGGGCAGTTCCTGGATTCCAACTGGACCATGCTCAATCGGCGGCTCGCGGCCCACTACGGCATCGCGGGCGTGGAAGGAGAGGCGATGCAGCGGGTAGCCCTGAAACCCGAGGACCATCGCGGCGGTCTGCTTACCCAGGCCTCCATACTCAGCCTGACCTCCGACGGCACCCGGCATCGCCCTGTGCATCGCGGCAAATGGATCCTGGAGTCCATCGTCGGGAAAGCGCCACCCCCACCGCCTGCCAACGTGCCCGCTATCAAGACCAGCGCCCCCAACGAGCCCAAAGCCTCGCTGCGGTTCAAACTGGAAGCGCACCGTTCGGATCCCAACTGCGCCGCCTGCCACCGGAAGATCGACCCGCTGGGCCTGGCCTTCGACAACTACGACGCCATCGGACACTGGCGTACCGTGGAGGCCGTCACCGACGGGGCTGGGGCCAATCCGGCTCTGGACCCGAGCGGCGTGCTGCCCGACGGCCGTAGGTTCGCCGATGCCGCCGGCTTGAAGCGACTGATGCTCACCGACCGGGACAAATTCGCGACCGCTTTCACGGAGAAGCTCGCCACCTATGCGCTGCGACGCGCCATGACCTTCTCGGATCGAGACCGCTTGCAGCGCATCGCCGTGCAGAGCAAAGCCGACGGCTATAAACTCGCCACCCTGATTCAAACCCTGGTCACCAGCGACCTGTTTCAACGACGGTAGAGCCTAAAGGACATACACCCATGAGCAACATCCTCTCACAGCGCTGGCTGCTTTCGCGGCGTCACTTCCTGCGTGGGTGCGGCACCGTGATGGCCCTGCCTCTCCTGGACGCCATGACGCCCCGGTTCGCCGCCGCCAGTACAGCCTCCAAACCGCGTCGCAGCGTCTTTGTCTATATCCCGAACGGCGTGAACGGGATGGCCTGGCAGGTGAAGCAGGCCGGGCGTGGTTACGAGCTTTCGCCTTCCTTGAAACCTCTGGAAAAGCACCGCGAAGATTTCACGCTCTTCAGCGGCCTGCATCATCCGAACGGGTTGGGGCAGGCCCATGTCTGTGCCGATACCTGGCTCACCGGCGCGAAGATCGATGCGCAGAGTGCGCGGCAGTATCACAACACCGTCTCCGTCGATCAGCTTATGGCGGAGGTCACGTCGAAGCATACGCGCTTCTCCTCGCTGGAACTCTCCATCAGCTCGGGAACAGGCCAGCCGAACAACACGAATACGCTGGCTTTTTCGCGCGATGGCGTGCCGCTCCCGGCGGAGGACAACCCCCGCAACGTTTTCAACCGTCTCTTCGGCGAGGAGTCGGGCGGCATAGGCGCCCAGCGCCTCCGTCTGAACAGACGCCGTTCGGTGCTGGACGAGGTGTTCGACGATGCCAAATCCCTGCGTCTCGGGCTTGGCGTCAACGACCGCACCAAACTCGACGAGTACCTGCACTCGGTTCGCGACATAGAGCAGCGCACCGAACGCCTCGATGCCTGGCTCGATGTGCCGAAGCCGAAGGTGGATGGCGCTCCGTTCCTGCGTGAGGTTTCCAAGGCGCAGGCCGGCGAGTACTGGCGCACCATGTTCGATCTTATCGTGCTCGCGCTGCGCACCGACATGACGCGCGTGGTCACCTACATGAACGGCAGCGAGGGCAATGGGCTCGCAATCCCGGAGATCGGTATCACGCAGTCCCGCCATAACCTCTCGCATCACAACGGCGACCCCGAGATCCTCGCGCGGCTCGCCCACAGTGATGCGTTCATCATGCAGCAGTTCGCGCATTTCCTGGATCGCCTCAAGAGCGAAACCGAAGAGGGGGAGACGCTGCTCGACCGCACGATGGTGCTCTTCGGCAGCGGCATGAGCTATGGACACAGTCACTCGAACAGCAACCTGCCGATCCTGCTCGCCGGGGGCCGCGGCCTGGGGCTGAAACACGGGAGTCATATCGACTACAACAGGGCGCACGTCAAGGGCGACTACACGCTCAACTACGACGAATGGCGCAGCCTCTGCGGCAACCCCAAAGAGGAGAAGGCCCGTCTGAGCAACGTCATGCTCACCATGCTGCAGAAGATGGAGGTCAACGCGACCCAGTTCGTGGACAGTCTGGGGCCGGTGTCGGAGATCATTGGATGAGAGGGCTGCACTCCCTGATCCTCTTCCTCCTTCTGATTGTCACGCTGGCCGCCAAACCCGCGACTGCGCCCCAGGCGGCGGATGCAAAGGTTGCGCCCCAGACGACGAACGCAAAGGTTCCGTTTCGCACCGATGTCGCGAACCAGAGCCTGCCCTGGTATCGGCTTAAACCCGGCGAATTTCCACCCTTTCACTCCGAACATCGCGTCGGAGGCACACTGGTGGAAACGGATGTTATCCATCGCTCTGGCGTGTTCCGCACGGACGGCACAGGAGAGTTGGTAAGTTTCACGCTGCCGCCGTACGGCTCCGTCTCCTATCTCGATACCGAGGCCGATCTGCGGGACGTGCCGCTGGGAACCCATTTCCTGTTCTTCCTCTACCAGGACGACAAGGGGGCCTTCTCCCGCGTCGCCACGATGCAGGACGACGCTACCCTGAGCGATACCCACACACCCGCCACAGAGGAGCAGCGCAAGAAGCATTTCGCCTTTATTAAAGCGCGAGGAGTGCCTGCCTGGATCGATCATGTGGAGGGGGATCGTCTCACCGTCACCCTGTTCAGCAGCGATCCCGCCTCCCTGCAAGCCCTGTTCAAAGCGGAAGGCATCGACCCGGCCCTGTGGGCGAAGGAGCATCGCCGGATCTCCGTCGCCGTCGCCACCGAGCACCTGCGCACCTACAATCCGCCTGTGGACGACAAGTGGGCCACCGTGCAGGAGTTTCAGAGCCTGCCGCCGGAGGGGTACGGGTGCGGCGGTGTGCGCTGGGTCCTCCAGCCCGAACTGATGCTGGAAGGCTTCCGTAAAGGCCGGATCGTGCGCCTCTTCGCGCACCCCTCCTGGCCTGTGGAATCCATGCCGTTCGGAGAGGGACTGCATGCGGGAGGACACGATGAGGAGCCCGCCGATTCGAAGGATCTTCAGTCGGCGGACTTTCCCTATCGCACCGATTTCGGGAACGAGAATCTGCCCTGGTATCTGCTTCAGCCCGATAAGGTCCCGCCGGATCACTCGGAGCATCGGGTCGGCGGTGAACTGGTGAAGGTGGACGCCAGCGGTCGCACCGGCCAGTTCCGCGTGGATCGCACGGGAGAGCGAGTCGATTTCACGCTGCCTCCTATCGGTTCCGTCCGGTATCTCAATGCCGAAGCCAACCTGGAGGACCTTCCCCTGGGAACGCGCTGCCTCTTCTTTCTCTACCAGGACGATAAAGGCGCGTTTACCCGCGCCGCCGTCGTCATGGATGAGTTCTCCTACCTCGTGTCTAACACCCTGACCTATCGATTGGAAGCCGCCAAACTCGACGCAGGCAAGCTCCTCGTGGTGCGGCATGCCGCGCCCGTGCAGACGGACTATATTCTGGAGCCGCGTGTTCCGCTGGACTTCGGCCGCGTCGAACTGGAGGTCGATGCCAGAACCCGTGTCTGGAAAGGCGACAGACAGGTTAAGCTCAGCGACCTCGTCGTCGGGGACGAACTGCTCGTCAATCTCGCTGCCCGCACGATGACAAGTCGCGGCCGCTGCACCGACATCTGGGTCGGGGCAGAATCCCACAAACTCGCGACCGAGCAACAGCGCAAGAGACATGCAGCGCTCGTCCGCTAAGTAGGCAACCGCAGTTCGTTCGAGTGACTGGCGGCGGTCGATCAGGCCAGTGGTAATGTCCCTATCAGGATTCTTCCACAGGAGGCTGATCCACGTGAGACGATGAGTCCCAAGCCTCATAAATACATACCAGGAGACCCCTCGCCTTTCCGCGCCAGCGCTGTGCGATGCGTACGAGTTCCGCTCTGTATGACTCGGAACCCAAATCGCTACCGCGATTTCAGCGGACAGGATAGCCGATACAGAGATTGAGGGGCGCTTCCAGGATCCCTTCCAGCTTGAGAGACAGATAGTGCGACTTCTGAGGCTCGTAAAAAAACTGAGCGGCGGCGGTATATCGCCTGCTAGACGCCTTCCCGCCAGGCCTCCGGAAAGATCGATCCGCCCACCGGCTTGTCATCGGCCGGGCTGTCACAGGGAACTTCCGTCTCTTCCACTACTCTGTCTCCCTTCCAATCCTGTCTCCTCGAGACGCTTCTCGGCAGGCTCCATGCGATGATAGACCAGCCGCTCCAGAGGTCTGCCCCTGACGAGATGGCTCTGAACGATCTCCGCGACATCCTCGACTGCCACCTGTGCGTACCAGACGCCGTCCGGATAGACGATAACGATCGGCCCATTCTTGTGCTGCACCATACAGCCCAGTCGGGTCACCTTGACGTTGTCCAGGCCTGCGGCCTCCAGTTCTGTCCAGAACTGCGCGCGCACCTCGTCGCCGCCCTTATCCGAGCAGAAACGATTGCGGCAGGAATCGGCGGGCGTGCCGCTCTCCTCCCCGGCGCCGCTGGCGGTGCAGACCAGGACATGATATCGATAGGATTTCACCATCGCGGTCTATGCGCTCCTTTCACAGGCTAGCCCCATGCGCCCCATGCCCATCCAGCCCGACGATCTGTAGAATCTGATCCATGGCGAGGTTCTGCTCCAGCCAGTCGGCGAGACGGTCGAAGACGTCGGGCGCGGCGACCATCGGGGCTATCACGCTTGGCAGTCCGAGAAATCCGCGCAGGGCTATTCGGCAGGCGGGCGTATCGAAGAGGCCATGCAGATAGGTGCCCGCGATCCGCCCTGCGGGGTCCAGCGCTCCGTCCTCCGTGGCGTCCGGCAGGCCGCCACGCCGGGAGAGACGCACGAAGGGCATCGCGCCCGAGCCTCGGGTCGTCACGCCCTGATGGATCTCGTATCCTGTCAACGCGGCGTCGGTCAGCCAGCCTCCGCAGCCGACGCCCTGCACACGGCTAAGCTCTTTACGCGGCTGAAAGCGCGTCTTCACGTCGAGCAAGCCCAGCCCGGGGATCCGATGCTGGCGGGACTCGACGCCTTCCGGATCCAGTATCACCTGCCCCAGCATCTGATACCCTCCGCAGATGCCCAGCACCCGACCGCCCTCGCGGGCGAACATCTGTATTCGCACGGCCAACCCCTGGTCCCGCAGCCAGTTCAGGTCGACCGCCGTGCTTTTGGTCCCCGGCAGAATCACGAAATTCGGATCGCCCCATTGGCCAGGATCTTCGATGTAGCGCACACGCAGTCCGGGCTCCGCTGCCAGCGCATCGAAATCGGTAAAGTTGGAGATATGCGGCAGACGCACCACCACCACATCCGCAAGGGCGCTGCTGCCGGAGCCGTTCGCAGAGGCCGGGACAGGCACCTGCCCGTGCGACCGCTCCGACGGTCGCGTGTCGAGCCCGAGCGAATCCTCCTCCTCGACAATGAGCCGATGCAGATAGGGCAGAACGCCCAAAACCGGCACCTTGCACTCGCGCTCCAGAAAGGTCAGGCCCGAATCGAGTAGGGTGACGTCGCCTCGAAACTTGTTGATGAGGATGCCTTTGACCCGGGCGCGCTCCTCCGGCGTCAGCAGGGCCATAGTTCCGTACAACGAGGCGAACACGCCGCCACGCTCGATGTCACCCGCCAGCAGGACCGGCGCATCGCCCAGTGCCGCCGCTTTCATGTTGGCGATGTCACGCTCCCGCAGGTTGATCTCGGCAGGACTCCCGGCCCCCTCCATAACGACGAGGTCGAACCGCTCACGCAGGAAGCGCAGCGAGGCGGCCACAGTCTCCAGGGCGATCGGCTGATAGGCATGGTACTCGCGCACGCCCATATGCTTGACGGGCTCTCCGAGCAGCACTACCTGCGATCCCGTTTCCGATGAGGGCTTGAGCAAGACCGGGTTCATCTCCGCCAGCGGCTCGACCCCGGCGGCCCGCGCCTGAAACGCCTGCGACCGTCCGATCTCCCGTCCGTCGAGCGTGACATACGAGTTCAGCGCCATATTCTGGGCTTTGAACGGGGCGACCCGGTACCCACGCCGTGCGAACAGGCGGCAGAATGCGGCCACGAGAACGCTTTTACCGACATGAGACGCTGTCCCCTGGATCATCAGCGTACGACCTAGCATAGCTCTTGCCTCACTTCCTGCATGGCTGCCACCAGCCGCTGACACGCTTCCGGTACGCCTGGGCTCAGGCGCAGATACTCCAGCAGCCCAAAGGACGCGCAGTCTCGCACGACCATTCCGCGCTGCAACAGACGCGTGCGCCATTCCGAAGCCTGTCCGACTCGAACCAGAAAAAATCCCGATTCCCATGTCGCTACCTCGAAGCCTGCCTCACGGAGAAGGGCGTGCAGCAGGGCGGACGCCTCCTGCCGTAAGGCGAGCGTCCTTTCCAGCCATGCCTGATCCTGCACGGCTGCGATGCCGGCCGCCTGCGCCACTGCACTGACACTCCAGGGCGGAAGCTGCGTGCGAAGCTCCTCCAGCAGGCCAGGAGGCCCCACCAGATAGCCGAGACGCACTCCTGCCAGCCCGTACGCTTTGGTCAGGCAGCAGAGCCGCAGCAACCGATCCGTGTGCCGAAGAACTGACGCCGCTTCCCTCTGCTCGCGTGCCATGTACTCGCGATAAGCTTGATCTACCACCAGCAGCGCCTCTGTGCTCTCCTCTCCCCAATCCTGTATCTGTCCGACCGGGAAAGCTTGTCCGGTAGGATTGTTCGGACTGCAGAGAAACACAAGCGCCGCCTCCCGCTGATTCGCAAAGCGCATCAGCTCAGGCAGGGCGAAATGAAGACGCGGTCCGCTGGGCGAGAAGCGCTCCAGTGTCATTCCTGCGGCGCACCCTGCGGCAGCATACTCTCCAAACGTCGGTTCGGGCGTAATGAGGACGCTCGGGGCAGGTTCCTTTTGCCGCTGGACCCACCGACACAACGCCCAGATCAGCTCCGAGGAGCCGTTGCCGCACAGGATCTCTTCCGGTGAAACTCCCTCATGCGCTGCCAGCGCCGAGCGCAGATCCCGGCAGGCCGGATCCGGATAGAGAGAGAGAGGCAGGTCCTGCAGAGTCTGTTTGACCCTCGGGGAGCATCCCCACGGATTGACATTGGAGCTGAAGTCGCAGGCATGCGTCCCCAGCCTCCGCAGCGCAGCAGCGTCGATTCCTCCGTGGACAGAGTCAGCGCTCATCCGGGGTTCCTCTCACAACGCGAAACAGAATGATGCCTGCCGCGAGAGCCGCCGCGCCCAGGGTGGCGCCGCGCAGCAAACGGACGGCACCCCGAATATGCTCAGGGGTCGCCGCCTCTCCCAGGTCGTTGAGCCGATAGCAGCCCGGTTTTTCCAGGCAGACGCCCAGCGCCCCGGCGGCCGTCGCCATCGGCCAGCCGGCGTTGGGGCTCTCCGTGTGCGTATGGTCGCGCCACGCCTGCGGATGCACCGGCCGCACCTGTGCGCGGAACAGCCCGGCGGTAACGCGCGCCGGAACGAGGTTGACCAGGTCGTCCAGACGCGCTGCGGCCTTGCCGGAGTACTCGTACTCGCCATGATAGCCGATCCTCGCGTCCAGGGTGTTCAGCGCCCGGTAGACGGCAGCCCCCGGCAGGCCGAACAGGCCGAAGGCAAGCAGCGGCGCGACCACGCTATCAGAGGTGTTTTCCGCCACCGACTCGACGGCCGCAGCGGCTATCTCCGTTTCCGAAAGGTGCGTTCGATCACGGCTCACGAGCCACTCCAGATCCTCTCGCGCCGCTTCGGTCTCTCCGCCTTCCAGATGGTCGCCGCACCGCTGAGCCGCGCGGGCCAGCCCCTGCGAGGAGAACATCGTCTTCAGCGCGCCGCCAAGCAAGAGGATAGTGAGCGGCGTGGGAAGATGGCGCGCATGGCGGGTCACGAGGCGCGCACCGATGTAGGCGCAGGAGACGACAGTACCGGTGGTGGCGCAGCCCCAGATCCAGGACCACACCGGATCCCGGCGCGGCCGTACCCGTTCCAAATGCGTGATCAGGCTGCCCATCCAGACAACCGGATGCCACGCGGCCAGCGGCTCGCCGACGCCGAGATCGAGCGCCAGCGCGGTCAACAGGATCGCGATCTCCTGGCTAGCCCGCCCAGACCCGGAACTTGGGGATGCTTTTGCCACCGTCTCTCTCCTCTCCCTTCCCGCGCCGAAGCGCCAGGGTCTACTTGGTCAGGCTAAAGAGCTCGTTGGTCGTCAGGTCGCCGTCTTCGTCCAAATCACCGATCTGCTGCGCGCGGAAGTCGCTCGCATTGTACTTTTTCTGGTAGCCGAACTTGCCCGTGCGATAGACTGCGGTGTGCGCTTTGACGTGGCCGTCCAGCCAGAGCGCGTTGCCTACGCCGTTGTGCCGGACGTGAAAGGTCGGGTAGTTGTCCGTCGGCGTCTGAAGATAGGTGTTGCCTTCCACCACGGGCGCGCCGCCGGTCATGACGATGTGCGCCGAGTCGGCCATCTCTACGGTCCGCGCCGGCTCCTGGATCTCGGCGAGCGAAGCGCCCGTCACCACGTAGTTGGCATTGCTGTCCTTCACATATCCGCCGCCCGCCGTTCGCGCATAGGGCGAAAGGTAGTCCGCGTTGTAGGCGTAACCCGTCGATCCATATTTCACCTGCGCCGTGTTGCGGAAGGAGGGGCAGGCCTGGATCTGGCTGTTCTTCATGTAGGGCTGGAGCAGGCCGAGCGTGCCGTCGTATTTCGCGCCGTCCCAGTAGGCCCACCAGTAGACATAAGCGCCAGCCTTCGGCCCGCCGCTGGCGACGGGCATCACATGCTCATCGTAGTCCTGGATATACATCTGCGATCCCATGCCGATCTGCCGCAGGTTGGACTGGCAGGTCGCCTGCCGCGCCTTCTCCCGCGCCTGTGCAAAGACAGGGAAGAGAATCGCCGCCAGGATCGCGATGATGGCAATGACGACGAGTAACTCGATCAGAGTGAAGCCAGCCGCACGAGAGCAGGCCGGAGAGGTGGGAGCGAACGAAGTTTCCGACTTTGATCGCAGGCGGGTAGGTTTGCACATAGGTTAAGGTCCTTTTCTTTTTTGCTAGCACGGCTGGAACCGTTCAGGATGCACCAGCCGAGCAAGATATTCCAGCCCATCGATGAGGCGAGGCGACGGCCTGCAAAAGAGGCCCTCCTCCAGCACAAAAACACGCTGGTTCTGCACGGCCGGAATCGACTCCCACCCTGGGCGGCGGAGCACGAGTTCCGGCCGCACCTTCTGCGCGGCCACGCCCGTCCAGACCAGAAAGATATAGTCCGGCTGTGCGGCAGCCACCTCTTCCAG
>JBBQPO010000093.1:0-19783 GCA_038217285.1 Chthonomonadales bacterium
CAGGAGTTCTGCGAGCGCGTTGTGGGTGAGCCCGAAGAGGGAGCGGACTTTGTCTTCGGGATAAGTGGTTAAGGTAGAAAGGTTCATGCCTCTATTTTACCCGATCCGTGAATGTCAAGACTTTATTCGTCGGAGTATCTATTACAAGATGCGGTGTTATGACATAGATTTTTCCTGTACTGATTGGCTTTTTAGGGATAACCTATCCGCCGAGAATTTCGCGGAGGGCGGTGAGGAATTTGGCGTTTTCGGCTTCGGTGCCGACGGTGACACGCAGGTAGGTCGGGACGTGCCAGGGCGTGCCGGTGCGGGTGATGACGCCCTTGTGCAGCAGGGCCGTGTAGACCTCCTGGCAGTCGCGGCGGACATCGACCCAGACGAAGTTGGCATGGGTGGGCGTATAGGGCAGGGCCAACTCCTCGAAGGCGGCGTAGAAGGCGCACTTTCCGACGGTGTTCATGGCGACCGTGCGGGCGACGTGCTCCGTATCCGTGATGGCGGCTTCGGCGGCGACCTGCGCCATGTAGTTGACGTTGAACGGCTCGCGGGTTCGCTCCAGCCAAGCGGCGATATCGGGCCGCATTGCGCCGAACCCGATCCGATGCCCTGCCAGACCGTAGGCTTTCGAGAACGTTCGCAGGACGACCACGTTGCGCCCTGCCCGCACATAGTCCAGGCCCTGCGGATAGTCGGGATCGGCGGTGGCGTACTCGTAGTAGGCTTCATCGAGCACGACTAGAACCCGCTCGGGCAGGCCGTCGAGGAACCGGTCGAGCGCGACGCGCGACACGATGGTCCCGGTCGGATTGTTCGGATTGGTGATGAAGATCAGCCGCGTATGGCAATTGACCTTCGCCTTCATCGCGTTGAGGTCGTGAACCCAGTCGGCGGTCAGCGGGACCAGGTGGCAGGGCGCGTTGTTCAGGATCGCCGCCGCCTCGTAGCGCACGAACGATGGATCGCCCTGAATCACCTCGTCTCCCGGCTCCAGAAAGGTCACGCCGAGCAGATGAATGATGTCGTCGGAGCCGTTGCCGAAGGCCAGCGTCTCGGGAGCGATATCGAGTGCGGTCGCGACCGCATGCCGCAGACGGAAGTTGCTGGCGTCGGGATAGTGGTGCATCTTCTCCGCCATCCTATGCACCGCTTCGATAGCCATCGGGGAAGGCCCGAGCGAATTTTCGTTGCTGGCGAGCTTGATGATCCCGGTGATGCCGAGTTCGCGTTCCACTTCCTCGATAGGCTTGCCGGGACCGTAGGGAACCAGTCGGCCGATGTTTTCAGCGACCTCGGAAAGCCCTGCGGCGGGAGTCTGTGTCATGGGAGTCCAGTCGTCCTTTCAGTCTTTAAAAAGGTCATCGATAAGTCGGTAGCCTTCGGGCAGGCGAGTTTTGGCTTCAGCCTCGCCTCGCTCGTCGTAGGGCAGATGCCCGCCGCCGCGAATCATTTTGCGCGAGTCGTAGAGCAGGAACGGCACCGGACCGATGACATGGCCGCGCGTGCTGACCGGCGTCTTGTGGTCGGGCGCGCAGAGCAGGCGGAAATCGTCCCGCTTTCTCATGCCCTCGACGATCACGCCAACGACGTGCTTGTCGAAGTTCTCGATGGCGCGGATCTTCTCGTCGATACTGCCCGCGTGTCCCGCCTCGTCCGGCGACTCGACATGCACCCAGACGAAATCGTGCCGCGCCAGCGCATCGAGCGCGTACTGCGCCTTGCCGCGATAGTTGGTATCGAAGTAGCCTGTCGCCCCCGGCACATCGATGATCTCCAGCCCTGTCAGCCGTCCCAGGCCGCGCACGACATCCACCGCCGAGATCACCGCGCCGGTCTTACCGCGCATTTTGAAAAACGACTCCAACTGCGGTGTTCGCCCCGGACTCCACGGCCAGAGCGTATTGGCGGGCGGCTTGCCCTCCTCGCGCCGCGAATGGTTGAACGGCAGATCGTCCAGCAGATTCATCGAGTCTTCGATGAATCGCCGCAGCTTCGTGTCGCTATCGCCGACGGGCAGAATGTCTGCCAGCAGCTTCCCCATGTTCTCATGCGGCGGCGCGGTCTGGACTTCGGTGGGGCCATCCTTCCAACGCAGAATATGCCGATAAGAGACGCCGGGGAAAAGGTCGAGGTAGGAGGTTCCGAGCTTCTTATTCGCCAGTTCGATCAGCGGGCGCGCCTCTTCCGTCGAGATATGGCCCGCGCTGTAGTCGAGCAGAGTGACGCCGTCCGTGGAGATCAGGGAGCAGCGAAACGCGACATCCTTATCATCCAGCGGAATCTGCATTGCAGCCGCTTCGATCGGGCCGCGCCCGGTATAGAAGCGGGTCGGATCGTAGCCGAGCAGGGCCATATTCGCCGCGTCGCTGCCGGGATACATACCGGGCGGCGTCACCTCGACGCTACCCACCAGACCGTTCTGTGCCAGGGCATCGAGAAAAGGCGTCTGCGCCACTTCCATCGGCGTCTTACCGTCGAGATCGGAGAGCGGCTCATCGGCCGCACCATCGGGAACGAGGAGGATATATTTCATGGTGCTACAGTATACCCCGTTCGCGTGGCCGCTCGTTTACGGGCGGCGTTCCTTGGAGGTGCGGCGTAACTCGTCGATGTCGAGTTCTTCCGTCTCGACTTCGCGACTGCGGCCCAGGCCGAAAAGGTGGGCGGCGCGGGTCCAGCCACGCATAGGACCGCCCCCTGCGCCTTCCTGATAGCGGGCGCGGGCGAGGTTCTTCGTCACATTCTCTTTCGGGGCTTGCGGGACGGTGACTTCGGGCTGCTGCTGGAGGGTCGGAAACTCGGCGTCGAAGGCTTCCATCTCCGGGTCCACTTTCAGAGAGCGGAACGGTGCGGCGGTCGAAGGAGCGAGAATGCTGAACTTGAGAACGGAGGTGTTGAAATGCTTGATCCGGCGCAGGTAGTTGTCGCGGCAGCGGGTGTGCCATTCCGCAAACTGACGCACCGCCGCATGGTCGGCAGGCAGCTTCTGCGGCTCCAGACGGGCGCGGCGCTTCGTGTTTTCTGCGGCCATGCGCTCTTTATAGCGCGCCATCTCCTCACGCTCTGCTGTGATCTCATGCCGAACCTGAATCCATTCCGGCAGTACACCGGCATTCTTCAGAACCTTGTTCGCCATGCGGACATCGAGCGGCAGGGAGCCTGCCTCTTCCAGTTCGAGCGGCTTGCCCATGCCCGGAAGGTTGTCGAACTTCCCCTCTTCGATGCCTTCCTGTATCTTGCGTTCCGCGATCTTGCCGATGACGTCCAGATTCATGGCAAAAACCCTTTCTTTACGGCTCTAACGCTTTGCTGACCCAGCCGTTGGCGGCGGTCAATAGCTGAACGGCCTGCGGCGCGGAGACGTCTCGCCGGATCATGACAATGGCGGTCTTGACCTGCCCGTCCGCCGCTTCCAGAGCAGCTTCCGCAGTGGAGCGATTCGCGTCCGTCGCACACATCAATATACGCACGGCGCGGTCCCGAAGTTTGACATTGCTCGCCCGCACATCCACCATAAGATTGCCGTAGACCTTGCCGAGGCGAACCATGGCGGCGGTCGTGAGCAGGTTCAAAATCAGCTTCTGGGCCGTTCCGGCCTTCAGACGCGTCGAGCCGGTCACGACCTCCGGCCCGGTCACGGCCTCGATAGCGAGATCCGCATGCCGCGCGAGCGCGGAGGCCGAGACATTGGCCAGGGAAACCGTGAACGCGCCCGCCTCCCGAGCGGCGTCCAAAGCTCCGATAACGTAAGGCGTTCTTCCGCTCGCTGCGATCCCGACGACTACATCCCGCGCCGTGACGCCGCGCTCCCGAATATCGGCGGCGCCTATCTCCGGACTGTCCTCCGCGCCTTCAATAGGATTGCGGAGGGCGAAATCACCCCCTGCAATAATTCCCTGCACCAGCTCTTTCGAAACTCCAAAAGTCGGTGGACACTCGCTGGCGTCCAGCACACCGAGGCGTCCACTCGTGCCTGCGCCGATATAGAAGAGCCGCCCTCCTTGCGCCAGTCGCTCCGCCAGGACGTCCACGACCTGGACCACCTCCGGCAGCACCTTTTCGACCGCAGCGAACGCCTCCAAACTTTCGCCATGCATCCGCTGCACGAGTTCGGTGGTGGAAAGCTGGTCTAAATCCATCGTGCGCGGATTGCGGCCCTCCGTCTCAAGGCGGGCAAAATCTTCGTTCATCTCTCTCCTCCGAAGGATTTCAATCCATCGCCTGTCTTCGCTCATGGGGCTTCTATACCTGATGTTTGGGGGCGCGGCGGTGATGGTGCAGCCGTTTGCCCGGTTTCGCAGGCACAGGCAGGGCGAAGCCGCTGCGGGCCAGCAGGACATGATCGACGTAGTTCGGGTCGCCCCGCTTCAGGCCGATGCCGCCGCGCGTCGGGTCCGGCTTCCAGCCGATCACGCGCACATTCAGGCAGGTGTCGTCCAGGCACAGATCGCAGGCGTATTCACTGCCGCCGTTGTAGCGCCGAATCGCCTCTCGCTCACGTTGTGTCAGTTTCAGATGATCGGGATCGAGCTCACCCGGCAGGAGACCCGAACCGGGCGCATCGGAGATCGGCGGCGCCTCCGGCAATGGCAGCCAGTCCAGGCCGCACAAGACGCGGCTTAGATTCGCGCCTGCAAGGTTCGCCCTGCCCTCGAAGGTATACGGTATGCGCTGCATGCGATTCGATCTGGACGCGGAACGGGAGGCGAGGGTGGTCTGTCGTTTTCCGGCCAGCATTGCCAGGCCACGGCGCAGGTTCGCCCGCCAGTCCCAGACCTCGTCAGGGCCGGAGATACCGCCCGAAGGCGCGTTCAACTGCATCAACCCGATGTCTTTGCTCGGCGAGACGTAGGGCTGACCACCCGGATCGATCCCCTTCGCCGGCGTGAACTGCTGCAGTCCGCTCTCCGCCATGCCGATCTTCGCAGCGATGAGCCCGGTGCGGTTCGGCGGATAGGCACGGAGCACCATACTGTGGGAGGGATTGTCCGCCAGCACCTCCGCCTGGGCTCTGCCGAGCACCTCTTTGCCGTTCAGCAGGGTTTTGGTGAACACGGTCAATGTGCCGCCACGAATCTCGCCCTCCAGGTCGATTCTAAGCGGACTCGGCTGTGTAAAGGTCTGTTTTTCGATCCGATGACAGGTCGGATAAGGCTTGTAGTCCCAGCGCAGATAGGCATGCCACACGAACTCCGTGGGTAGAGGAGCAGCAGAGGGCCAGTTCAGAACGGCGGCAGCCGCAAACACATCGTTCGGCATCTGGGGCGCGCCGGTCTTAGGATCGATGGTGATGCGATAGAGCGACCGCGACAACGTCACCCGGAGCGCCGGGAGCGGTAAGGAGACGGGCGGCGACGGCAGAGGACCGTAGGCGCCCTGCGCGCAAGTCGAAGATCCGGCGCACAGACAGAGGATCCCTAAAAATAGCGGCCACAAGGCAACGAACGAACCCGTGCGACGACCCCGACATACGGCGCGGAAAACAGACTGTGTTGACAACAAGAATCCCCTCTGCGGCTCATCGTGAAGCCGTTTCGAAACCGACAGTATTCCTGTCCACCGCCGTACCATCCTGATACCGGCGACAGACCTTGCGGGCGCAAAGATAATCCTTCAACGGTATGCCCCGATTTTACTCTACGTAGAGCGTTGGAATCAAGTTCGAAACAGCAAAAACCCGCGTCTGAAAGGGACACGGGCCAGGCATAACGATCAAAACATACGAGAACCTTGTCTGCACACCTTATTGTGGGTCGCCAAGGTCGTAAGCATCTGTGACGCGGAGTTTGACCCGGAAACTGCCGATGTTGTTCTGCCAGTGCGGACTGTCGTTGACGGCGAAGTAGAGACGTCCCGCGCCTGGAGCGGCCTTGCTGTAGTGCTGCCCGACCAGGAAGCGGAGGCCACCGGAGCCGATCCGCCCCAGCACCGCTCCGTACGGCTGCCCGTCGTAAAGATTGGTGTTGTAGTGTGGCCCCGGCACTTTGAGGCCGTCGGGATCGGCGAGCCAGCCATCGACGCTGAAGGAGAGCCGGACACGGCCCTGAGCGGTTTCGTCGATCTTCGAGCCGGTTTCTACCTCGACCCCGCTATCCAGAAACTCGATCTGCACACAGTGATACAGGGCCTGGAGGTCGAAGGTACGAACGACTTCATTGCGGCGCACGGCCAGGCGACGCACGCCGGCAGCGGGGACGGGCAGGGTCGTTCCATCGACGATCAGTTGCAGATCCGGAAGCAGGACTTTGCCGCGCAGGGCCGAGCCGTCCGCGAGGCGCACGAGATCGAGGGTCCGGTCCGGGTCATCGGCGTAGCCAGGAACGATGCGGGCGAACAGCCGATAGAGCGGGTATGGCTCGTGCATATCGGTGTCTTTGTAGGAATCGAGCAACGGCGTGAGCACAGGCAGACCGATGTCGGTCAGCTCCCCGACCGCCCGCTCACGGGCTGCTCTGTCTGTGTTGGCGCTGACAGTGGCAATATCGGCCGTGATGTGGGCCTGCTCCGAAGGGCTGACCGGTCCACCGAACGCCACGCTGAGCACATCGCGCAGTGCGATCTTACGAACCTTGCCGCCTGTAGCGACATCCAGCGATGCTGTCGTCAGAGAACCCTCGACACTCTTGCCGTCGCGCGTCAACAACTGCACTATGGATCCGCTTTTCGCGGCATGGCGGCTCTGGGTCCCGCCGGACGCGAGCGCAGGGTGCGCTCCCAACGATAGGATCGTCAGGCCCAGTACAAATCCGATAGTGCGCATAGCTCTCCTTAACACGCGAGGTATTTTAGAAATGCAGGTTGAACTCGGCCAGCAGAGAGTTGGCGCTATAGTTCAGACCGTTTGCGGTGACCGTCGTGCTGCTGCCCGTGTTCGAGTAAGCACGATTCCGGAACTGCCAGCCGAAACGGAAGCCCAACTGCTGCGTCAGGTCGTAGTCCATCCCGAAACTCAGATACGACTCCTTGTTGGCATAGTATCCGGCGGAGGTCGAGTTGGTCATCTCCGTAAAAATACTCTGACGGCTGGAGATACGGTAGCTCAACCCCAGTCGCAGCGCAGCGAGGTTGGTGCTGGTGTCTGTCAGGTTCGTGGCTGCCGTCGTACCCGAGGTCAGCGCGTTGAAGGCGCTCTGGGTACGGCTGCTTTGCCAGGAGATCTCCATCTCCAGTTTGCCTCCGAAGGGCCGACCGTTGAGGCTGAGAACGCCGGTGTTGGTGTTGGAGCCGCCGAGCGTATTGGTATAAGCGAGTTTCTGCATGTCGTAGATGGCGTTCAGGTGAATCCGCTTGGAGACATCCCAGTTGAAGCTCGCGCCCATGCCATTGGTGTTGCTGTTGTACTGGTAGTCGCCCAGGCTGGACGAGCGGTTGAGATGCGCCCCGATCTGCATTCCCGGTCGGGGATTGTAGTCGAGGTTGAGGCGGTTGGTCGCGCTGCGTCCGCCGAAGCTGGTCGCGCCATACGTGTTATAGGGGCTGACGCCGAACCCGCCGCTATAGTTGCCGCCGCCGCCGAGGTTGTTGTTGGCTCCCCCGCCGCCGAGCGAACCAAACCCCGTGGTAGAAACGCCGTTCGTTGGGAGGCCGGTAACATCTCGTGAGAAGGGAAAACCCTGCGATGCCAGGAACGCGTAACGGGCCGGCGTTCCACCCGGTGTCGTCGTCGTCGTTCCTGGTGTCGTCGTCGTTCCGGGTATCGTGTTCGTGGTGAGTGCGGAAGCATTGCCGGTATCCGAGAGGTCGTAGTTGTAGTGCAGATGGACATTTCGGATCAGCCGGAAGTCGGCGTCGAAAGCGGTGTCGCGCGCATCGGTATTGAGGTTCGAGCCGGTGCTGTTGCTGCGAATGACGTTGTCGGAGTAGCTGCCGCCGAGCGTCAGCCAGCGCAGCGGCTGCCACTGGGTACTAAGCCGCTTCGTCTGCGTGGAAGAGTTGGAGCCGATGAGCGAGTCGCCGGTCAGGCCAGCGGGGGGAGTAAGGCCGAGTTGGGCGTAGCTGGAGGCGATATTGCTGGCATTTTGCGCCAGGGCCGCCTGCACATTCAACTGTCCTTTCGAGTAGTTCAGAGAGAAGGAGTCGTTGGTATTATCGCTTTTGCCGCCGAGAATATAGGTCGTGGAAAGGTTCGTGCGGTTTAAGTTCAGCGAGGTGGCGCTGTTGAGCCGATAGTTCGCCCCGAGGCTGTACTGGCCGTAGTCGTCGTTGCCCGTACTGAGCAAAGACGTCGCCGCACTGGTCATCAGCGAACTGGTATAGGAGGGACGTTTTGCCCTCTGCCAGTTGACGGTGAAGTCCAGACGTTTCGACGCCTGATAGTCCGAGTCCAGCGTGATGGATTTCTCGTTACGATTGAAGCCGGGGCTCTGGATCGACGAGAAAGAAGGATTGACATCCTTGACGGTCAGGCGGGTATGCAGGTTCTTGAAGGGCTCCAGGCTGGCCACCATCTGCACGGCCTGCCCGGAGTAGCTTTTCCCGGTCAGGGTCAGGCCGGAGAAGGCGCTTTCGAGCGTAACGGAGCCGAGTTTCCCCAGGCTGAAGCGCCCATCCAGCCCCATGATGTTGCGATCCCCAGGCGTCGGATTCCTGTCGAGAGGCAGGTACTGTATCTGAAGGGAGGGCGTGTTGTCGGTGCTTGGCGGGACGATCACGTTGACTTTGATAAGGGTAACGTACTGGTTGGGCCTAACCAGTACATAAGGCACCACCGATCCTCCCTTTAAGGTGACGATAGGGAGAACGGAAGGATCGAGCGGATAGTCCGTAGCGTACTGGTCCTGCGTTCCCGCCACAGGCCCGGACTTAAACTCGGCGCGCAGCTTTGATTTGCTGCCGACAGCGGCGGTCTGCGTCAGGTAGGTAAGGCCGAAAACAGCGTTGTGGTTGGCTACGAACTCGGTACGGGCTCCGTAGATGGTGCCTTTCGAGGCGCCGTAGTCGAGCGCTTCGAACGAAATAGCGATCGTGGAGCTCGGCAGGATGACATTACCGTGCGTGAAGTTGAGCTGTCCTGTGTAGGGATCGAGTGTATAGTCTCTATCCGCTCCCTGCACCATGTCCCTGCTGTCCACGCGCACATGCACACTGCCGTCCACGATCTGGCCGGCATAGGCATAGTAGGGACCCGTTGATCCGTTGCCGTTGACGACGATGGTGTGGGTTTCGGCACGGGTCTGGGAGTAGAGCAGTGTCGATTTCAGCCCGGGCGTCCAGTTGTTCGTCAGTTGAATGCCGTGCAAAGAGCGGTTGAAATCGACCAGACTATTGCCGGAAACGGTAGGATTGAAGTCGCCCCACTCCACCCGCATTTTTTTGGTATGGTAGTCCAGTTTGACATGGTTGTCATTGGCGTTGCGGTAGGGACTGTTGCTGATCTGGGTGTGGTAGTGCAGAGCATTGAAGAAGGTGGCGTCCAGGTCGAGTTGGGTATCGTTGTAGATGCCGTTGCTACCCTGGCCGTTGTACTGCGAGTCCTGGTAAGAGGAGCTGCTGCCGGAGACGCTGTCGTAGCGGAAGGAGAGGGTCTGGTGTCCACTGGCGGTCACCTTGGTGCCGGTCTTCTGCTCCATGCGGGACCACCAGTCTCCCACACCACCGAACAGTCCGCTGCGTTTGCGTTTCGGCCGGTCAAAAATCTTATCGTTCTGGGTCTCGTCATTCAGAGGCAGGGTAAAGCCGGGCACCGGGCCGAGCGAACGTCGCGGGGTCAGGCTGGCGTCAAAAGGTTGCGAAGAGCTTTTCGAGGCTTCGAGGGCAGTGTGATCGGTGCGGGACAGTAAGTCCCAAAGTGAGTCGCCGTCCGCACGGGCAGCGGGCGCGGCAGCAGGTTCCAGCGCGAGGAGCGCGAGGAACGCAAAAGCACGACGATGATACATTCCGGGCATAGAGTCCACTCCGCCTCAACACTGTTCCCCCTTCGGCTTCTGCGTGTGCCAAAGGCGCATCGAGGCTCTGCATCCAGAGTGACCGCGGCAGGCGCAGCGGTCGGGGGACCGTACGCGACGAGGTCGAAGAATTGCCAGAAAAGGGGGAGTGCCGTGTCAACGAGAACACTGCGGACATTATACCATTAAGATGGCGCGGACGCAATCCCCCCAAGCCAATCGGAAAGTAACCCTGCGAAACACTTGCCAAAACCGTCCGGAACGTATTATAATGAGGAACAGTTCCCATTTTCGCCCCTTCGCGGCGCGACCCCCTCTCTGAGAGTTTTGCTTGCTCGCATCTCCCGTTGTCCGGCAACTGCCCGGTGGAAAATCAGACTCTCTTCGTACTTGCTCTTAAGGTGAAAACTTATGTACTGTACAGACTGTGGCACCCGAAACGCCGACATCGGCAATTTCTGCAAACAGTGCGGTCACAAACTCGACCGCACGGCGGCAACGCGTATCAGTGAAGAGGCGTTTGATCGCGCACTCCCGATGGAAGAGCAGGTCAGCGCGCTGCTGGAGCGGGCCTACCGGCTCCGCAAGTCCGGCGAGCTCACCGCCGCCGTGCGCCTCTGCGAAGAGGCGCTGCGCCTCAACCCGGAAAGCACGTCGGTTCACTCGCTGCTCGGGCAGATCCATGAGCAGATGGGCAATCGTGACGCTGCTATTCTGGAGTATGAGCGTGTTATGCAGCTCAATCCCGGCAGTATCGCCGACCGCGTCAAGCTGGACGAGCTTCGGGGCGACAGACTGCCGTCGCCGCTCCACCCCCGGATCGCTCCGCATATCGTGATGTCGGACCACTCTCTGCCGAACCCGAACGGACGCCAACTGCTGGGCATGGCCGGGATCGCGGGAGTTCTGATGCTGATGGGAGGTCTGCTCGCGCTCCAGTTCTTCTCTCGCCAGGAAAAGAGCAGTAGTCAGGTCGCGAACGGAATCTCTCGTAACCCCACCCGCTCTGGGGCCAATACCCCTCAGACGGATGCCGTCGTCGGCAACGGCAACGCTTCCGGCGGAACGCCCACAAACACCGGTACAACGAATTCAACCACTAACGGCGGCGCGCCCGTCAATCCTGCCTACCAACAACCCTATGCAAACTACTCCCCGCCCCCCGTCTACGTGCAGCCGCGCGTGGTCTATGTTCGCCCGAGCCCCTCGTATGCTTCGGCTCCTCCCTCGCAAAGCGGCAGACTGCCGAACATGACGAGCGCCCGCAGGCGATCTGCGGACGACAGTGCGGACGAACGGGTACGACTGCCCGACGGCGTCTCGATCACGGTTCATCCCGATGGCGGCGCTGCAGATCCGTCTGCGACCGAGGGCAACGGGAACACGGCTACTCTCCCGAAAGGCAACGCAACGCCTCCGACTAAAGGCGGCCCACCAGCGGCTCCGAAAGGCAACGCCGGAAACGGGGTCTTTCCGCCCAAGATTAATGTCCATCCTCATGGCAGTGACGGCGGGAACGGGGACGGCGGCGTGGCCCCGCCCGGAACCGAAGCGCAGAGCCAGATCGCTATCGCCAGCGACAAGGTCAAGAATGGAGACTACGAGGCGGCGATCAAAGCCTATCGACGGTCGCTGTCGGGCGCGGGCAGTCAGTCGGGCTATGTCTATCAGCAGATGGGTATCTGCTTCCAGCGCATCAAAGACAAAGCCAGCGCGATCAACAACTTCACGAGCGCGATCGCCGCGTATCAGAAGCTGGAAAGCGCCAACCAACAGGTCGATCTGGCGCGGGCTGGAATCAGGGTGTGCCAGAACGGGATCAAGCTATGCAAAGCCGAATAGTTTTCAGGCGGTTTCGTCTCCCCCTGACGCTGCTGGCCTGCCTGGCGTTGCCGCTCCTCTCGACGCCGACTTCCGCCCAGGCCGCGATCAACATCACCCGCGGGGCCAGGGCGCAAGTACCGGATGATATGCCGCAGTTGCTGCTGGTCACCCGCCGCGATCCTAAAGCAGCGCCTCACGATCAGGCGAATCGTGTGGCCCTGCAGGATGCCGTGCTCAGCCTTATGCGTGGGGCGGGCCACTATCAGGTCACGGTCTACAGTCCGGAGCAGCCGCTTATCAAACGTGCCTTGCTGACTCATGCGATCTCTTCCATCGATTTGAATGAGCCCTTGCAGCCGGAGGGAATGCGCCACCTCGCCCTCGCGCTGGGCATCCGCACGGTGCTCTTTCTCGTCCCGACCTTCGACAAGACCGGCCTGAAGATGGAATCCCAACTGCACCAGAATCTCGCTCAGGACACCTGGCAGATCGGGGTCACCGACGAGATCAACACAGACTTCCAGTATGGCAAACGCCGGCTCAACACCAGAGAAATCATCGCTCTCTCGGTCGATGGCCTGGCCGCGCGGCTCAGCCTCCCCTCCCACCTGGCCGCCGACCTCAACCTGAAAGAACATCCGGGAACCGTGGTCGGGGAGCCCAAAAAGCCGGGCAAAGGCGATCCTACGCACAAGGATCCTGCCAGCAAGACTGTGAAAACTACCGAGCCCGAGGCGCCCACCAATCCGGAGAAGACGGTCACGCCGCCTCCCTCCGCCGGGGAGAACACGCTGCCTCCTGCAGTCGTCAAACCGGACCTGCCCAACACCCCTAAAACCAGGGAACCCCAAAAGCGCATTGCCAGGGTCGAGAAGCCGACGAAGGGGCTCAAATCGACCCGAGGCGCAAAGCGTTACGGCGACCTGGCGGCGGTTCTTAGAAATACCGACCCTTCTCCCACGGGGAACTCCCAGACCGGAATGGAACGCCCCGGTGTGCCCATGGCCCAGACGGTCGCGCATCCGAACTACGAAACCCTGGCGGACCACTACCACGACAATCACGACCTCGCCAACACGATCACCCTGCTGCGCTACGCCGTGAACGAACGCCCGCGCGACATCACGCTGCGCCGTAAGCTCATTCAGGTTTACCAGGAGCGCAAGATGCCGGACGCCGCGCTCGCCGAGATCACCCGAGCGCTTCAGATCGCGCCGACCGAAGGCAGTCTCTACCGCGCCTACGGCGACACCCTGATGACCAAAGGGGAAGTGCCGGGAGCCGAGAAAGCGTTTCGAGACGCCGTTCGCCTGAACGCCGACGACATCCAGGCCCGAATCGCGCTCGGGGATGCCCTGATGCTCGACAACCAGTACGCCGAGGCGCTGGATGCCTACATAACGGCACAGAAGACCGATGCCCACAGTCCCCTGCCCCACCGTCGTCTGGCCAGGGTGCTGCTGCTGCGCGCCTCCGCCGATCCTGCGCAGTATGCCGCCAGCCTGGACGAGGTCGCGAAGGCCCGAGATCTCACCCCCAAAAACGATACCGTCTCCTATCAGGAGGATTATGGAACCCTGATGCGAGTCGCAGAATCCCGCCTGCGGGAGCTGCTGGAAGAGGTTTCGGGCAACTTCATCGCCCTCAACAAAAACAAACAGAGCGGCAACGACACGCTGCGCGCGCTCGCGGACATTCAGACCCGCACCGACTCCATCAACGGCTACCTCGATAAACTGCCTTATGCCATCGGCCAGGAGGCGACGCAAGTACACTACCAGCAGGCGGCTGCCCAGCTCCTGCAGAGCGTCACCCTGTTCCGCACCTACCTGAACAAGAACGATTCCAATATCAAACAGCAGATGCAGGATGCGTCGGCGGAAGCCTATAGGGAGCTCGAAACGGCGCACAAGCGCCTTGACGCCATCCGCGCAGCCCTGATTCCGAAGTAGTGGTGACGCGAGCATGATACCTATTGCCGAGATGTTGCCGTGGGAGGAGACACCGCTCTGGAAGCTGGCGGTGCAGGCGGGCGCGACCCATGCGGTCGGCTACTTCCGGTCGGCTGTCGGTGCGCCGCCGGTTCCGGAACGCCCGTGGGAGAGGCCGCATCTGCGTGGTCTTCAGGATCGGTTCGCTGGGGCTGGGTTGGAACTCGCGGTCATGGAGTGCAGCCCGCCGATGCAGAAGATCCGACTGGGGCTGCCGGGACGCGACGAGGAGATTGACCTGTTCTGCACGATGTTGAGAAACATGGGCGAGCTGGGCATCTCCGTGCTCTGCTACAACTTCATGGCGGTATTCGGCTGGATGCGCACCCGACAGGCGATACCGGCGCGCGGCGGCGCGCTGGTGACCGGCTACTTCCACGAGGACATAAAAGACCTGCCGCTGACCGAGTTTGGCGTCGTCCCCGAAGAGAGACTCTGGGAGAACTTCGAATATTTCCTCCGCCGGGTCATCCCGGTAGCGGAGAAGGCGAAAGTTAAGCTGGCCCTGCATCCGGACGACCCACCGCTCTCGCCCATTCGGGGCATCGGGCGCATCTTCCGCACGGTCGAGGCCTTCCAGCGCGCCATCAATCTGGTTCCGAGCGAGGTCAACGGCATCACGATGTGCCAGGGCAACTTCACGCTCATGACCGATGATCTGCCCGGCGTCATCCGGGATTTCGGGCAGCAGGGCAAGATCCACTTCATCCATTTTCGCGATGTAGCCGGCACACCGGACCGCTTTGTCGAAACCTTCCACGAAGCGGGCAAGACCGACATGCTGGCCTGTATGCAGGCATATCGGGAGATCGGCTTCGAAGGCGTCCTGCGCCCCGACCATGTGCCGACACTGGAGGGCGATGCAAACGACGATCCCTGCTACTCCAGTATTGGACGCCTCCTCGCCATCGGCTACATTACCGGCCTCCGTGAGGCCGTCTACGGCAAAGCTCCATCCATCGCCACAAGCACGCCACCACTGTCGAATCAGCATTTACCCAATTAACAAGGAAAGCGCATTATGGCTCGTAAGGCTACCTATACAGTCAACAAGAACGGAGCCGCGAGCGGAGCCAACCTGGGTTTCGAGCAGACGTTGTGGGCGGCGGCGGATAAGCTGCGCGGGCATGTCGATCCCAGCGAGTACAAGCATGTCGTGCTCGGTCTCATCTTCCTGAAGTATATCTCCGATGCCTTCGAGGAGAAATACAACGAACTGACTCTGCTTGTGCAGGACCCGCAAAGCGAGTTTTATATTGCCGAGGAGTCCCTACGCTATCAAGTGACCGAAGACAGGGACGAGTACAGGGCCGAAAACGTTTTCTGGGTGCCGGAGACAGCGCGGTGGGCGTACATTCGGTCCAACGCCAAGCAGCCCACCATCGGCAAAATCATCGACGATGCGATGGAAGCCATCGAGAAGGAGAACCCGACGCTCAAGGGCGTACTCTCCAAAGACTATGCGCGTCCAACGCTGGATAAGCACAAATTGGGCGAACTGGTCGATATCCTCAGCGCCATCGGGCTGGGCGACCGGGAGAGCCGCAGCAAGGATATTCTGGGCCGGGTCTACGAGTATTTTCTCGGTGAGTTCGCCGGTCAGGAGGGGCGAGCGGGCGGCGATCACTTTACACCGCGCTGCGTGGTGCGTCTTCTGGTGGAGATGATCGAGCCGTTCAAAGGGCGTGTCTACGATCCCTGCTGTGGGTCGGCGGGGATGTTCGTGCAGAGCGAGGAGTTCATCAAGGAGCATGGCGGCAAGATCAACGATCTCGCTGTCTACGGCCAGGAGAGCAACCCCACGACATGGCGGCTGGCCCGCATGAACCTCGCCATCCGGGGCATCGAGGGGCCAACCTCGGCCCTCACAACGCCGATACCTTCCACAACGACCTGCACCGCGACCTCAAAGCCGACTTCATCCTCGCCAATCCGCAGTTCAACACCAGCGACTGGGGCGGCGACCGTCTGCGCCAGGATGTGCGCTGGAAGTACGGTGTGCCGCCGGTCGGTAACGCCAACTTCGCCTGGGTCGAGCATATCCTCCATCACCTCGCCCCTAACGGCATCACCGGCTTCGTCCTCGCCAATGGCTCCCTCTCTTCCAATACGAGCGGAGAAGGCGACATCCGCAAGAACATCATCGAGGCCGATCTGGTGGACTGCATCGTCGCCCTGCCCCCGCAGCTTTTCTATGGGACGACCATCCCGGCCTGCCTCTGGTTCCTCGCTCGCAACAAGGCGGACGGCAAGTTCCGCCCCCGTAAAGGCGAGACGCTCTTTCTCGACGCGCGCAAGTTGGGCGTCCTGATAGATCGCACCCACCGCGAACTGCCGAAAGAGGAGGTGAAACGCATCGCGGACACCTTCCATGCGTGGCGCGGTGAACTGTTGGCAGGCGCGTATGCGGACGTTCCCGGCTTTGCGAAAAGCGCAACTCTGGCGGACATCACCGAACACGGCTTTGTCCTGACGCCGGGTCGCTACGTCGGTGCCGAGGACGTAGAGGAAGACAGCGAGGTATTCGCAGAGAAATTCGCCCGCCTGACGGAGCAGTTGACCGCACAGTTCGCCGAGTCCGCCCGTCTCGAAGCCGCCATCGTCGAAAACCTGCGAGGCCTGAAGCTGTGAGCGAGGATCTGCTTCCGACCTCATCGGAGACCTTCAGCCGCATTCGCGCCGTGTTGATGGAGGCCCGCCGTGCTGCCATTGCTGCCGTCAACACCGCGATGGTGCAGGCGTACTGGGATATCGGACGCGAAATCGTTGAAGAGGAGCAGCGCGGCAGCCAGCGCGCCGACTACGGCGCACGCCTGCTCGAAACCCTCGCCGCACAACTCACGGCGGAGTTCGGGAAGGGCTTTGATGCCTCCAACCTGCGCGCAATGCGACTTGTATATCTCGCTTTTCCAATTCGTGGCGCACTGCGCCACGAATTGAGTTGGACGCACTATCGCCTCCTCTGTCGGCTAGACAACCAAGCGGCACGACAGTTCTATCTGACGGAAGCCATCACATCCCGCTGGTCTACCCGCGAACTGGAACGACAAATCCACTCGTTCCTCTATGAGCGCATCGCCGCTTCCCGCGATCAAGAGGGCGTCCGACGCCTCGCTGAGCAGGGCGCGGAGCCGTTCACCCCGCAAGACCTCCTCCGCGATCCGTTCGTCCTGGAATTTACCGGTCTTCCCGAACGTGGGCAGTGGCAGGAGAACGATCTGGAGCAAGCCCTGATGGATCGCTTGCAGAACTTTCTTCTGGAACTGGGGCGCGACCTTCACCTGGTAGCACGACAGAAACGCATCACCATCGACGGCGATCACTTTTACGTCGATCTTGTCTTCTATCATCGTCTGCTGCGTTGCTTCGTCCTGATCGATCTGAAAACCGGCCGACTGACACAGCAGGACATCGGGCAGATGCTCCTCTACGTGGGCTACTACGAGGCAGAAGAGACGCGCCCCGACGAAAACCCACCTGTCGGCATTCTCCTCGGTACCGGCAAAAACGAAGCAGCCGTGCGCTATACCCTCGGGGAACGCGCAAAGCAAGTCTTCGCCGCCCGCTACCAACTGCACCTACCCACCGAGGAAGAACTGACCATCGAAATCCAGCGCGAACTCGCCGCCCTCTCCATCCACCAGCAAAAGGAGGAGACGCCCAATGACTGATCTTGTCTGTTTTTATTTTTCCGTCGCCCAGGATCTGCGAGGACTGACTCCATGAGCGACTGGCAAATCTTTAGTTTAGGCGAACTTACCACTAAGGCATCACGCAGTAATTATCGCCTGATCTGTGCTTCCGTCTCGTAACCTTGGATGGATCGTGTAATTCCATTCCGGATGGAAATCGGCACGCTCAATGTTCAAGCTCTCAAACTCAGCCTCCGTCACTTTGAGGGCCGTGGCATACGCGCGAGTATCCAATTCACAACGAACCGTTAAACCCGTCGTCGTCGTCGTAGAACTGATCAACTCCACGACCGCCAGACGACTCGTCAGAGGCTTTCCGCGCCAGTTTTGCGAAATCTGACAGAAGAGACGGTGTTCGATCTTGTTCCACTTGGAGGTACCAGGAGGATAATGAGAAACCGTCATCGCCATCCCCGTCTCGTCGGCGAAGGATTGCAACTCATGTTTCCACAGGCGTAAACGCGAACCATTGGAACCGCCGCCGTCGGCGGTGATGAGAAGGCGGGTCGCATCAGGATAACGCAGACACCCCATCTTCTCCCACCAGAGGCGCAGACTGTTGACCGCAAACTCCGCTGTGTCGTGATCGATGCCGACCGTGACCCAACCGGCGTTGGCACTCACATCATAGATGCCGTGAGGAATAGCCTTGCCCAACTCCTTATCCATAAAGTCGTGGGTACGCACCAGATCCGGGCATCCGGTGGCACGATAGTCGCTGCCAGCGTTCTTGAAATCGCCCACGATCTCCTTTTTCTTGGTATTCACCGAGAGAACGGGCTCGTTTTGGGCGGCAAAGGCAGCGGCTTGGGCGTTGATGAATTCAAACTGTGCGTCCCGGTCGGGATGGCTGGCACCTTCCTGGGTTTTGCGATTGGCCTGCCGCTGGAAGCCAATCTGCTCCAAGAGGACAGACACGGTGTTGGCACAGAGAGTGTGTCCCATCTCCTTGAGGGCTGCGGCCAATTTGGCATGGCTCTTGGAGACCCAGAGCAAGGCTCGCATCGGATCGCCCCTGGTGGCGGGTTCCACCAGGGAACTCAGATCTGCAAGAAGGGTGGGACAACTCTGTGCGCGCGAAGGCCGTCCGGCTCCACTGCGGCGCACAGTGTCGGTGAGTGGGTTCGGATCGTCAAGATCCAGCAGTCCCCGGCTGATGGTGGTGGGGGCGATGGCGGTGGCTCTCGCCACGATGGATATGCCTCCATATCCGAGGGCGCGGGCTTCGGAGGCAGCAAAGAGGCGTCGTTGTCGTTCGTCCAGATGATCGCGTAGCGCCAGGAAGCGCAGGCGGATCGCATTTTCGGTATCCATAGACTTCCCTACGCAATGAGAGGGGAAGAAGGCGTCCGGATTTTACCGGTAACGTCTCCAACAACGCAGGAGAGAAGCCGCTTTGGCGGGATCGGAATTCCGGCGATAATTATTGCGCCTTGCCTAATGGTGCGGGCGGTATCGTATGTGCTGCGTGCCTTCTTCGATTTCTCTTGCGCGTCCATGATGGAAACGAGGACGTCCGTCTTCACTTGCAATCGTCTTTGTACAGCGGGATCAAGTGCGGGACGATGCGGCAAACTACGCAGGGATCGCTTCTTCCGGCAGATCATCGAATACGATCTCGACCTGTTCCGATAGTTCTGTATACTTCTTCTCTGCGGCGGAGGGCAGGCTTCCCTGGGCGTTGCGCTGTGCCGCCAGACGTTCCCACTCCTCGACAAGCCGCTCCGCCTGGGGACTCCAGGTGTGTTTCAACCCGAACGCCTCTCCCAACAGTACCTTCTCTGCGTTCCCGAGCGTAATACGCTTTTGCTCATGCGGATTCAGCCGACGGATCCGGCGACCGAAGGCGATTTCATCGGGCAAGGGCAAAACGAAGAGCCCACCTTCATCGGCCGCCTGCGCGATGAGAGGACTGTGCGTGGTGAGGAAGAACTGAACCTGTGGAAACCGGGTTTTAAACCACTCACAGATCAGCCGCTGCCAGGACGGATGCAGATGCGCTTCGACTTCATCAATCAGAATGACACCAGGTTTGTTGACGATAGTGTGACCCTGCTCGTCCTTTTCAAAGAGGTTTTTCCCGGGATAGGCCAGCGCCATACTATGTACCATGTCCAGCATCAGCGCGAACGTGCTACGGCAGCCGTCACTCAGATCGCGCATCGGCAGATCGCCGCCATTGGGGGTTGTCATATAGACGTGATCGACGGAAACTTTGGCAATCCGGAAGCCTTATGGCAGCAGTCCATCGTTAATAACTCACCTTACGCAGGCACTCCGATTTGCTTGAGTTCCTGCAGTTGCTTAAACGCACTGGCCAACGCACTCTGGTAAATCTTGGCTTTCATGGCGTGGTGGTTCATCTTGGTCTGAAGCCGAAGCTTCTCCAACTTCA
>JBBQPO010000094.1:0-19622 GCA_038217285.1 Chthonomonadales bacterium
ACCTTGCCGGGTGCCGAGGGTTTCTGTCGTCTGCGCAGTTATCTCTCGACATTACGCAAACAGGGCAAGAATATCCTGACCGCTCTGGAAGGCGTCTTTCGGGGATCGCCCGAGCCTGTCGCTCCAGGCTAGACAGTAACCTCTGTAGTTGTTTCGGCGTGACCGTTTGCATTAACCCTCTCGCTTCTCTCCATCGTTTTCAACCTCATAGCGTAGCACACCCTTATCGCTACACCCGGTCTCTTGATAAGGCAGAGGCTAAAAAAGTTGCAGAGCAGTAATCGCTCGTTTTACGGGTAACCCAGAGTGGCGGATCGAACTCATAGCCTGGTAAACTCCTCCTTATTTTCCCGGCAATGAATTGCCGTCCTGAAATGGCAAACCCGCCTTCGCGGGTTCCATGCATTTGAGTCCACGAAGGTGGACTTCCCGTCTCAGAACGGGATTTTAATCCCAGAAATTTGCCCGATTTTTATTTCCCAGAACAATGAGCTAGCGTAGGTATCATGTTTGGACAGGCTGGGAATAGGCTATTGTGCGCCAGCGTCTTCCAGGACACGCGCAGTGTCTGGATGATTGTTATCTCGCGCTAAGCTCAGTGCCGTGTAGCCGTTGCCCCCCGTGAAGTTTACATAAGGATGATGGCGAAGGAGAGCTCTTACGGTCTCTGTATGGCCCTGGCAAGCGGCAGACATGAGAGGAGTAAATCGCCTATCGTCACTACCAGTGGCGTCCACATTGATACCTGTGTTGAGGATGCGTTCTACCGTCTTGGTATCACCCACGGTCGCCGCTGAGATCAACTGATCTTCCAGCCTCGATTTGCGGAAGCCACTAAACAAAACGACCGCAATAGCGACGACGATGCAGGCAATGCAGACGATACAGGCGTTTTTGCCCACAGGGCGTACTGGTTCAGACGGGTCTCCCTCGTTGTAAGGGGTTGCCAGGAATACCAATCCACGGAAGAGCAAGCCGCATATCGTGACGCCTATGGCAGCAATCAGGATGACGAAAAACGATCCAAAAATAAGCTCCATATGAGCAGAACCTTCTTTAAAGAGACTTTGACCCTACCTGTTTAGCATTTAGCATACCTGCTGGTAGATACCTTTGTCTACTCTTTAATCAGCGTAGGAGAAATCCTGGTGATGCTCATTTTGCTTCGCTGTTCGGGGTATTATCATACACAGAATGATCGTTGTGAAGAAGGGATACCGCTATGCCGGAAGTAGGAGAGGTTGCACCGGACTTTACGCTGCAGGACAACAAGGGCGAGACTGTAGCGCTTGCGGATCTGCGCGGTAAGACGGTGGTGCTGTTTTTCTATCCGAAGGCCGATACGCCGGGATGTACGATCGAGGCGTGTTCGTTTCGGGACGCGAAGGCGAATTATGACGAGGCCGAGGTGATGATCCTGGGGATTAGTCCGGACACGGTCAAGTCACAGGAGAGGTTCGCCACGAAGTTCGAATTTCCGTATCGCCTGCTTGCAGACCACGATCATGCCGTGGCCGAAGCGTATGGCGTCTGGGCGGAGAAGTCGATGTACGGCAAAAAATATATGGGCATCGACCGCACGACCTTTGTCATCGGGCCGGACGGCAAGTTGAGCCATGTCTTCCGCAAGGTCAAAGTAGACGCCCATGCGGACGAAGTGCTGAAAGCCCTGAAAACCAGTTACTAGAAGTTTGAGAAGGAGTACGACGATAGAAGCAATGTTGGCAAAGCGCGATTTCGATGTCGTGACGTTCGGGGAGACGATGCTGCGTCTGAGCGCGCCGGGATTCGGGCGACTGGAAGAGGCCGTCTCGCTGGATGTGCGCGTCGGGGGATCGGAGTCGAACACGGCGGTCGCGCTGGCCCGCCTGGGGCTGAAGGTGGCGTGGTGGAGCAAACTTCCCCCCAATCCCATGGGTCGCCGCATCGAGAATGAGATCCGGCGCTGGGGCGTCGATACGTCAGGAGTCATCTGGGACGATCTGCCCGGTGCGCGAGCCGGGCTCTACTTCATCGACTTCGGCGTCGCCCCACGCGGTATCGATGTCTACTACGATCGGGCCGCCTCTTCCGCCAGTCGGATCACCGCGCACGAGGTCGATGCCGACCGCATCGCCAACGCCCGGCTGCTGCATCTGAGCGGTATCACTTCGGCCCTCAGTCCTTATGCCGCCAAGGCCGTCGTTCGCGCCCTCGACATCGCCAAGGAGGCAGGAACGCGCGTCTCCTTCGATGTGAACTATCGGGCGAAACTCTGGTCGCCCGCAGAGGCGCGCCGCGAGTTGGAGCCACTGCTCTCCCGCGTCGATGTGCTGCTCTGCCCGCTCTCCGATGCGGAAGCGCTGTTCGATATCACCGGCGAGGGTCCGGACGTGGCGCGCACCTTCCGCGAGAACTACGGCGTCGATTCGGCGGTCATCACCTGCGGCGGCGCCGGCGCGGTCGCCTGCAACGACGCCGGCGACTGGGCGGCGACACCCTTCACGCTCGGTCATGTGGTAGACCGGATCGGGGCCGGGGACGCCTTCAATGCCGGTGTCCTGATGGGCTATCTCCAGGGCGACCTGAAACTCGGCCTGGAGTACGGCACCGCGATGGCTGCCCTCAAACACACCATATCCGGCGACCTTCTGCTCTCGACGCGCGCGGAGATCGAAATCGCCCACTCCCGCAGCCACAGCAGCATCCGCCGCTAACGATCCTACGGGAGATCATCATGAAACTGCAGATGGGGCAACGTGAACTGGAGCTCGGCGGCAACTATCTCGGCAGCCTGCGCGATTCGAACGCGCTTCTGCACGATCCGGTGGAGCTCAGGGAGCGGATGGACGAGGACGGCTATCTCTTGCTGCGCGGCCTTCAGCCGGTCGAGAAGGTCACGGCGGTGCGCGATATGCTGCTGGCGAATCTCGACGCGAACGACCAAATTGATCACGCCTTCCCGTGGGAGCAGGGCGTGGTAAAGGCGGGAGGGCGCGGAGCCTTTCTGGGCGGCAGCAAGCCCCTGACCCGCAATCAGACCTTTCTCGATCTGGTCGAATCGCCCGCCATCATGGGGTTCTTCGCCAACTTCCTGCGCTCGGATGTCCTGACCTTCGACTACAAGTGGCTGCGCGTGGTCGGCCCCGGCGACTTTACGGGCGCGCACTACGACATCGTCTATATGGGGCGCGGCACCCACAATCTGTACACCTGCTGGACGCCCATCACCGATGTCAGCTACGACATGGGCCCGTTGGCGATACTGGTTGGATCGCATCGCGGCGCAGGCTACGAACGCATCCGCGCCACCTACGGGCAGATGGATGTGGACCGCGACCATGTGACCGGCGCGTTTTCGAACGACCCGATGGAGATGGTGGAGAAGTTCGGCGGACAGTGGCAGACCACCGAGTTCCAGCGAGGAGACGTCCTCCTCTTCGGAATGTATACCATGCACGGCTCCATCAACAACACCAGCAACCGTTATCGTCTCTCCACAGATACCCGCTATCAGCGCGCCGACGACCCGGTGGACGAACGCTGGATCGGCGACAACCCCCCTGCCCACTACGCCTGGACCACCGGCGAAACCGTCCCCATGGAAGAGGCCCGCAAAAGCTGGGATGTTTAGCAGGCCGATTCTTCGTTCAGATCAGGAATGCGGTTCGACTTCCAGGTTGGCGAGGAGGAAGGCCCACTGGTCGGCCTGCTCTTCGAGGATCTTCGCCATCGGTTTGCCCGCGCCGTGTCCGGCCTTGGTCTGAATGCGAATGAGTGTGGGAGCCGTGCCGCCCTGGGCCGTTTGCAGCGTCGCCGCGTATTTGTAGGAGTGCGCGGGGACGACGCGGTCATCATGGTCGCCGGTCGTGACGAGGGTCGCGGGATATTTCGTGCCGGGCTTGATGTTGTGCAGAGGCGAGTAGGCGTAGAGAGCCGCGAACAGCTCCGCGTCTTCACTGCTGCCATAGTCGGATTTCCAGGCCCAGCCGATGGTAAACAGGTGGAAGCGCAGCATATCCATGACCCCGACGGCAGGCAGCGCCGCGCCGAATAGATCGGGGCGCTGATTGAGCGCCGCGCCGACCAGCAGGCCCCCGTTGGAACCGCCCGCGATGCCGATCTTGCCAGGGCGTGTGATCTTCTCCGCGATGAGATACTCCGCCGCCGCGAGGAAGTCGTCGAACACATTTTGCTTGTTCAGCTTCGTACCCGCTTGATGCCACTCTTCGCCGTACTCCCCGCCGCCGCGCAGGTTGGGAATGGCGACCACTCCCCCCCGTTCCAGCCATACCAGCGTTGAGGGATCGAAGCTGGGCGTGAGCGAGGCCCCGAATCCGCCGTATCCATAAAGATAGACCGCATTCGAGCCGTCCCGATTCAGGTCTTTGCGGTGCGTAAGGAACATCGACACCTTCGTGCCATCTTTGCTTTTATAGAAAACCTGTCGGGTTTCGTAGGGAGACGCGTCGAACCGGATCTCCGGCTTGCGGAAGACCGCGCTCTTACCGGTCGTCCCGTCGTAACGGTAGAGCGTGGTGGGATAGAGATACGAGGTGAACGCATAAAACCGTTCGGTGTCGGTGCGCCTGCCCGAGAAACCGCCCATTGTTCCCAGCGTGGGCGGATCCAGTTTCTTCTGGAACTTACCTTCCATGTCGTAAAAACGGACTTCGGAGTAGGCGTTGTGCAGGTATACCGCGATAAACTGATCGCCCAGCAGGGAGATGTCACGCAGGACGTCGGCGTCTTCGGGGATCCGGGTCTGCCACTGCGACGGGTCCGGGTGCGCCAGATCGACCGCGATCACTTTGCTCCGCGGGGCGTCTTTGTCGGTCAGAATATAGAACGTGCGCTCATCGTGGCCAAGGTAGGAGTAAGAGGCATCGAAGGCGTCGAAGAGCGGAATGACCGGAGCGGTGAGGTCGGGGCTGTCGGGACTGCCCAGGTCTTTGTAGTAGAGGCGATTGCGCCTGTCCGTGCCTTCCGTCAGCGTCAGCAGCAGATAGCGTCCGTCGTCGCTGATAGAGGTGTAGATGCCCCAGTCGGACTGATCGGGGCGCTCGTAGAGGAGGATGTCGTCGGCCTGCGGGGTTCCGATACGATGATAGTAGAGTTTCTTGTCGCGATTGGCCTGCTGGAGCGCCGCGCCTTCCGACGGTTCCGGAAAGCGCGAGTAGAAGAAGCCGACACCATCGTGCGTCCAGGAGAAACCGGAAAATTTGACCCAATTCAGCAGGTCCTCGCGATCTTCGGCGGTGTCGATATCCCGTAGATGGACCTCCTGCCAGTCGGAACCGCCCTGTGAGAGCGAGTAGACGAGAAGCTTGCCATCGAAGGAGACGCTGAGCCCGTTGAGGGAGACGGTGCCATCCGCAGAGAGGGTGTTGGGATCGAGGAGCGGACGGGGTTCGGCCTCGAGCCCGTCCTGAACGTAGAGCACGGACTGGTTCTGCAGGCCGTTGTTCCGGAAGAAAAAAGTGCGCCCGCTCTCTTGAAAAGGCAGGCTGTAGCGCGGATAGTCGTAGAGTTCGGTTAGACGGTCCCGTAAGGCGGCTCGTTCGGGCAGTTGGTTCAGGTAGGCATAGGTCAGCTCGTTCTGACGCGCGACCCACTGGGCGGTCTCCTCGGCGTTGGCGTCCTCCAGCCAGCGGTAAGGGTCCGCGACAGAGGTTCCAAAGTAGTCGTCCATCACCTCCTCACGCCGGGTTTGCGGGTAGGGAAGCGGTTCTTGCGGACGATTAAGTGCAACCGCAGCGCACAGCAGCGCTGTGATCGCGAGGAAAAGCAGGTGTAAATAGTCCATGCGGGTAGTGGACTCCGTTCGTAGGGGACTCCTGCCCACGTTACGGTGGCGCGGGCAGGGCAGAGGTCGATTCGCCGCAGAGGGCCTGCACTCCTCTTTTTCGCCTACTTCTTCGGTTCGGCGGAGGCAGGGCGAGAGTGGGAGAGGAACCAGGTGTAGAGTTCTGGATTGTTGTAGGTCTCGGTCCAGGAGTCGTGACCGGCGTCCGGATAGAGCGTCAGTTTTACGTCCCCGCCGGCGGCTTTCATGGCGTCTACCATGAGATGCGCCTCGTTGACGGGAACGGTCGGGTCCTTTTCGCCATGAAACACCCAGGCTGGCACGGTTCTGAGACGGCGCGTTGAGAACGCAGAGCCAAAGCCACAGATGGGGGCGATGGCGGCGAATCGCTCGGGGTTCGAGGTCGCCCATTCCCAGGTGCCGTGTCCGCCGAGGCTCAGGCCAGTGAGATAGACACGCGACGTATCGACGCTGTACTTCAGCACCACCTCGTCGAGCATGCCGTTCAGGGTTTCGACATCCCAGCCCTTGCCGCCTGGAGCCTGCGGCGAAACGACCAGGAAAGGGAACTCTTTGCCAGCCGCGATCAGCTTGGGCGGGCCGTGCATCTTCACCTTCTCCAGATCGCTCCCCCGCTCACCGGAACCGTGCAGGAAGATCAGCACCGGCCACTTCTTATCCGCCTCTTTGCCATACTCTTTCGGCAGGTAGAGCAAGTACTTCAGCGTCAGGGTCTTGACGACCTGTTTCTCGAACGACTGCGGCTGTTGTGTTCCAGGCTGCGCCTGCTGCGCCTGCGCCAGCGGGCCGCGCGTCAGCGTCAACGCGACCAGTAAGGCCGCCGTTCCTATCGAAAACCGTTTGAACTGCATGCTTTTATCCTATGTCCCTTCTCGAGGGTCGAAGTTGCTTCGGGCGGCGTGGGGCACCTGCAAAATCCGGGGCGCGGGGGGGCGGCGGCCCGCGTTGGGGTTCACGCCGACGGCGGTCAGGGGGCCACCGAAGACGGCTCCGGTGTCGATGCCGTGCTTGTTGCGCTCGATCAGCACCCGCTGCGTGGGCGTGTGCCCGAAGACGACGATCTTCCCGTTGAAATCGTCTTTGCTGGAGAGGAACGGCTCGCGGATCCAGAGGCGTTCGTCCATCCCATGCGCCTGCCCTTCCCAGAGTTTGCCCTTGGGCAGCAGGCCGGCATGAACGAAGAAGTAGCGCGGGGTGCTGTACTCGAGGCGCGTCGCCCGCAGGAACTCCCAGTGGGCTTCGGGAATCACCTCCCACCAGCGTAAAAACTCCTCGTCATCCAGCTCGTCTTTGTAGGAGAAGAGGGTGTCTTCGCCACCGTTCTGAAACCAGAGATGGGTCTGGTCGGAGAGCCGAAAAGAGTCCGGAGTCGCGCCGCGGGCCGGAGGTTCGCTGTCGCGGGCGTCGATGATCAGTTGTTCGTGGTTGCCGCGCAGAAAGATGGTGTTCGGACGCTCCTGCTGCAAGGCAAGCAGGGCTTCTACGGTGGCCCGGGAGTCCTCGCCGCGATCAATATAGTCGCCCAGAAAAATCAGAACGTCTTGTTCGCGCAGCGGCTGCTCCTTCAGCAGTTCCAGCATCGCGCGCAGCATCGTGATCTGGCCATGCACATCGCCGATCGCGTAAATAAGGGGCTCGTCCCCCATACGTGTCTCCTCACGCGGTGAACCGAACAGGCGCATCAGCGCATTCCTCTCTAACGGGTTGGGGATGACAGATCGCGAACGATACAGTTCGGCGCGTCCACACGAATCGCCTGGGGTTTCTCCCCTATGTCAGACAGACCGAAAACGGTCACTATGCTCCGGACAAGCTGTCGCCTCGCATTCCCATTGTACCAGAAAACGGGCGCGGAGTTACCCAACCTCCCCGAGGAGCAGGGTTTTCGTGAGACGGGCGAGGGCGATTATGCCGGGGTTGTCGGAGGTCCACTGGACCATAGGAAGCTGCTGGCAAAAGAGCGCGAGGGCGAACTGTCTGCCATCCGGCGCGGTGACCAGACCGACGTCGTTGCGAACGGCGTCGATGGACCCGGTCTTCCCGGCGTATTTCCAGTCTTCCGGCAGATAGCGGGGGATGCAGTCGCGAGAGGCCTGCTCCTTCATGATCGAGCGGATCTCCCCGCTGACGGCGGCGTCCCCGATCCTGTCTTCGGCGAGCAGGGTAAGAAGGTCGAGCATCTCCTGCGGCGTCGTCATGCCCAGGCCGAACTCCCGGCTGGCCTCGGTGTCCGCAGAGTAGGATTTGCGGTAGAGCGTGGTCAGCGGCAGCCCCAGCGTACGCATGCGGGCATTGATCGGCTCCACGCCCAGACGCTCGATCAGCATGTTGGTCGCGGTGTTGTCGGAGATGATCGTCATCAGCACACAGAGGTCGCGCAGCGTCCAGTCGGTTCCGGCGGTCAACTGCGTCAACACACCGGCCCCAGCGACCTTTTCCGCCTCGGTCAGTGTCAGTTTTTCACTCCAGTCCAGCAGGCCCTCCTGCACCGCGAGCGCGACATGGATCAGCATCGGAAACTTGATGACGCTGGCGGTCTGGCAGCGCCTGTCCGCCCGATAGAGGCGCTGCCAGCCCGTCTGCAGGTCCTGGACGGCGAAAGCGAGCAGGCCTTCGCCTCCCAACCCGGTTTCGATGCGCTCGACAGCGGCGAGGGTCGCCGCATCCAGGTTATGGGGTACGTTTGCGGGCAACGGTCTTCCCTCTCTGCGCGCGCTGCTTCTGCGCGCTTTGCGGGGTCGGTCGGCGAACTTTCTTGGGCGGTTTCGTCCGCAGATCGATCTTCCCCAGTACCTGTTCCGGCAGCGTGGGCAGCGTACCTCCCGCGTCCAGACGCCGCATGATCTTGTTGACGGCGAAGTAGTCGGAGGGACGGTCGAGATCCGTCGCGATCTCCGGGTATCCGGATACGAAGACGCGCGCGGGGCCGGCGATCAACTGGGAGACACGCTTTTCGAGCAACGGCAGCGTGAGGAGGCGTGGCAGTAGCGTCTGCGACAGGAGCAGCCGGAAAATCATATCCCAGCCCAGAAGATTTGCCAGGCGGAGCGGGCTTTTGCGGGCGCGATAGGCGTCGGCGATGCGCTGCCGCTGACTGATCAGAAACTGCGGGCGGGCCAGCATCAGATTGCCGCCGGTAAATCGTGATTCTCGGAGTTTCAGCGCCGTGCGTTTGAGACCGGGGTAACGTCGGTAGCAACGGGCCACCGGCACGACAGGATAGATGACGCTGGCGCCGGTCTGCGTGGCCTTCTCCAGGGCGTTGGTCAGGAAGTCGGTCACCGCCTCGCCGGTAAGAAAGGGCAGGTCGCACGTACAGATCAGCACGAACGGCGCGTCGGCGTTCGCGACCGCCCCGGAGACGGTGTTGGAGACGAAATCGCCTTTGTCGGTCAGACGGTTGTAGTAGTCGCTCGGCGGCACCTTGCCGACGACGACGATCTCCCCACAGAGTTCGGAGGCTCGCAGCGCCTCGACCACCCGCAGCAACATCGGCTTCCCGCCGACCTTGATAAGGGCCCGGCTGCTGGTTCCGGTAGCCGCCTCCATATCCATGCTCGCTCGCCCGCCTGCGAGAATGACGACCGGAACGCGCGGCAACGGCAAAGCTTCGCTCATGAACGGTTTCCTTCCAACGGATCGGATTCGGCGCGCGTCAGGGTACGCGCAATGGAGACATAGGGATAGCGGCCCTGCAGCCGGTCGGCCACGCGCTGCGCGGTCGCAGCATCGGGAACGATGCCGTAGAGCGCGGAGCCGCTGCCACACAGGTGAGCCGCCAGGGCGCCCGCCATCATCAGCTCGTCGTGCAGCCACGCAAGACGTGGAAAGTGCGTAAAGACCGGCTGCTCGAAGTCGTTGCTCTGAAAGGCCAGCAGACGGTCGTGGTCCTCGCCCCGAAGCGCCTGTTCCCATCGCCCCGTCGCGCGGTGGGAGGCGCGTTCCGGAATCGCATCGAGCTGACTGTAGGCCCACCCTGTCGAGACGCTCTCTTCGGGCTTGACGACGACCAGCCAGCAGGGCGGGGCGTCCGGTAGGGCTGTCAGGTTCTCCCCACGCCCCCGTGCGGTCGCCGTGCCGCCCATCAGAAAGAACGGCACATCGGAGCCGAGTGCGGTGGCGCAGTCGTGCAGCGCTGACCGCGACAGGCCGAGGTTCAGCAGCGCGTCGGTCCCGAGCAGTGTGGCGGCGGCATCGCTGCTACCCCCACCGAGCCCGGCCTGCGCGGGAATACGTTTGACGAGATGCAGCGCAACGCCGCCCCCCAGCCTGTGTCCCGCCTCCTCTGCCGCTGTCAGCACCGCCTGCGCCGCGCGGTAGACCAGGTTGGTCGCGTCGGCGGGTATCTCTGCGGCGGCAGGGGCGTCGCAAGTGAAGCCGAGGCCCGGCTCCTCCCGTCGCGTCAGGATCAGCGTGTCGTGCAGCGAAATGGCCTGCATCACGGAGGCCAGGCTATGATAGCCGTCGGCGCGTTTGCTGAACACATCGAGGGTCAAATTGATTTTGGCGAAAGCGCGCACCGTCCGTGACGATGGCGAAAACGGTGTGTCGGTCATAATTTTCAGGGCAGCGCGAAACGCGGCGCATCGTGCACCGTATCACTCGGCGCATAGGCGAAAAATCGAAAGGGAATCTCGATGGTGGCTCCGGCGAGAATGAGATCGCCGCGGTCCGGGCCGGTCCAGACACCTCCGAGAGAAGAGAAGAGATTCGTATTCCCACTGGCGAGCGCCTCGGCCGTCCAGATCTCCAGCGGCGGATGCGACGGCCACGCGAGGCCGAAGGTGACGCCTCCCCGGTGGGCGGCCACCAGGCGCGGCGCTTCGGGTACCAACGGCTCTTCCAGCGGCAGGGCGATGGCCCGACCGTCGGCGCGCCCGAGGCCCCCACCGGGCGGATCGGTCTGGACGAGCAGTGTGGGCAGACGAACCCCGGACAGCCGCGTGGTCTGACGCGCGGTCAGACGTATCTTGCCCTCCACGACGCCGGTGTCGCGACGCACGGTCGCGATGAATTCGACCTCCCAGCGCGGGCCCACAGCGCCGGAGAGCGTCATCGTCCCCTCGTCCCGGCCCGCGTGCGCCGCGCTGTTCTGCCACTGAAAGCGTTGCCACCAGGCTTTCTGGCCATCCTCGCTGGAGAGAACCTCCAGGAGCGGGTTGGCGGTCGCGAGGACACGCCAGTTCGCGCCCTCTTTCGCCGCCAGCGACAGCACCGCCTCTTCGCCTCCGGCCTCCCGCACATGCAGCGAAACGCGGTCGTTGGCAAGCCAGACCTCGCCCGCACGCGCGACTGCGACCGGCCCCGTTGCGGTCCCCGCGCGAATACTACCGAGCGCAGGCGGAAAGGCAAAATGGGGGATGGCGGCAAGCACGGCACGCGGCAATCCGGCTGGCGCGACTGCCGTCGGAGGAGGCGCGTCTCCAACCGTGGTCGGCTGTTCCTTGCCGTTCAAGGTCAGCCCCAGAACCGGCGTATTGGTCTGCAGCATGACCGCCGTCAGCAGTCTGCCCTGCCTGCTGCCAGGAGCCAGTTGCCAGCGAAACGCGACGCTCTGTCCGGGGGCGAGTTCGGGAAGCAGGGGCTTGATCTCGCCGGAGACATAGTCCAGGCCGACCATGGGATAGCAGTAGAGACGCACGGCATTGGCAGGCAGCGTCGCGGTCCCGACATTGCGCAGAACGCAGAGCACCGGCACGGTTTCGGTGCTGACCGCATAGCCCCGCTCCGCCCCAAAAAACTCCACACGCAAATCCGGCTTCAGAGTATTGGCCGGCTGCCCTGCGACCGCAGCCAACGGCTTGGGCGCTGCCGGAACCCCGTTCTGCGCCCCGCCCCGCCCTGCACTCCACCCCAACAACAGGAAGACACACACGACAGCGCGACTCACCATTGGGCGGTAAGTCGATGCGCTCTCCGAAAACCAGGCATGGAAAAAAGCCAAAAGACGTTCCTGACGCGGGTAAAAAACGGACGATTGCAAGCGGTGCCATACGGGGAACGTTCGTGCCGCCCCCCGGCTATCACTCATTATACCGGATTGATGATGCGAAGTTACGAATATAGCTCGTGTCTCCAAATTCATCTATGTCCAGAAGCCGGTGACGGACGGCGGTTGTAGATAAAGATGGCATGAAAAAAGCAGCCTCTCTGCGAGGTTGCTTTCCATTGACGGAAGCGGCATAATGGTGTTGCCGAGTTCAACGGAAGACCGCAGGGCGGCTGCGACGCTCTGCGGTCTACATCGGGCCCGGCTAGGAAGGAGAATGGAAATGGCAATAGCGTGTCATCTCCTAGGCCTCGCGTGTTATGCGCTCGGCACCGTGTACTACGGATATCAGTTGACGCTGATCGTCCGCAAGTCACGGAACAAGTCGCAAGACTTGTAGTCCGATAGGCCGGTCGCCTCGTTCGGAGTTAGGATCTCTCGGACGGGGCGGCTCTCCTCCATCACGCTTATTATACATCAAAACCTATGGGATCGTTACAGATTAGCGCTCCGTTATGAAATGTGTGGCGTGGTCTGGCTGTCCTCTTCCGTATCGGCTGGAACAGTCGTGGTCGCCTTCAGGTAGAATAGCGTCAGGCTGACGAGCAAGGTGGCCGTCCCAAGCGCACACATTTGGCAGGATGCCGGTTCAGGTTCAACCTTCTGGTGTCGGCCAGTGTAGAGGCGACAGACGGACGATGGATCCACTGCTACCCACACCGGCATCGGAAGGTTTGCGGTCTGGTAGAAGGGATAGTACGCCAGTCGAAGAAGCAACAAGCCCAAAGGGAGCGAGGATTGGCACAGATTGAGGCAAATGATTACCATTGAACTCAATTAACGTAAACGGCGTTTCATCTTACGTGGTGGCTTCCATTGTGATAACTGTGGCTGTGATCCCGATTTCAAAGAGGACTTGAACATGGCATAGTGCCGTTTCAGACGCTCGATGTAGGCTTCATCGGCAACCACATTCACAAAATAGTCCAAGAGTACGTCGGCATACTTGGACTGCCGATTGAGGGGGTCAAGGCTGGCCCCAGCGAATTCCGGGGTGAAATCCGAATCCCCCATCCATGTGGCATAGTAGGCTTCGTCCTCCCAGCCGTAGTTGATCGTAGCCCAGACTTTCGGTCCTGTCGCTTCCGTGAGAACATGAATCACGACACGCCGACAGTCGCAATCCAGTTCGTCACAGTAAAGTTCCACAAAACCGTAGTGTCCCACCGGGAGATCGGCTTTCTGGACCACAGCAATTGATCGTGTCTCCTGCTTCGCGATTTCCAGAAATCGCGAAGCAAACGGGCTTATCCCCATGATTCAATCCTCCCAGATGAGAATTATGCCGATTCCGCTTCCGCTTCGTCTGCTCATCGTAAGGATGATTTTACCCTAATATGCATCGACTTTGAAAGCTTGGCAGCACCGCATGAAGCAGTGAAAAGTGGGGCAGGCAAATCGCAAGTTGGATTACCACATCAAACTTGCGAGACCGCCATGCACCCACAACCTTACTGGACGCGCGCATGAAGCGCACAGTGCAGCATGAAGGCCGCTTGATGGCGGAGATGGTCGGCAGGCAGTGGCCCGGCGCTGCGCCGTAGCGCGACCGGGAAAGAAGGACGCAGCGTTCCACGCCCTTGGGTCGCTGCTCCCTCTCACGCGATTCGCTTCTCGGAAAAGACGCTGAGTGAATCCTCCCGATACTCCCCGAACGGTGGAATCCGCCGAAGCCCCGTTCGCTCTTACAGACCGACCAGGGGATACCAGTAGAGACGCACGGCGTTGGCAGACAGCGTCGCGGTCCCGAACTTCCTCTGACTTTCCCGTGCAGCCGTCCGAGTTCAGACATCAGTGACCGGCGTAGTAGTCGTAGCCGAGTTCGGCCCAGTAGTCTTTCGGGCGCTCGTCGGAGTAGCGGATCGTGCCGATGCGCTGGATGTTTTTGATACCGTACTTGACCGGAATGGCGAGACGCAGCGGCGCGCCGTGGTCGGCAGGCAGGGCCTCTCCGTTCATCTCGTAACAGAGCAGGGTCTGCGGGTGGACGGCGCTGGCCATGTCGATGCCGACGTAGTAACCGCCATCGGGCGTCTCCAGAGCGACATACTGCGGCAGGTCGTCCAGGCGATGTTCCAGATCGATCGGCTGCCCGCTCTTGGTCGGCGGCGGATATTTCAGAAGGAAGTCGCGGAAGCGTGCCCCACCCCAGTTGACGACATCAGTCCAGCCTTCGATACACTTCAACTGCACCGTCATGTCGAACTTTGGCAGCGCCTGGATCACGTCCAGTGTCAGGCGGACGGCGTGTGTATCGTCGTCCTCGGTCGTGGTCGCGGCGGACATATCTTTGAGGCCCAGCAGGCTGAGCTTCCAGGTGTCCGGGTCGAAAGAGTCGGGCAGGCCGACTTCGGCGTTCGGGCGTGGCACGGCAGCCTGACTGCGCGGAAAGGTCGGAACGAGTCTGTCGTCGCGGAAATAGGCGCGGGACAGCTTTTCATTGATCTCCAGTGCGCGGCGGAACGGCCACGCGACGTCGCCTTCCGTGCGAGGCTTCAGCTCTTTCAGCCACCACCAGCCCGCGCCGGCAGCGGCCACGACGATCCCACCGCTCAAAAAACTTCGCCGTGACATCCGGCGTATTCGCTGCTCCGCCTCTTCGTCCGAGAGCACCTCGGCAGGCGCCGCCGGACGAGTTGCCTCGGGAATTCGCGGGTTATTGCTATCGCTCATATTGCTTATTCCTTGTCGTCAATACGTCACGCCCTTTCAGACCCGCCCCTAAAGGAGCGGTCTGTTTTTTGCAAGGCCCATAAATGGGCCTGTGTATTGTGTGAGCGCGTTCTTACATTCGGGCGATTTGCCGGGCCCAGAGGGAACCTTTTCCTCTCACTTAGAACTGCCTGACAACCAACACAGGCCGATTCATCGGCCTTACCGCATCAGGCCGCTCGTTTACGGGCGGCGGCTCTCAGAACGGCTTCTCGTCGGCGGCAACCACTTCATGGCCGGTGATCATGGCCCGGAAGTTGTTCCAACCGGCGCGGATGACCTGCAGGATATGGATTCCGAAGAAGCCGACGTAGCCTATTGTCAGCCCGAAATGGAACCAGCGCGCCAGTTGGTAGCCTCCGAGCAGAAAGGTCACCCAGGCGAACTGGATGGGTTTGTAGATCGCGATACCTGTCGCCAGGGAGCCGATGCCCATCAGAATGACCGAGGTGTAGGCGATCTGCTGCGCTCCATTAAACTTACGACGCGGCGGATGCTTTTTACTCAGATGCAGATCGTGCAGAACGACCTGCCACGCCTCACGGAGCGTATGGCGGTTCGGGATCAGATACCGCCACTCCCCGGAGAGCGTCGTGTAGAGGACATAGAGCAGGCCGTTCAGAAAGAAGACCCACATGAACAGAAAATGCCAGGCCATCCCCGTCGCCAGCTTGTGGTCGAGCGTATAGAGAGGCATATCCTGTTTCGACATCAGATTGGTAGCCGGATGATAGAACGCATCCGGGAAGAACTTGAAAAGCGTGTGGCCGCCCCAGCCGATACGAAAGACGTCGTTGGCCCAGTAGATCAGCAGGCCACTCCAGATCATAATGGCCAGCACGGGAAAGTTGATCCAGTGGAACCATCGAATCGCCAGCGGGTGTTTCTTTTCCAGTCGTTTCATGACGCCCTCTCCTATTCCTTGATCTCAGCGAGGGTGTGCGTTATCCGCTCCCATAGTTCGGGCGGCGTGTCCAGTCGGGTAAGGCGTTCCCGTATCTGCGCCAGCAGCTCCTTCTCGAAGCCGAACTTGCGCGTACAATGATGACAGATCTTTAGATGCCTCTCGACACGGCGTATCTCCTCCGGGGAAAGCTCACGATCAAGATAGTCGTCGAGGCGGATGAGCGCCTCTTTGCAGGTGTATAAGTTAATAATGGGGAGCATCAGTTCCCTCCCTTCGTTTGCGGGAGTGCAGCGCCGGGAGGCGTCTCCTGCACCAGTTCCCACAGTGTGCGCTGCAGGATTTTGCGCCCGCGATGCAGGCGCGAGCGAACCGTCCCGAGCGGACAATCGAGGATGTCGGCGATCTCCTGATACGACAACTCCTCCTCGAAGTAGAGCGCGGCGACGACGCGAAATTCCTCCGGCAGCGCCGCAATTGCCGCCACTATCTGCTCGGTTCCGATGCGCTCCATCAACTGCGTGGCCGGGTCTTGATTCCCTTTTTTCCAGCCGCTCAGGGTTACCTGCGTATAGAGATAGAGGTCGGGCGCATCGTCCAGGCTCGCAATCTCCGGTTCGCGCTGCTTTTTGCGCACCTTGTTCAGAAACAGATTCGTCAGGATACGTAAGAACCAGGCTTTGAAGTGGCTGCCGGGCTGGAAGGTAGGAAACGCGCGAAACGCCTGTATCGCCGTCTCCTGTACCAGATCTTCGGCGTCGTCCCGGTTGCGCGTCAGATGCAACGCCACGCCAAAAGCGATTCGCATCAGCGGCTTGAGCAGGCGTTCGTACTCCTGTTTGTAGGCGGTCGTGGTCACAGCATCGTCCATTCATGGTTCCTTATGCGGGAGCGAGAGACACCTTTAGGTTCCGCCCTGAACTCCCTGAATCCTGTACGGAACCAAATCGACCACTCGTTTCCGGCAGTCAGCGCCTTCTCCCCTGTGTCCAGATCATAACACCATGCTCGCCCCGAAGGTTCCGCGCCTCGTCCCGGACTTGAAAAAATCTCCTCTTCGGCCCGCTTCCTTGACAGATGAGGCCGAGAGTGGTTCAATAGAGAGAGGGAATAAGCGCAGTGAGGAGACAGAGTGCAGACGACGATAGTACAGATAGATCCCAATAGTCCGGACTTGGAGGCGATAGCGGAGGCGGCGGAACGCTTGCGGCGCGGGGAGATGGTGGCTTTCCCGACGGAGACGGTTTACGGCCTGGGCGCGAACGCTCTGGATGCCGGGGCCGTCGCACGGATCTTTGCCGCGAAAGGCCGTCCGGCGCGCAATCCCCTCATCGTTCATGCTTCTGATGTGAGCGCGGTGCAAGAGATCGTCGCCGCGTGGCCGGACGCGGCAGTCCGGCTGGCGGAGCGATTCTGGCCTGGCCCCCTGACACTGGTGCTGCCGCGCCGAGAGAGCATTCCCGACATCGTCACAGGCGGAGGGCCGACGGTGGGAGTGCGCATTCCGGCGCATCCTGTCGCGCTGGCGTTGCTGCAGGCGGCGGGCGTTCCGGTCGCTGCCCCGAGCGCGAACCGCTCGCTGCAGCTCTCCCCGACCTGCGCCGAGCATGTCGCCCGGAGCCTCGGCGGCCGCATACCCCTGATCTTAGACGGAGGCGCTACCAGCGGCGGCCTGGAATCGACGGTAGTGAGTCTCAGCGGCGACGTTCCCCAACTGCTGCGACCGGGTCTGCTCAGTCCGGCAGAGATTGAGGCGGTCATTGGGCCGATCCGACGAACTGCAAACCTGCCCCCGGCAGCGGACGACGCCCCCCTCCCCGCGCCGGGAATGCTTTCGCGGCACTATGCGCCCTGCGCTCCGCTGGAACTCCACGCGGACAGCACAGCGCGTCTGCACCAACTGCTCGCGCAGGGCAGACGCGTCGGCTGGCTGACATTCGATCCTGCGCCCCCGCTCCTGCCGGGCCTGGTGGCCCTGTCACTGTCGCATGATCCGGCGCTCTACGCCGTCCGCCTCTATGCCGCCCTGCATGAACTGGACGCGGCCGACGTTCATGTGATACTGGTCGATATGCCCCCGGCCCAGGAAGCCTGGCTTGCCGTGAGAGACCGCCTGGAACGCGCCGCTGTCACCGCGCCCATCTGAAAAAGGAGAAAACTATGCGTTCCCGCGCCCTCGCTGCCCTGCTGCTGATCGGCCTGACACGGACGGCCGTTGCACAGACCGACTACCATCCTCTGAAGGTCGGAAAACAGCCTGAAAAGGTAAAACCGAAATATGGTAAACTCGCCTCATGGACGGCAAAGCCGGGGTCGGTAAATCAACTCGACCCCGAAAGAGCTTTGTTCGGCTGGTCGATTCGCCCGCCTCGCGGCTTCGTCTCGACGCAAAAGGCGGACGGCACGAACCAGATCTATATTTTCCAGGGCGATCACCGCGCAGATAACACGGCTCCTGTGCTGTGGGTGATCACAGGAAACGTTCAGCCAAGGGACAACAAGAGGCCATCCGAGGAGACGGTTCTGGATCTGTTTATGATACAGTTACACCAGAATCGCGACAACTGGAAAGCGGCTCCGGTCCAGTGGGGACTTCTTCAGGGCAGGAGGTTCGTTCGTTGCCGATGGAGCGCGTCGGAGAGTCCTGGCGGCAGCCCACACCATGTGCGTGGCACCGTTTATATCACCCTGATAGGCACGAAATTTGCCGCCATCACCTACCAGGACGCCGACCCCGGCGCGAGCTCCACTCTCGGACCGATGGAGGCATCGGCGCTCTCCTTCCGCAAACGGTAGGAGCGGTTCCACACAGGAAGAGGGAGAGAGACAAGATGACGACTCGGGGCGGTTTGGAGTCGGCTCCAGCGCCTGCGGCGTTGGCTGCGGCGGAGGGTTCGCCTGGGTTCGGGTGGCGTGTGATCTGCGGTCTCGGTCTGGGAGGCGTCTTCGCGCTCTGCTTCCCGCCTCATCCGCTGCCGCTCCTCCTGCCCCTCGCGCTCACGGGGCTGCTGGCTCTCCTTCAGGGCATGACCCCGCGCCGCGCCGCCTACATCGGTCTGGCCTTCGGGGCGGCAGCCTGCGCCCTCTCCTGGCGCTGGCTCTGGGGAATGTTCGGTCCGCCCGCCGTGTCGCTGTGGGTGATCGGCGGCGCGTTTCCAGCCGTGGTCTGCAGCCTGACCGTCTGGCTGCGCGAACGCCTGCCGCGCGTGCCGTTTCCTCTTCTCGCGGCGGTCGCCTGGACCGGGATCGAGTATTTCCGCTCGGAGCCTATGGCCCTGAACTTCGCCTGGCTGGGCGTGGGTTATTCGCTGGTGGACTATCCCCTGCCCTGTCGCATCGCCGCCGTCGTCGGATCGTATGGGGTCAGTTTTCTCGTGGTGGGCTGGTGCGCGTTCGCCCTGACAGGCGGGCGTCTCTCCAGGATCGCCCTGCGCCTCGCTCCTATGGCGCTGTTGTTCGTGCCGTTCCCGATGGCTCCCCCCGATCTGCCCGATCTGGCCTCGGCGTTCCGTGTACGTCTCGTCCAGGCCTCTTCGGAGGACGACGAGAGCCTGTTCGGCCTCTCGCAGCTTCCCGCTGCTATACCCTTTCAGGTGATCGTCTGGCCGGAGTACAGCTACGTCAGCGACCCACGCGCCAATCCCAAGCTCTGGAAGAAACTGCGGGAGGTGGCTCGCCAACACCACAGCTACTTCCTCTTCGGCGCCAAAGACCAGTTCGACCCGAAAGACGATGCGCACTTCCGCAACACCGCGTTTCTTCTCGACCCCACGGGGCTTCTCATCGGTCAGCATGTCAAGAACCATACCGTACATTTCATTCGCGACGGCGTGCCCGGCACGGACGCCCACGTCTTTCCGACGACCTGCGGCCCGCTGGGCGTGGCGATCTGCTTCGACATGGACTATCCGGATGTGGCGCGGCGGCTGGCGAACAACGGCGCGGAGAGCTTTCTCGTGCCAAGCGACAATCCGCTGGAGTGGGGGCCTGTGCAGCACGACCAGCATCGACAGATCTTTCAGATGCGAGCCGTGGAGTGCGGCCGCTGGCTGGCGACCACCGACGTGGCCGGCAGCACCTTCCTCGTCGCTCCCACCGGCCACGTCGTCCAGAGCGTTCCTACCACCGACGCCACCACACTCGACGTCACG
>JBBQPO010000095.1:0-19500 GCA_038217285.1 Chthonomonadales bacterium
GTTGGAGAGGTCTTGCTCAAAGAGAGCGGCGGCTTCGTAACGCTTCTGTTGGATCTGTTTTCGGGTAAGAATTAAGGTGTTCATACTCACAATACGCAAACCTGGGCGGTTCGTTGCTAGATCACCTGAAGGTCAATAGGCGGAAGGCCCGTATCCGTCTTTCTGAAACGGATACCGAACATTGCGGCACACGCCGGATAATTTTGGCGATGTACTTCACGAACCTGTCTTGTATCACAGTGTTCTAATCGAAATGGAAGAGTGAAAGCCTCCCATGCCGGAGCGCTGACCGATGTTCCGTAAGACACACGACCAGGCGGATCGCGCCAAACAATCAGTCCGCTAATAGACGAAATATGTGCGTGCCAGGTTCCCAAACGTCAGGGGCCTGGTCAAGGCCATCTCTACAATAAGTGAACAATGCAAGAAACGTGCCACATCGGTCGAAACAACCGACGTAGACGCAAAATCGATCAAATTTGCCAAAAAAACTCTCTCTCATTTATCCTTGCTCGCCATCTAAGCATCCGACGATGCCCCAGGGATAGGATGGCGGCACGCTTTCAAATAGAGCAAGGCTGTTCACTCACAGAGAAGACATTTGATCGGCGGCATTCGGATTTATCGGAATACTCCGCCCGTTCGAACGCCATAAATGCAGATGTCCCGGCACACCGTGCCGGGACATCTGCATTTTGCATCAGGACGACTGCCTATTTGCGGCGGGTGCGGCGGCGAGCGAACGCAGCCCCGGAGACGCCCATACCGAAGAGCATGGCCCAGGTGCCGGGTTCCGGAGTGCTCGGCCCAGCAGGTCGGTTGTTCGGCCCGGTCACGAAGGACTGGTTGCCTGCCGGGGAGCTGTTGCTGTTCTTGGTCGAGTTGGCGGCGAAGGCGGTGAAGTCTCCAGCGCCGTTGACCGGGTTGAGCGAGTGGATCAGCACGGTTCCGATGAACTGTGAACCGGCGCCCGAGTTTACGAATGTCGTCCCGTTGTACGTGAGGGAGACGTTCGGCTGCAAGGCATCGTCACCGGCCAACTGGGCCGATCCGGGCGGGTTAAGCCCCAGGTTCTGTACCGTAACATTGTACGACGTTCCGCCACCACCGGTGGTGAACGTGGGACTGTTCCCGCCACCCGTTATCAGGCCGTTGAAGTCATAGAAGGTGAAAATATCCCCGGCGGAGGTGCGAGTGTCCGCCCCAAGGAAGAGTTGATAGTTGTAAACGATGTTCCCGGCCGGGCCTGTGGCGGAGATGAAGACAGGCGTAATCGACTGGGCGATGGCGGCGCCAGCACCTACGACCGTCAGGGCCGCCAAGGCGACCGTGCGGGATAAGAGACAAGAAATCTTCATGGATAATTTTCCCTTTACTATTCGATGATCCCACACCCGTCTTTCCTACAACGGAGCGGGACGCTGCTACACGCGCCAGAATAATTTTTGGCTGTATTCGTCCTGAACGTGTCTGTGTAACAGAGTTCTTATTGTGCGGGAGAGTTGCCCACTCCCGTGCAACAATGGTGCTATTGCGTTGACCTGATACAGAGTGTCGATACCTGAAAAAAAGACCAGGACAAGAACCTGCACTGTTTCGTGCCTCGGATGGAGAGGCACAAAGCCTGACATGCGATGCTCAAGGACCATCCTTCGTAGAATCCGATGGATTCTACTTGCGGCGGTTGCGGCGGCGAGCGAAGGCCACACCGGAGACACCCATGCCGAAGAGCATAGCCCAGGTGCCGGGTTCCGGAGTACCGACGACGCGAGCGCCAGCGCCTCCTGCTTGCGGAGTCGGGGAGCCGCCATTATTGAACAGGCCCGGCAACGCGCGCAGTTGGAAGTTGATCGTCGGCACACCGGCGGCGGTGAAGACATAGTTGAAGACTTCGGCCTGTCCGTCCGGCGTACTTACCAGATTGTCGTAGGTATTCGCCAGCGTGTTGGTCGTCTGCGTCAAATGCCCACTCAGCGTACCGGTCACGAACTGGGTGATCGCGCTGTATCCAGCCAGTGGCGCTCCGGCGGCATTGGAGGGGGTCAGCGTGACCGCAACCTTGTAGGGGAAGTTGAAAACTCCCACAGTGAGATCGGTCGAGTTGGAGGTACTGTTCGTCGCAAACTGATACAGACTTATCTGCGTACCGCTCGGCGGCGCATAATTGCCCGTGGAGATGATATCGTTGATACCAAGCGCTGCGGTCGTATCGACCGAGAACGCATTGACGACATGTCCGCCCGCAGGAGTTTCGAAATCCGTGGTGTAGTTGAAATATTGAGCGTTGGCGTGCTGCGTGGCACCCATTAGAACCGCTCCAGCGGCCAGCAGTGTTAAACTAAGTTTACGCATAGGTCACTTCTCCTTGAGTATTTCCATATTCTGTGCGAAAGGTAGCGGACAAGCACGCTATCGGCGCGAATTGTTACGCAGTCATGAAGGATCAGGGCAGGCACTTATAATACCCCATAATAAGGAATCGCTTCCCTGCCTGCGGAGCCCCACCTGTAGCTCTTGAGAGCGATGAACAGCAAACACACTCCTAGTCTACCCAATATACACGGGCAAACTGGCATAGAGTTCACTTCATCACAAAAAATCCCGTGTTCCTACCGAAAAATCGGCATTCGCACCTCTCAACCATGTACTTGCACAAACTGTGCCAGATTCGCCAAAACGGCTGTTCTGGACCGATAATTTTCAAAACTATCGTCAGAGGGCCGCAAATGGCGTCCCTACCTCCTCCCTTTCGAAGCGCCTCAGACACTCAGAAGCGGCAATGGCGCAGGGCTCCGGCGCGTCCCGCCCTCGCAATGAACTTTCTTTCCGCCTCGCGCGTCCATTTGAGTATGAAATCCCTGGATCGCTCCCGTCACTGAACTCTATGAGCGGGCGTCCACGAACACGCCGTAACATGGACTTGACATCCTGTGTCAAAGTGGGTTAGGATTACAAGCGTATTATACGTATAGGGAGGTTGATCGTATGCAACTGTGGAAAGCCGTTCTTCCACTGGCGCTCGTCGGGTTTACACTGCCGGTGGGCGCACAGAAGCATGGGCAGACAAGGCATCGACCGGTCGTCGCCAAAGCGCCTGTGGTCATGGTTCTGCCCGATCCTTCTGTGCCAGCCCGCGTCGAGTTCCTGCGAGATGTCGCTCCGATCCTGGATCGCGGCGGCTGCTCCGGCTCCCAGTGCCATGGCAAGTTCGGCGGACGCGGCGGTTTTCAGATTTCGCTGCTGACGCTCAGCCCGGAAGACGACTTCGAACCGATCGTCTATGGCGCCAGAGGCCGCCGCATCAACTTCACTGCTCCCGAAAAGAGTCTCCTGTTGCTGAAAGCCGTTGGAGCCGCGCCGCATGTCGGCGGGAAGCGCTTCGCCATCGGCTCGTACCAGTATAACACCCTGCTGCGCTGGATCAAACAGGGCGCGCCGTTCGAGGATAAAGATCCGCGCCTGACCACCCTGCGCGTGGTACCCGACAAACTGCAGCTTGCAAAGGCCAGGATGCCGCGCCAGTTGAAGGTGATGGCGACCTATACCGACGGCAGCACCCGCGATGTGACCCGGCAGACAGCGTTCCAGTCCACCAACGGCGCGGTGTTGGATGTCTCGCAGAACGGCGTCGTGAACGGTCTGCGCTGGGGCGGCGGCGCGGTCGTCGTGCGCTATCTCGGCACCGTCGCGGCCTGCTTCGTGACCCTGCCGCAGGTTCGCAAGGGCGCCTACCCCGAAACTCCCAACAACAACATCGTCGATAAGTATGTTTTCGACAACCTCAAGCAGTTGAACGTCGTGCCGTCCAGCCTGAGCGACGACACCGAGTTTCTGCGCCGCGTCACGCTCGATACCCTCGGACGTCTGCCCTCCCCGGACGAAGTGGTCGCCTTCCAGGCCGATGGTAGCCCCACCAAACGCGCCAAGATGATCGACAGCCTGCTGGAAAGACCGGAGTATGTCGATTTCCGAACGCTGCGCCTGGCCGACCTGCTTCGTGTCAACCCGCGTAAGTTCGGCAACGGCAACGGCGCACTGGCCGACCGCAGCGCAGTCCTGTTCTACGACTGGATCTGGAACAGTGTCGCACAGAACCAGCCCTGGGACCAGTTCGTGCACGATCTGATCGAGGCGCGCGGCAGTACCTATCAGAACGGCCCCGCAAACTTCTACCGCGTCGAGCGCGGCGCGAACGACCGCATGGAGAACATCGGGCAGGCCTTTCTCGGTGTGCGTATGTCTTGCGCCCGCTGCCATAAACATCCGTTCGATCGCTGGACCACCGACAACTACTGGAACTTCGCTTCCTTCATGGGGAAGGTGAACGCCCGCGGCGGCAAACTGAACAACGAGGAGATCATCGGCTACGACGGCGGCGCACGCGTCGTCAACCAGTCGGTAAACGGCAAGAACCGGGGCCGTATCGCGCCCTGCACCTATCTGGGTGAGACGGAACCCGCGAAAGAGACGCCGGACATGATCGCCTCTCTCGCGGACTGGATGATCGACACGAAAAACCCGTTCTTCGCCCGCGCCACCGTGAATCGGCTCTGGTCCTACTACTTCGTGCGCGGCGTCATCCATCCGGTGGACGACATGCGCGCGACCACCCCGGAGAGCGTTCCCGGCCTGCTCGACGCGCTGGCGAAAGAGATGGTAGACCACAAATACGATATGAAATATGTCACACGCCTGATTCTTAACTCACGCACCTACCAACTTTCTGCCGTTCCCAATGCGTCCAATGAGAAGGACGACCGTTTCTTCTCACACTACTTCCCGAAGGCGATGCCCGCCGAAGCGCTGATAGATGCGGTGAACCAGGCGACAGGAGCGCCGGAGAAGTTCGGCTCGTTCCCGGAGCGGTCGCGCGCTGTGCAGGCCGAGGTACCGAACGGCTCGCAGTTCCTGAGCGCCTTCGGGCAGTCGCATCGGGAGTTTCTGGCGGACATCGACCCCAAGCTGGAGCCGAACCTCGTTCAGACGCTGATGATGATCAACTCGCCGTACATCGAAAACAAGATTCGGCAGGGCACCACGGTCAACAACGAGGTCGCCCGCTCCGACACAGACGAGGCGCTGGTGCGCGGGCTCTATATGCGCACGTTCTGCCGCCCGCCGAACCCGACCGAGCTCTCCAAATCGGTCGCCATTCTCAAACTGACGCCGGATCGCCACGAAGGCGCGCAAGATCTGCTCTGGGCGCTGCTCTCGGCCCGCGAATTCTTTTTCAATCACTGAAATCCTGATATCACAATCACTGAAATGCTGAACTGGGGAGGTTGGTTCTATGGAGTACAACTGGCTGAGCGACTGCGAGAAGTTTCATCGGCGGGACGTGCTGCGGGTAGGCGTATTGAGCCTGCTCGGGCTCTCACTTTCGAAATACTATGCCCTGGCGGACAGCGCGAAAAAAGCGCAGCCGGCGGGAGGCCATACGACAGGCACGGCCGACTCCGTGGTCTTGATCTGGCTGGCCGGTGGGCCGAGCCATATCGACACCTTCGACCCCAAGCCGGACTCGCCTTTGGAGATTCGGGGTAAGTTCAACGCGATCCCGACCTCCGCTCCCGGCATTCAGTTGTCCGAACATCTGCCCAAACTCGCCGGTCAGATGGACAAAGTCTGCGCCGTCCGCAGCGTGACCAGCCCGACCGGCGCGCATGAGATCGGCACGCACTATATGCTGACCGGCTTCCTGCCGCTGCCCGGCTTCGCAGTTCCCTCGTACGGGGCGGTCGCTTCCAGCCTCCTCGGCCCCCGCAGCGCCCTGCCCCCCTACATCTCGATTCAGCAGCCCGGCAGCGAGATGGGAGCGGGTTTCCTCGGCGCTTCTCTGAACCCGTTCTATCCCGGCGGCGATCCGGCCAATCCGAACTTCCGCGTCCGCGACCTCGACAGGCCCGCCAACATGACGGAGCAGAAACAGGCGCGCCGCAAAGAGCTGCGCGAAACCGTCGATGCGGCGTTCCGACAGCATGAGAAGGGTTCCGATACAGCCCGCGCCGTAGACTCGTTCTACAACCGCGCCTACACGCTGCTCTCCTCCACCGAGGCCCGCGCCGCGTTCGACCTCTCGAAAGAGAAGCCGGAACTGCGCGACTCCTATGGCCGCAACAACTTCGGGCAGAGCCTGCTGCTGGCCCGGCGCTTGACGGAGGCAGGTGTGCGCTTCTCGACCGTCACGCTCGGCGGCTGGGACAACCACTCCAACATCTTCAATTCGCTGGGCAACGGGCATCTCAATATGTTCGACCAGAGTTTCTCCACCTTTATCGCCGATCTGGCGCAGCGCGGACTGCTGCAGCGCACGCTAGTGGTCGTCATGGGCGAGTTTGGACGCACCCCGATCATCAACCGCGACGCGGGACGCGACCACTACCCGCGCGTCTTCTCGATGCTCATGGCAGGCGGAGGCGTCAAGGGCGGAACGGTCGTCGGCTCGTCCGATGCCAAGGGCATGGAGCCTGCGTCCGACCCGGTGCGCCCGGAAGACATCGCCGCGACGATCTACCACTGTCTCGGCATCGACTATACCCAGAGCATCGCTTCACCCGAGGGCGTCCGTATCACCCTTGCCCGCGGCGGCTCGCATATCCACAAGGCGCTGGTATGATGCAGACGTTCTTCAGGACGAGCAAAATGCGATGCCCTAGGATATCGGCAAGCCTCGCCGCCGTGCTCGGACTGAGTCTGGCGGCAGGAGGGCAGACCAAAACGCCCCCTGCCGCCGGACAGCCACAGTCCGGCAAGGCTCCCGCAATGAGAGGGGCGACGCAGGCGAAACCTCCGGTGACCGCACCGGGTAAGGCTGTTGCTCCTGCTCCAGGCCCGACCAAACCGGGGGACCCTGCCAAACCGACTGGAGACAAGCCGCTCGACGCCTCCGCCTCCGTCATCGTGAAGCCGAATCGGCCGCTCGGGGAGATCACAGCGCTGGCCTATAGCCCGGACGGCAAACGTCTGGCAGTCGGAACCTCCGGACAGGTCGTGCTGTACGACGCAGCCACCTGGCAGGTCGTCGGCACCTTCCGACAGGTGCAAGACGGTGTGCGATCCCTGGCGTTTCATCCGAACGGACAGCTCCTCGCTATCGGCAGCGGACAGCCGGGCCTGACGGGCGCTACCGTTGTTTGGGACACCACCAATGCCGTCAAGCCGAACGTTCTGCCGAACCAGTACGATACCATCGAAGCGGTCGCCTTCGCCCCGGACGGCAACGAACTGCTCATCGGCTCCAACGACAAAAAAGTGCGCTGTTTCACCTCCCTGACCACCGACGACGGCCCGATCCTCGATGCCCACAACGACCGCGTCCAGGCCGTCGCCTTCTCCCCCAAGAGCGGATTCATCTTCCTGACGGCAGGCCTGGACCGCATCGTCAAGGTGTGGGACCAGCAGAAGGTGGTCAACGTCATCAACTTCGACCAGAGCGAAGGGGGAATCACCGGTCTGGCTTTCCTTTCCAACGGCAGCCAGTTCATCGGCTCCAGCCTAGACGGCAAACTCTACTGGTGGGGCGTCAACCACGACGACCGTAAAAACGCGTGGAGCGGCTATCACTACCGAACCACGATGGCGCATCCCGGTGGAGTCTACACGCTCGGCCGCTCCGCAAACGGCCAGCGTATCATCACCGGCGGCGCGGACAAGATGGTCAACGTCTGGAACGCCGACAACGGCGGCAAGGTTCGGGCGTTCAAAGACTCTCCTCAGCCGGTCTACGCTGCCGCCCTCACTCCGGATGGCAAGACCGCCGTCGCCGGAGGCCGCGAAGGCATCGTCTATGTCTGGGATGTCGAGGCGAACAAACTGCTGTCCGGATTCGCTCCCCCCGCCCTGCCCGCTCCCCCGGCCCCAGCCATCAAGACGGCACGCAAAACGACGCGCAAGAAACGAACCTAACCCCCCGGCCCCCTTCCCGACACGGGAAGGGGGTGCCCTAACAAGGCCCGACATCGTTGCATCGAAGTGGGTTTTTGAGTCTGCAGAACGACCCTAAAGTAAACAATGAACATAAAAACACTTTTTCGACAACTGCCGATTACTGCCCTACTCTGCACCTTTTTTTCTGCCGCAGCGCAGGCACAGATTCCGCGTATCAACACCTTCTACCCGGTTGGCGGCAAGGCCGGGACTACGGTCACGGTCGAGGTGCGCGGATCGAGTCTCGATGGGGGCGGGGTCGTGATGGTAAATGCGCCGGGAATGACCGGTACGCTGGTGCCGGGCGGCAGCAAAGGCGACGACACCTTTCGACCGGTCTGGGAAGCGAAATGCGGCACCTGCCATGAGCTTCGCTCGCCCGGCAACCGCAGCCTGACGCCCGCCCAGTGGACGGCGACCGTAGACCGCATGGTCAAAGTGCGGCAGGCGCCTATCGCTCCCGCCGATCAGCAAAAAATTGTAAAATTCCTGGCTGCCGCAGCGGCCTCCGGACAGATGGCGGCGCAGTTGAAGATCGCGCCGGATACCCTGCCTGGCCTCTATGAGGTGCGCCTCGTCACCACGCGGGGTGTTTCGACGGCGGGACTGTTCGAGGTCGGCAGTCTGCCGGAGGTGCAGGGCGTCAACGGTCGGCGTGAAACCGCGCAGGTCGTGACGCTTCCCGTCGTCGCCAACGGTACCATGGCAGCCCGCTCCGAACGCCACTACTATCGGTTCGAGGCCAAGCAAGGGCAGCGCCTGGTCTTCGATCTCAAAGGCTATCGTTACAACGACCTGACCCAGTTGTTTTTCAATCCGCAGTTGCGTCTCTTCGACGGCACGGGCAAAGAGATTGTCGAGAATCACGGCTACTACGATCTCGATCCATTGATCGACTGGAAGTGTCCCGCCGACGGCCCCTACACGCTAGAAGTCCGGGATCTGCTGGGCAGCGGCAACCCCTCTTCGGTCTACCGCCTCCGCATGGGCCAACTGCCTTACGACACAGTCCTCTACCCGCCCGCCGCACAGATGGCCTCGACAGCCTCCCTTCAGGTACTCGGCAAGAACACCGAGACCCTACAGACAGGCTTCACCCTGGCGACGCCCGGTCACACAGGCGTACAGGAGGTCAGCAGCCCCTTTGGGCCCCAGGCGTTCTATGTCTCGCCGTATGCCGTTGTCCGTGCCGATGCCAACCCCTCCGCGCCGGTCGCCCTGCCGGCCGCCTTTGCGGGCCATTTCGCCGGCCCCGGCTCGTCGGACACGTTCCGTGTTCAGGGCGAGGGTCCCGTCGAGTTCGAGGCGTACGCGGCGCGGCTCGGTTCTCCGGCCCTGGTGCATCTCTCAGTGCAAAATGCGAAAGGCCAGAACATCGCCAATCTGAACGGCGATAACCGCATCCGTATCAATCTCGAAGCGAATCAGACCTATACGCTGAAAGTGGACGAGCCTTCCGCGAAGCTCGGCCCCAACTTCGTCTACTGCATCGAGGCGCGTCCGGCCCATCCGGAGGTGGAACTGGTGGTACATCCTTCCAACGTCACCCTGCGCCCTGGGACGTCCGCCGCAGTACACGTCGTGCTGACGCGACGCGATGGCGTGAACGGGGAGATCCTGCTGACCGCGAACGACCTGCCGCCGGGAGTCCATGCCAACCCTAAAGCTATTCCCGGTGACCGCAACGACGTCCTGTTTATCCTGACGGCGGACGCTTCGGCGGTGCCTACCGAAAAGCCGTTTCAGATCACGGCGACGGTGGTGGCGAAGGGAGCCGAATACTCAACGCAGGCCGTGGCCCAGGATGTCTACCAGATGAACAACCAGCCACACTACGTCGTCCGAAGCAGTTGTGTGGTCGGAGTGCGCGGCAAATCGGACTATACCGTTGCCTTCGAGGATGCGCCGATCAGGGTACATCCGCGCAAAGGCTTCCCGTTCAAAGTGAAGCTGACGCGCCTGGGGACGTTCAAAGGCCCAGTACAGGTCAAGGTGGAGGGACTGCCATCGGGTTGGGTCGCGAATGCGGAGACCATTCAGCCCGACAAGAACGAGGTGACTCTGCTGGTGCGGCCCGACGGCAACAACACCCAGCCGTTCCTGACCCGCGATCCGAAAATGACCCCGATGCGGGCCGTCGTTATCGCCAATGCCGATGAGTTCGAATTTGTGTCCGGGACGGTGGCGGTTCTGAAGGACGACCGCCCGGACACGAAAGACGACAAGAACTGACAACCGCAGGGAATTCCCGCCGTTAATCGCCGCTGGAGTGGGACGATCCACCGGTGAGGGCACGGAGAATGCCGGGAGCGATCCCCGAATCGGACGCGTCTGCGCTGCGGGTTGACTGCGGCAGGAATCGGGCGGCGAGGCCGGTGACGTCCGCGAAAAGACTTGGGAAGAGGCCGTGCACCAGCGCCCCGGCTTGCGCCTGAAGCGACAGGATCACCTCGGCGTCGCCGAACTTGAGCGCTTCGACGATCTGTCGGGCCGCAGTATGGGCGTCGATGGATGTCAGCGGGGACGTCGCGCCGAAGGTGAAGAGCGCCTGATCGGCCGAATTTTCGCTTTTGAACTCCGCATGCTGTTCGCCGCCGGTTCGCATCAGGCCAGGGCAGACCGTCGTCACAAAGATGTTGTCTTTTTGCAGTTCGGCCCGCAGACCTTCCGAAAGGCCGACCAGGGCGAACTTACTGCCGCAGTAGGGCAGCATGTGCGGCACACTGATTTTGCCGCCGATAGAGGCGATGTTGACGATGCGCCCGCCGTGTCTGCGGCGCATCCCCGGCAAAACCGCCAGCGTCATATAGAGCGGTCCATAGTAGTGGACCTGCATGGCCTTCTCGAAATCTTCGACCTGCATATCTTCCAGTGGCCCCACCCCGATAATGCCCGCGTTATTGATCAGAATGTCGACCGCGCCGAACCGCTCCGTGACGGAGTGAACGATACTCTCGACGGCCTCCCGGTCGCTGACATCCACCGGAAGAATGAAGACGTCACCGCCCCGGCTCTTGATCTCGGCTTCCGCGTGTTTCAGCTCTTCCAGATCGCGGGCACAGAGCGCGACGCGCGCCCCGGCGTCCGCCAGTCGTTTGGCGATCTCCAGGCCGAGGCCGCGTGAGCCGCCCGTGATCAGTACCGTCTTGCCATGAAAAGTAATGGCGCGGCGTTTGCGGATCGCCTGCCGTGCCAACGCGACCGCTCCCACTCCAGCCGCCAGCCACAAAAGAGTCGTATTCCTAGTTCGCATTTGATGGTTCCTCCGCATTCTGCGTTGCATCGGGCTTTGCGGCCCTGATGCACAGAAGACGAAAGCGGCCTGCCGTCTGTTCCAGGAGCCTCATCGTCCCAACGCATCCAGTGCATCACCGAACGGGAACTTCTGCGGCGGTTTGAAACTTATATCTAACAAGATGCGGCGCGAACGCCGCAGAGTACGAAATGCGCGGGATACCAGCCCTGCCCATCCGAATGTGTGCAGGCAGCGAGGAAAAAATCGAATGAAGAGATTATGGGCCCGGTGGGGCACGATTATGGTGTTGGGTCTGACCGGGACGATAGGCATTCTGCCCACCACGCCCGCAGTGGCCAAAGAGAACGATCTCAAGAAGCATGGGCCCATTGCGTGGCAGGGTTCGCTGCAGGCCGCCATGAAAATCGCGGCGCGTGAGAAGAAACCGATCTTCATCGATTTCTGGGCGGAGTGGTGCGGCCCCTGCAAAGCGATGCTGGCCACCACCTATAAAGACAAGGCGGTTGTCGCCCGCTCAAAGCAGTTCGTGCCTGTTCTCTTCAATGCCGACGAGCAGCCCAAGCTCCTGGAGAAGTTCGGTATCAGTGGCATTCCCACCGTCGTGTTTCTGGACGCGAAAGGCAAAGTGCTGCTTCAAACGACCGGCTATGAGAGCGGACCGGAGTTCCTGAAGACCATGAGCCATGCGGCGAAAAAATTCAAGTAGGGTCGTCCGTACGTCTGGCACCGGATCGAAAAATCGCTTTCCAGTGTCTCTTCGGAGGCGGCGGAAGGCGATTTGCGCGTTTGGCAAAAATATGGGGCTGCGACGTGAAACTTTTAGTCTACAGCAGTCGTCATAGTCTACAGCAATAGACAGAAGGAGTAGGACGCAGCGACATGGAGCAGGAAAAGCCACCCCTCGGGGAGCATGAACTGGAGGTCTTACGCTACATCGATACGCACGGCCCCATCACTGCTCGGGACGTCGTAGAAGCGGTGGGCCAGGAGCGGAATTTGGCGCGCACTACGGTTCTTACCGTGGTCGAGCGACTGCGCAAAAAAGGCTACTTAAAGCGCAGGCGCAACCGGGAAGGCGTCTTCGTCTATACCTCCTCCGAGCCCCAGGCCGAGCTGATGCAGGACCTTGTCCGGCAGTTCGTCGAGAAGATGCTGGGTGGGGCGGTGTCGCCGGTGGTCGCCTATCTCGCCTCGGTGAAACGTCTGCCGGAGGAGGATCTGGCCGAGATGCAGAAACTGGTCGATGAGCTCAAAGCCGGGCAGGACGAGGAGAAGCCATGAATTTGCCGGCCTGGATAGCGGGGTGGGAGAGAGCCTCGGTCGCCTGGGCCGGGGGCCTCGCGCATGCCTGCTGGCAGGGCGGAATAGCGCTGCTGGTCGTCTGGCTGTTATGTCAGGGATTCCCTGCCATGTCCCCCACGCTGCGCGCCTGGCTATGGCGATTGGCCTATTTGAAGCTTGTCCTCACTCTCTTACTGCCAACTGTGTCGGTGCCAATTCTTCCTGCCGCTGCCGTCTCTTCTGCCATCGTGGCCTCGCCCCTGGCGGATCTGCCGTCCACGCAGGTCGTCCCGGTCCCTGGGGACGCTCCTGAGTCCCCTTCTGTGCTGTCGGCGGTCCCCCGCCCTACCGTCGCTTCTTCGCCTGCACCACTCCCTCGACCGGGTTGGACGTTCTGGCTGTTACTCGCCTGGGGGATGGGGGTCGTCTGGTGCCTGGTCCGGGTGGCGGGCGAGTGGATCGCCGCCGGCTGGCTGCGCGGTCTGTCGGAACCGCTTCAGGACGACGCTCTCACTTCCTGTTGCCTCGAACTCTCGGAGCGTCTCGGACTGCGCGATCCGCCGCGTCTGCTGGTTTCCGATGGGGCCGGCAGTCCGGTTCTCCTGGGCGGCGCGAATCCGGTCATCATCTTGCCGCTGGCGCTCTTGAGCGAATGCTCCCGTCCGGAGTTGGAGATCGTTATCGCGCATGAGTTGGCACATCGCAGCCGTTGCGACCTGCTCTGGGGCTGGATCCCCGCAATCGGTCATGCCCTCTTCTTCTTTTTTCCGCTGGAGTGGCTGGCGGCGCATGAGTATCGCCTGGCGCAGGAGATGGCCTGCGACGAGCTGGCAATCCGTACCTCCCGCGCGCGCGTCGGCGACTACGGCGACGCACTGCTCAAAGTGGCGGCAAGGCACCGCCCCAACCTTCAGTCTCGACTCGTCACCATCGGCATCGTCGAATCGTCGCAGATTCTGAAAAGGAGACTACTTGCCATGAAAGAGATGGGTTCGTTCCCGGCACGGCCGGGCGCCGTCGTCACCGTCATCGTCGCAATAGGATTGGTCGGCTGCCTACCCTGGCAGCTCACACCGAGGGCGTTCGCCAATGTCACGTCGTCGGCCAGCAACGGCGCGGCGCACAGGGCCGCTGCGGGGGAGCCCGATTCCGCCTACCGTGACCCGCTCGACCTGGCGTTGACACCGGAGAACGGCAGCGGCCTGCGCTACCGCCCGAAAGCCGGAGAGACCTATCTCTATGCGGTCAAGATCGAGACGACGGAAGGCGACACGACCGAAACCATGAGCGGCAACGCGACCTACCACTGCCGCGCCGCCGACGAAAACGGGTTTGTCCTGACCTGCGGCGGGAGTCTGATACCGGTACGCCGGACCGTCTCCGGAGGGGGCGTGCCCGGATTCCCGTTCCCAAGCCTGCGCGCCTTTGGCTTCGGCGGAATGGGCTTTCCGCACCTCTTCGCGGGGCCGAACGAGATCAAGATCGACGGACAGGGACATCTCCTGAGCACCAGGGGCGAGACACCTCTACCGCGCGCCCTCGGAGATCTGTCACAGCTTATCGTGGAGACTCTGCCGTCGGACGGCGCCTCCTGGGAGGTTCAGAACGGCTGCGTGATCGTTCTGCAGGAGGAGCATTCTTTGTCCCCCTTCTCGCATTTCGCCCGCGTCGAGAAGCGCAGCCTTCCGGCTTCGGAGACCCTCTCCTACACGCTCGGTTCGATCACAGGCAATCTGGTGCAGATCAACAAGCACTACGAGATGCGGACCAACGAGCGCTCCTTCGGTGGACCCACATTGCAGATGACGGGCGACGGCAAAGTGGCCTTTGATCGCAAACTGGGGATGCCGCGCACGATGGAGTTCAAGGTGACGTTGGTGGAGCAACCTGACCGCACGACGACGACCCGGATACCGGTCACCGTGACGTACCGCCTGCTGGAAGGAGACGAGCGGGAGAAAGCGCTGCATCCGCCGGCTCCGGTACCGCCGGAGCGGAAGGCCTTTGCCGAAACGGAGTTGACGTCGGCTCTGTCCGATCTGCAGTCGCCAAACGCCTTTAAAGTCATGGGCGCGGCCGATAAACTGGCTGGCGCGCTGCCGACCGGGGATCCACGCCCGGTAGAGCGCGCCTTGATCGGCGCCCTGGACCATAAAGACGCTTTCGCCCGCCAGAGCGTTGTCAAGGCCCTGGGAACCTGGGGAGGCAAGGCCAGCGTGCCGCCGCTCATCAAACGGCTGGACGACGAGTCGTTCGCGGTACGATGGGCGGTGTTCGACGTGCTGGGCGCTGCCAAAGATGCGCGTGCCGCAGAGCCCCTCGCGAAGTGGCTGGAGAAAGACCGGGGATTCGCCTCGAACGCCCTGCGCAAACTGGGCTCCGTCGCCGCGCCTGCGGTCGCAAAACAGCTTGGGGCGAAGGACTGGGGGATGCGTATCGATGTCTGCCATCTGCTGAAAGAGATCGGTACAGCGCGCGAAATACCGGCGCTCCAGGCCCTGACGCGCGACGAGAACCGTCTCGTCGCGGATGCCGCTTCCGAGGCCGTCAAAACGATACAGCAGCGAGTCGACGCGAAGGTCAACCGTTAGGATCGCGTGTGCCGCTCTCTTCCCTGGCCTTTGCGACGGGCATAGAGCGGCCTCCTGTATCGGCATTCGCTATTTCTCGTTGAGAAGCCTGATGATCGTCTCTTCGAGTTCCAGATGCGGATCCACACTATTGATATGATCGCGGATTTTGCCGTTCTTATCGATCACATAGAGCTGAGACTTCGTCTTGAACTTGTACTTGGAGCGCAGATCGAAGATATCATCGCCAAAACAGGTGGGATAGGTGATGCCGAGATCGCGCAGAAACTTCGGGACTTGACCGCGTGTGTCGGCATGGTCGAGTGAGACGCCGACAACGACCAGTCCCTTCTCGTTGTACTTCTCGTAAAACCCTTCCAGTTGCTGCATATTCTGGCGGCAGGGCAAATACCAGGTGGCCCAGAAGTCGAGTAGCACGACGCGTCCCCGCAGAGAACTCAACTGCACAGGCGGCTTCCCCGCGTGAATCGGCAAGGCCAGATCGTTGGCCTGCCCGTAGCCCGCTTCAGCCGTTGTAAAAAAGGTGGACCAGATGACGGCGGCTGCCGCAACCAACACGAGTAGCCCAAAAAAGATCTTCAGCGGTCTGCTCATTCCACGCATAGTTGTCCTTGTGTTCTCCGGTTTCGACGCTGCCGAGAACCGATCTCTTGCAAATCTATAAGGATTATACTGGAAAATCGGGGATTCCATGACCTTCCGGTCAGTGAAGGCATCGGGCCGCCTCTATCGGGTACATTATAGCGGCAGGCACGAAACAGAGGCGGTTTCGGTCACGGAGACCACGGGAGACAGAGATGCGTATCGCGGTTTTGTTGGCGCTCTGCATGGTGGGCAGCATAGGGAGCGTGAAAGGGTACGGAAGCGCTATGGAGACGCGGCACGAGGGGCATCGGGGGAAGGCTTTCGTGGCGATCACCGACTTCTCGAAGTTTGAACACGAGGAGACCGCCGACGTGGGAGAGACGGCGCTGACATCGCCGGAACTGCCGCTGGGCCTGGCCGCGAATGAGATCATCGTTTCGTGGAATGCGGACGCGCCCGAAGGAACCGGCGTCAAGGTCGAAGCAAAAGCGCTGTATGCGGACCACGCGTCAAAATGGTATATGCTGGCCCTCTGGTCGAAGGATGGCAAGGCGTTTCCGCGCGAGAGCGTCGTCGGACAGAAAGATGCAGATGGCGATGTCCACACCGATACGCTGGAGTTGACGAAGCCATCCAACCGCCTGCAACTGCGCATCACGTTGAATCGTTCGGCAGAGGGCAAGAACCCCGCGCTGAAATTTCTCGGCATCTCGGCGACGGATACACACACCGTGCCTGCGCCGCTGGAGACGAACCGCGCCGTCTGGGGCAAAGAGATCGTGGTTCCCGGACGCACCCAGTTGGGCTGGCCCAACGCCGCCGGCTGGTGCAGTCCGACCAGTACCGACATGGTGCTGGCGTTCTGGGCCGAGAAGAAACACCGGCCAGAACTGGATATTCCGGTGCCCGACGCAGCCCAGGCGATCTACGACAGGGTCTACGACGGCACGGGCAACTGGCCTTTCAATACGGCTTATGCAGGCTCCTTCCCCGGCGTCCGCGCCTATGTCAGCCGCTTCTCGGATATTCGGGAACTGGAGGAGTGGATAGCCGTGGGCCTGCCGCCGGTCGTCTCCGTCTCCTACGACCTGCTCAAAGGCAAAGAGAAGGACAACGATCCGGGCCACCTCATGGTCTGCGACGGCTTCACGGCGACGGGCGACATCGTCCTGAACGATCCGGCGCACCATCCCGAACGCGGAGAGGCCTGTCGGCGGGTCTTTCCCCGCGCCAACTTCCTCAAAGCCTGGGCTCGAAGCCGCAACACCGTCTACCTCATCTATCCCGAAGGCACGAAACGCCCCGCCAATCGCTACGGCCACTGGGAATGACGCACGTTCAGGGAATATGAGTTAGAATGAGCGAGCCGACGCGCTGGCTGGCCTCTTCTGACGGAATGATCTGGAAGGCGTTGCGCAGAGTTTCCGTGAAGGTTTCGGTTTTGGAGGCGTCTGCGGTGCGGAGGTGGAGGGTGGCGATAGGGTCGCCCTTCTGTATCGTGGCTCCTGTCTTACAGGCCAGGACGATGCCGACCGAGGGGTCGATGCTGTCCTGTCGGGCGGCACGACCCGCGCCTAACTGCATGGCGAGCCGGCCTACCTGTTCGGCGTCTATCGAATCGACCCTGCCGCTCTCGGCGGCTGTCACGACATACTGCACGGGCGCGACGGGAAGCGCGGCGTCTATCTCGTCCAGCGTTTTGGGCCCACCCTGTGCCGCAACGATCTCGGCGAACTTCGCGCCTGCCGCGCCGGAAGAGAGGAGTTTGACCGCCTCTTTCTTGGCCTCGACGTTAGTGCGCGCCTTGCCTGCCGCCATCAACCCGACCGCCGCCAGCTCCAGGCAGAGATCCACGAACGGAATCTCGTCCGGCAACAGGCTATCCCGTTTGCCCGGACGGCCGAACTGAAGGAACGACACGACCTCCCGTACTTCCAGCGCATTGCCCACCGCCAGACCGAGCGGTTCATCCATCCGCGAAAGGATCGCCACTGTCGGAACCCCGGCTCCGATCCCGACGCCGACCAGGATCTTCGCCAACAGCTCCGCCTGCTCCCGCGTTTTCATGAAGGCGCCCCGCCCTACTTTCACGTCCAGCACGATGCGCTCCGCGCCTGCCGCGAGTTTTTTGCTCATGATGCTGCTCGCGATCAGCGGTATCGACTCTATCGTCGCGGTCACGTCGCGCAGGCTGTAGAGCACCTTGTCTGCGGGGGCCAGGTTGCCCGTCTGCGCCAGCAGGGCCGCTCCGACCTGCCGTACCTGTGTCTTCGCCTGCTCGATCGTCAGATCGACGCGAAGGCCGGGGATCGACTCCAGCTTATCGACGGTGCCGCCGGAGAATCCCAGGCCCCGTCCGCTCATCTTCAGGACTGGAATCCCCGCCGCCGCGAGGATCGGCACGACCAGCAGGGTCGTCTTGTCTCCCACCCCGCCTGTGCTGTGTTTGTCCACGGTAGGACGCCCCGGCAGATCGGAGAGATCGATCTGTTCCCCCGAGTCGCGCATCGCCAGCGTCAGGTCGAGCATTTCGCGCCCGCTCATGCCGCGCAGGTAGACCGCCATCAGCCACGCACTGGCCTGATAGTCCGGAATCGTACCGTCGGTGACCCCCTGGATGAAGAAGCGGATCTCGTCCCCGCTCAATTCGCCGCCGTCTCGTTTCCTGGCAATGATATCGTAAACGTTCATGGTTCCACTCAGTTCCGGGCAAGAAGCGGTCGAGGTTTCCTCCCGACCGCCCGCAAACACGTTGTCTCTTGCCTCTGTTATAGTGACGCTTACAGGCGGGACTGGAAGTAGCTGATAGTCTTTTGAAGCCCCTCTTCAAGACCGATTTTTGGCTCCCAGCCGAGCAGCGTCTTCGCCTTGGTGATGTCGGGCTTCCGCTGCTTCGGGTCGTCCGGGGTGAGGAGCGGCAGGAAGACGATCTCGCTCGGGCTGTTGATCAGGGCCTTGATCTGCTGCGCGAACTCCAGCATGGTGCGCTCGGTCGGGTTGCCGATATTGATCGGCCCCGTCTGGTCGGAAGTCACGAAGCGATAGAAGCCGTCGATCAGGTCGGTGCAGTAGCAGAAGGAGCGGGTCTGGCTGCCGTCGCCATAGACGGTGATCGGCTCGCCGCGCAGCGCCTGCCCGATGAAGTTGGGCACGACACGCCCGTCGCTAAGGCGCATGCGGGGCCCGTAGGTGTTGAAGATCCGCACGATCTTGATGTCCAGGCCGTGACTGCGGTGATAGGCCATGGTGATACTCTCGGCGAAGCGCTTGGCCTCGTCGTAGACGCCGCGCACCCCGATGGGGTTGACATTGCCCAGATACTCTTCGGGCTGCGGGTGCACCAGGGGGTCGCCGTAGACTTCCGACGTCGAGGCCAGAAAAAACCGGGCGCCTTTCGCCCGTGCAAGGCCGAGGGCTTTATGAGTGCCGATCGCATTGACTTTGGAGATCTGGATCGCTTTTGTGGTGAAGTCCGCCGGGCTGGCAGGCGACGCCAGATGAAAGACCATATCCACCGGGCCATCGAGATAGAGATACTCCGTTACATCATAATGGATGAATCGGAATTTGGGATTGTCGATAAGATGGGCGATGTTGTCGGTGCTGCCGGTGATGAGGTTGTCGAATACGACCACCTCGAACCCTTCGGCGAGCAGACGATCGCACAGATGCGACCCCAGAAATCCGGCCCCACCCGTTACGAGAGCGCGTGGCATAAATAGAGTTCTCCTCTTTGTACGAGATCGCAGCAGTTGAATGTGTGTTGGAGGGCTTCGCATCCGAAAGGACGAAATCCTCTGCGCGGAAGAAATTCTTCGCGCGGAAGCGAAGAATTTGGGGTGCCTGAAGGGCTTCCTTGTC